>NZ_JBEYVI010000052.1:0-75420 GCF_040643955.1 Streptomyces sp. NPDC047061
TGCGGGGGCAGCCCGCAGGCGATGCCGTAGCCGGTCGCCCAGGGTGCCGCGGCGAACAGTTCGCGGATGCGGGCCGGGCCGCGCCCCCGCACATGTCGTCTCAGAAGTCCTCGGAGTCGGGGATCACGTGCATCGCGGCCTCCTCCGCCGACGCCCCGGCGCCGTCCAGCCCCCGGTCGGAGGCGAACAGGTCGGAGTCGGTGACCTCGTGTGCGCCCTCGTCGGGTGCGAGGAGCCGTCCGGCGCGGTCGTCGCCGACCTCGTCGTCGAGGAGTTCGCCGTCCGTGTCCCAGGCGTCGCCGAGGTCGTCGCCCTCTGGGACGCCGATGTCCGGCACCTCCTCGGCGAGGCGCTCGTCCAGGGTCTCCCCGCGCTGCCCCTCCGCCGCCGTCACCCCGGTGTGCTCCACGGCCCAGGGCCGCTCCGGCGGCGAGTAGCCCTCGTCCAGGGCCTCCTCGCCGGCCCGGTAGTCCAGGGTGTCCGAGGCGTCCAGCAGACCGGCGTCGTCCTGCACCTCCGAACCGTCCGGCTGGTAGACCTCGTCACCCATCGCCTCGTCGGTCATACGCGCTCCATCGTCACTCGGGCCGTCAGTTCGATCCGGCCGTCAACCGGAAAGGGTAGGAGGTCGTGGTCGCGGTCGGGCAGTGCGATCACGAAAGCGGTGGCGGGAAGGGCCGAGCGGACGGCGCCCAGGACGCGGCGGGCGGTGGTCCGGTCGAGTCCCGCGGTCGGCTCGTCCAGCAGCAGGACCGGCGGGTCGCGCAGCACGGCCCGCGCGAGGGCGAGCCGGCGGCGCTGGCCCTGGGAGAGCCGGGCGCCGTTCGGGCCCACCGGGAAGTCCGGCGGGATGTCGTCCAGGGCGACCAGGGCCAGCACCTCGGCGAGCCGTTCCGGGTCCGCGTCCGGGTCGGCCAGCCGCAGGTTCTCGGCGACGGTCGCGTCGGCGAGCCAGTCCTCGGCCTCGACCAGGGTCAGGTCACCCGGGGTCGCGCGGCCCGCCAGGCGGCCCAGCAGCGTGCTCTTTCCACTGCCGTTGGGGCCGGTCACCAGGGTGGTGGTGCCCGGCTCGGCCTCGAAGGCCACCGCCGTCCCGTCGGCCGGCGGACCGGGCACGGCGTCCAGCAGGGCCAGCCGCCGCGCCGCGGCACGCACCCGGCCGTACGCCGGCAGGATCCTCGGCAGCTGCTCGACCAGCTCGTATCCGGCGGCGACCAGCAGGACCTCACCGATCGCGGCGGACACGGACTGCGCCGTCGCGGCGAGGTCCAGGGCGAGGGCCAGTACGAGGCACTGGCCGAGCGCGCCCAGCAGGCGGAGCGCCGCCCGGCCTGCGCGCAGCGCCCGTCGGGTGTCGTCGTCGGCACGCTGGGCCCGCTCCAGCGCCGCCGTGATCCGGGCCCTGGCCGGTGTCGCGGCGTCCAGGCAGATCAGTTCGGGCAACGCGTCCCGGGCGCCGAGGAGTTCGGTCCGTACGACCGTCTGCTCGCGCGCCGTCCGCCGTACCGCGTCCTGCGCACGCCGGTGCGTCGCCACGGCGGTCGCGGCGGCGAGCAGGAACACCAGCAGTTCCGCCGCGCCCAGCCGGGCGTCGGCGTGCCACAGCAGCCCGGTCACGACCGCCGCCGTCACCGCGGTGCTCGCGAGGGGGGCCAGGACGTCGGCGGGGAGCGCGCCGACGGTCGTGACGTCGTCGGTGAGCCGGCTCAGCAGGGCCCCGTCCCGCAGGGCGCGCAGATGCCGTGCCGGCAGGGCCGCGGCGCCGCGCACCAGCCGGGCCCGGAGGGACACCGTGGCGTCGAGCAGGACCCGGTGGCTGACCAGGCGCTCCGCGTAGCGCAGCCCGGTGCGGGACAGGGCGAGGGCGCGGACGGCGCCGGACGGGTACAGCCAGGACCAGGTGGTGTCGGCCCGTACCGTGACCAGGGCGCACGCCGTGAGGAACCAGCCGGACACGCCGAGCAGGGTGGCGGCGGACAGTTCGGCGGCCGCGGCGAGGAGCAGACCGTACAGCAGGTCGCGCCGTCGGACCGCCGTTCTCAGCAGGCGCAGGGTCATACGAACCTTCCCTGGTCCAGAGTGAGCAGGCGGTCCCCGAGGGGGAGCAGAGCCGGGCTGTGGGTGGCCAGCAGGACGGTCCGGTGCCGGGCCAGTCGACTCAGTGCGTCCGCGACGGCCGCCTCGGCGCCGGGGTCGAGATGAGCCGTCGGTTCGTCCAGGCAGAGCAGCGGCGCGTCCCGCAACAGGGCGCGTACGAAGACCAGTTGCTGCGCCTGGCCGGAGGAGAGGCCGTGGCCGCGTTCGCCGACGGGGGTGCCGAGGCCGTCGGGGAGTGCAGCCAGGAGGCCGCGGAAGCCCAATTCCTCGAAAACGGCGATGAGTTCGGAGTCATCGGCATCCGGTCGGGCGAGCCGGAGGTTCTCGCCCACGCTCCCGGGGAGCAGGAAGCCCGGCTGGCCGACCCAGGCCACGTGCGCGGGAGTTGCCCGCTCGCGCCCGTGCAGGGCACTGCCCCGGTCGGGCACCAGCAGGCCCGCCGCCACGGACAGCAGCGTGGACTTGCCGGCACCGCTGGGGCCGGTCACCACCACGAACTCCCCCGCCCGGACGTCGAGTTCGACCCGGTCCAGCGCAGGCCGCGCCCGTCCGGCATGGACCACGGACACCTCGCGCAGGCGGACGGACAGCGGGGCGGCACCGCGGACGGCCGGGCGGAGCCGGGACTCGGGGACCGCACCCCGCATCGCCCCGGCGAGCAGGTCGGCCGCGGCCGCCGCCTGGGCGCGGGCGTGATAGCCGCGGGCCAGTTCGCGGGCGGGCGCGAAGTAGGCGGGGGTGAGGGTGAGGACGAACAGGGCGGTGGCCAGGCTCATGTGGTCGGGTACGCCGGGCAGCCGCAGGTAGTCCAGCAGCACCAAGCCGCAGTAGGTGGCGACGACCGCGAGGGTGCCGGTGATGAGCAGTTCCACCCAGGCGGTGGAGAGGAACGCCACGCGCAGCACGAGGGTGGTGCGGCGGGCGAGTTCCTCGTCGTCCCGGCGCAGAGCCCGCGCCGCCTCCTCCTGCGCGCCGAGCCCGACCAGGGTGGGCAGCCCGCGCAGTTGGTCCAGGAGCCGGGCGTGCAGGGTGCGGACGGCACCGAGCTGGGCCTGTACGGCCGCCTTCGTGCCCATCCCGATGACCTTGAGGTTGGCCGGCAGCAGCGGGGTGGCCAGCACCAGCAGGAGGGCCACGAACCAGCTGCGCAGGGCGATGGCGGCGAGGACGGCACCGCTGCCGATCAGCATGGCGCGGCGGGCCGGGACGTAGTCGGTGAGCCAGTCGTCGAGGCGGGCCACCTCGGCGTCGAGGGCCTCGGCGTAGGCGACGTCCGCCAGTCCGCCGCACGGTGCCCGCCCCGGCAGGGCCGCGCGCAGGACCCGGGCGCGCAGTGCGGACCGGACCCGGGCGGCGCCCGTCGCCGCCGCCCGGTCGGCCGCCGCCAGCAGCGCGGCGCGCAGCGCCAGGCCGCCGGCCACGACCCCGGCGGCCGGCGCGACGGCCGCCGGGGCGGTGTGCAACTGCTGGGCGGCGAGCCCCCGTTGGGCCGCCCAGGCGAGGCCCGCCGCCCAGATCACGGTGCCGAGCTGGGCGAGACCGCGCAGGGTGCCCGCCCGGCGCAGCTCCGGTTCGCCGATCCGCGCCCAGGCGCGCAGCCGGCGCGTGGATGCCCGCTCGGCCGCGCCCCGGCCGTCCTCGTCGGCGAGCGCCGCCACCAGGGCGGCGGTGTCGGTCACGGGCGTTCGCCGCCGGGCAGGGCGCCCGGCAGATCACCGGGAAGGCCGCCGGGCAGGTCGTACTCCCCGAGTCGCGTGGCCCGGCGGTCGCCGAGGATCCAGGCGACGAGCGCGGTACCGGCCAGCAGGGCGACGCCGAGCGGGTCGACCCACGTGGACTCGCCGCCGAAGATGTCCTGGGAGACGGCCGCCAGCAGGATGCCGAGCAGGGTCAGCAGCGTCCGGCGGACGATGACGACGACCCGGGACTCCGGCCGGGGTGTGAAGGGTGCGGCCGTCCCGTCGGCCGACCGGTCGTCCGGTGCCGTCGTCGCGGCCGCCGCCTGCCGCTCGGGCTCCCGGAATTTTCCCCGGAAGACCCACCAGGCATAGATGTTGTAGGCCAGTACGAACGGCATGCACAGCCCGACCCCGACCACCAGGAACACCTGCGAGCCGTGCGGGCTGGACGCCTCGTGCAGGGTCAGCGACGGCGGTACGACGACCGGTACGGTCGCCGCCACCAGCGCCAGCAGCCCTGCCGCCTCGGCGCCCAGCACCGCCGCGAACGGCCGCCAGTCCGGCCGCCGTCCGAAGCCGTACCAGGCGACCGCGCCGCACACCGCGGCGGCGGCCACGGCGAGCCAGAAGAGCGCGGCGCGCAGGGGCTGTTCGAAGGGGAAGTGCTGCGGGTCGGCGACCTCCGGGCCGAAGCCGAGGACCAGGGCGGCCACGACGGTCGCGCCGAGCAGCGGACGGCCGAGCCGCCCCGCCCACGCGTGGGCCGTGCCCTCCGTCTTGTCCTGGAGCCAGGCGGCGCCCGCCAGCAGGTACACGCAGACCAGGCCGAGCGCGCACAGCACGCTGTAGGGGGTGAGCCAGGCGAGGGCGTCGCCGGTGAAGTGGCCGCCTTGCTGCGGGAGTCCGGACAGGACCGCGCCGATCACCAGGCCCTGGCAGAGGGCCACGGCGAGGGAGGCCCCGCCGAAGAGGAGTCCCCAGCCGCGCCGGTAGGTGCCGGACGCGCTCTGGAACTCCAGGCCCATGCCGCGCAGGATCACCGCGAACAGCATGGCGATCAGCGGCGGGTACACCCCGGGCAGGACGGTCGCGTACGCCCCGGGCAGCCCGGCCCACAGGGCCACGCCGGCCAGGATGATCCAGCTCTCGTTGGCGTCCCAGGCGGTGGCGATCAGTTCGTTGTACTCGCGGCGGCGGCGCTCGTCGCGGTCGAAGAGGCTCAGCATGCCGACACCGAGGTCGTAGCCGTCCAGGACCACGTAGGCCCCGAGCGACAGCAGGACCAGGGCGTAGGTCAGGTACTCAGACAACGGAGGCCTCCGGAGCGGGAGTTCGAAGGTCCGTGACCGGTTCCGGACCGGCCTTGACGGTGCGGACGATGTAGCGGATCCAGAGGGTGAGCAGGGTCGCGTAGAGCACGACGAACCCGGTGAGGCTGAGGGCCGCCTCGGTGAGGCTCAGGTGGGAGACGGCGTCGGCGGTGCGCAGCTTGCCGTAGACCACCCAGGGCTGGCGGCCGGTCTCGGCGGTGATCCAGCCGCCGGTGATGGCGATGATTCCGGCGGGCGTCATCCAGACCAGCCAGCGCAGGAAGCGCGGCGAGGTGAACAGGCGGCCGCGCAGACGCAGGACGAGTCCCGCGAAGGCGGTGGCGAACATGGCGAGGGCGGTGAAGTACATGGCCCGGAAGCCGTAGAACGCGCTCCACATGTTGGGCCGTTCGTCGGGCGGGGTGTGCAACAGCCCCGGAACCTTGGCCTGGCCGGTCACGTCGTGGCCGATGACGGCGCCGAGGTGGGGTATCTCGACGCGGAAGTCGTTCTCGCCCTTGTCCGTGTCGGGGATGACGACCAGGTTGTAGCCGTTGTTGTCGGTCTTCCAGTTGCCCTCGAACGCCTGGAGCTTGGCGGGCTGGTGGCCGCCCATGAAGACGGCGGTGGCGTCACCGACGTAGAGCTGGACGGGCATCAGGATCGCGAGGACGCCCAGGGCCACGGACAGGGTACGGCGGGCGAACGGCAGCGCGGACGCCCGGCGTTTGACCAGGTACCAGGCGCTGATGCCGGCGACGAACCAGGACGCGGAGATCAGGACGGCGATCAGCATGTGCGGGAAGCGGTAGCTGAACGCCGGGTTGAGGAGCACCTGCCACCAGTCGGTGACGTGGAACTGGCCGTCCACCTCGGTGTATCCGGCCGGGTCCTGCATCCAGCTGTTGGCGGAGAGGATCCAGGTGGTGGAGAGCAGGGTGCCCGCGGCCACCATCCAGGAGGCCAGCGCCATGGTGCGGGGCTTCACCCGGCCGTCGCCGTACAGCATGATCCCGATGAAACCGGCCTCCAGGAAGAAGGCGGTGATCACCTCCATGCCGATGGTGACGCCGATGACCGGGCCGACCGCGTGGGCGTAGATGCCCCAGTTGAGGCCGAACTCGAAGGTCATCACGGTGCCGGCGACCACGCCGAGACCGAAGCCGACGGCGAAGATCTTCTTCCAGAAGCGGAAGATCTGCAGGTAGAGCGGGTTGCCGGTGCGGACGTACACGGTGTACGCGACCGCGAGGAGGAGGGACAGGCCGACGGTGAGCGCCGGGAAGGTCATGTGGAAGATCGCCGTGATCGCGAACTGCCAGCGCGACAGCTCCACGACGGAGGACGAGGCCATGAGGGGTCTCCAGGAGTTCGGTCAGCGGGTGCTGCCGCCCTGGTGGAGTTCGGCGACGTAACCGCCGGGGAACTGCACCATCGCGGTGTCACGGCCCTTGCCGTCGTACGGGCCCCACAGGACCCGCGCGCCCGCCGCCTCGGCCTTGTGCAGGGTGGCCGTGAGGTCCTCGACCGCATAGCCGGTGGTCTCCCGTCCGAACGGGTAGGGCAGGTGGCCGTCGGTGACGCTGACGACCGTGTTGCCGAACGGCGAGGTCAGGGCGATACGGCGGTAGCTCTTCCCGGGCAGCCCGAGGTCGCCACCGTCCGCCGTACGGTCGTCGGAGACGATCCGGCCGCCGGTGAACCGCAGGTAGGAACGGAGGAAGGCGGACGCCGAGTCCGGGGTGAGATAGACCCGGTTGTCGGGCACGGTCGCCAGGGGCGCGTACGAGGGGGCCTTGGTGTGCCAGTACAGCTGGGCGTCGATCCCGCCCGGGAACTGGACGACCGCGTCCTTCCCGATCGGGTCGTCGAACGGTGCCACGACGACGTCCGCGCCGCTCTGCCGGGCCAGCCGGACGCCCCGGTCGAAGTCGCTCATGAGCCAGCCGGTGCGTTCGCCGCCGAACGGATACGGCACCGGGGTCCTGAAGTCGAAGACGGACAGGGTCCCGACGGGCGAGAGCACCAGTTCCGACTCGGTCTCGCTGGGGGTCGGGGTGACGTCCGTGACGACCTTCGCGGTGTGGGTGCCGCCGAAGGTCGCCACCCAGCTGTCCGCGAAGGCGTCCTCCTGGCCGGGGGTGACGTACACGTGGGTGGTGTCGTACTGGGGGCCGACCGCGGTGGTCGAGGCCCGGGCGCCGGTGCCGCTGCGGGCCGAGGACGGGGCACCGGCGCCCACCACGCTCAGCGCCACCAGCAGCGTGGGGAGAGTCCATGCCATCGCCTTGCGCTTCATGCGTGTCCCTCTCTGCCGAAACCCGGTGCTCCGGACGGTAGGCGGGGCGGGCGGGGGCGATCGTTCCGAGAGCGCCCGGGGTGCGGTCCCTCAGGGAACAGCCGCGGTGTCAGTCCGCCCGGACCGCGCCCGCAGCCCGCCGCCACTGCGCCGGCGACATCCCGTACGTCTCGCGGAACGCCCGGCTGAAGTGGGAGGGGCTGGCGAAGCCCCAGCGGGCGGCCACCGCGGCGATCGACCGGTGGGCGGCACCGGGCAGGGCCAGCTCCGCGTGGGCCGCCTCAAGCCGGCGCGCCCGGACCCAGGCGCCCACGGTGGTGCCCTGGCGCTGGAAGAGCCGGTGCAGGTAGCGCAGCGAGATGGCGTGCTGGTCGGCGATGTCCTGCGGGGCGAGTCCGGGGTCGCCGAGCCGGGCCCGGACGGACGCCGTGATCCGCTCCCACAGGGCCGACTCGGGCGGCCCGCCGATCCGCTCCAGGGCCACGGTCGCGAGGATGTCCACGACGGTCCGGGCCAGCTGTTCGCGCCGGGCCGCAGCGACCCGGGGGACCTCGTCGACGAGTCCGTCGAGCAGCGGCAGCAGCAGGGCCGCCGCACCCCCTTCGGCCTCCTCCACCGCCGTCGCCGTGAGGGCGTGCAGCTGCCGTTCCTCCAGGCGCAGCAGGGCGCGGGGCACCATGAGGATCCGGGCCCGCTGCCGCTCGGGGAGCACGATCCGGAACGGGCGCCGCGCATCGTGGAAGGCCAGGCCGCCGGGGTGGAGTTCGGCGGTGCGGCCGTCCTGGAGCAGCAGGGCGGTGCCGGTCAGCTGGCGGCGGACCAGGATGTGGGTGCGGGGATCGGCGGCGGCCGTGCGGGCGCCGCGCAGGATCGTGCCGGGGCCGAAGTCCTCGGTGGCGATCTGGAGGGCGCCGAGCCGCCGGGCGGCCAGTTCACCGGTCCACGGGCGGTCCCGGTCCACGGTGACCTCGACGTCCACGAAGGTCCGGGACAGGACGCGCTGCCAGGCGTCGAGGCGGTCGCCGGGGGCCAGGTCCCGGGTGGCGCAGGACACCGCGGTCAGCACGGCGGACCGTCCGTGCGCGCCCGGTCCAGCCAGTCCGTCGGGGACAGCCCGAAGGAGCTGCGGAAGGCCTTGCCGAACCCGGCCGCGCTGGTGAACCCCCAGCGCCGGGCGACCTGGCCGAGGCTGACCGAGCCCGCCGGGCGGGCGGCGAGTTCCCGGCGGCACTCGCGCAGCCGCAGGTCGCGGATCCACTGGCAGACGGTGGTGCCCTCGGCCTGGAACAGCCGGTGCAGATAGCGCACCGAGATGCCGTGCACCCGGGCGATGGCGGTCGGGGTCAGCGCGGGGTCCGACAGGTGCCAGCGGATGTACGTCCTGATGCGCAGCAGCAGCACGCCGTCGGCGCCGGGCAGGTCGGCGGGTTCCGCCCCGAGCTGGTCCGCGGCGGTGGCCGCCACCAGGTCGACGACGCTCTCGGCCAGCCGCTCGGCCGCCGGTGCGGTGTACGACGCGGAGGTGTCCGCGAGCCGTTCCAGCAGCGGCCCGAGCAGCGCGGGGAGTCCGTCGTCCGGGTGGACCGCGCGGCCGGTGAGCTGCCGTACGTCGGCCTCCGACAGTTCGAGGAGCGAGCGGGGTACCGCGAAGATCTTCAGCCGGAAGCGGTCCGGGAAGGTGGTGCGGAAGGGGCGGAGGGTCTCGAAGAACCCGATGTCGCCGGTCCGCAGCTCGGTGCTGCGGCCGTCCTGTTCGACCCGGGCGCGGCCGGTGCTCTGGACGGCCACGAAGACCTCCCGGCCGTCGCCGCGGGCGATGAACCTGGGCGCCCGGTGGACCCGGCCGGGGTCGGCCTCCACCGTGGTGATCCGCAGGTCCCCGAGGCGGTCGGTGCGCAGGGTGGCGTCGTAGGTACCGCCCTCGGCGGCGATGTCCATCCCCACCAGGGTGTCGAACACGGCGTCGTGCCAGTACTCCAGGCTCTCCTCCGGCGGAACCGAGCGCGTGGTCAGCACCCTGTTCCGCTCGCTCGTCGTGCCGGTCGGAGGCCGGCGTCTCTCCTCGTGGGAGCCGATCGCGGTTGCCATGCCGCCAGCCTCACCGGGCGACCGGTACCGGCGCATCAGTCGGCCGACTGGTCATCGGCGGGTGCCGGGCCCCGTCACCGCAAACGGGCACGGAGAAAGGCGCAACCGGTCAGCAGCGCCGCCCGGGTGGGCGCGCTGTCGGCGAGGGCGTGCAGCGCCACGAAGTCGTGGATGGTCCCGAGGAACCGTACGGACAGCGTCTCGACGCCGGCCTCGGACAGCCGCCGCGCGTACTGCTCGCCCTCGTCCCGGGCCACGTCGGCCTCGGCGGTGACGACCAGGGCCGGCGGCAGCCCCGCCAGCTCCTCCGGGCGGGCCCGCAGCGGAGCCGCGGTGGGCTCGCTCCGGTGCGCCGGGTTGGCGACGTACCGCTGCCAGTAGTCGCGCAGGGCACGGCGGGTGAGCAGGTGGCCGGTGGCGAACCAGTGCTGCGAGGGGCTGTCGCAGCGGTCGTCGGTGAGCGGGTAGTAGAGCAGTTGCGCGCTGATCCGCGGCCCGTGCCGGGTCTTCGCCAGCATGGTCACGGCGGACGCCAGCGTGGCGCCCGCGCAGTCGCCGGCCACCGCCAGCCTGCCGGGGTCCAGCGCGAGCGCGTCGGCCTGGGTGACCGACCAGGCCAGCAGGGCGTAGCACTCCTCCAGCGCCACCGGGTAACGGGCCTCGGGGGCGCGGCTGTACTCGGGGACGACGGCGCACACCCCGGCGCCGGTGACGAGTTCGCTGATCAGCCGGGCGTGGGTCTGGGCGTCGCCGAGCGCCCACCGGCCGCCGTGCAGGTACAGCAGGGCCGGGAGCGGGCCCCGCGCCCCGGCCGGGCGTACGGTCCAGAAGCCGAGCAGCCGCGCGGGGCCGACGGGCGCCACGTGGAAGGCCGCGTCCACGTCGAAGTCCTCGAACCGGTCGGCCTGGCTCTCCCGCAGCGCCTGCCGCGCCGCGTCCGGGCCGAGGTCGTCGAGGGCGGGCGGCACAGCGGCGGCGCTGACCAGGCGCTGCACCACGGGGTCGAGGACGACGGCGGTACCCGGCCCCGGTGCTCCGGGCGTCATGGGCGTTCCGCCGGCCGGCCCCCGGTTGCCCTCACCGGTCCTCCACCAGGTCACGGAGCTGATGGCGGCTGCTGATGCCGAGCTTGGGGTACACGTTGTACAGGTGCGAGCCGACGGTACGCGGTGACAGGAAGAGCCGCTCGCCGATCTCCCGGTTCGACAGGCCGCGCGCGGCGAGCTGGACGATCTGCTGCTGCTGCGCGGTCAGTTGCTCCAGCAGACCCGCGTCCGCCGCGTCCGCCGGGGCGGGGGCCGCACCGCTGGCGCGCAGTTCGCTGCCTGCGGCGGCCGCGAGGGTGCCGGCGCCGAGGCGTTCGGCGGTCTCCAGGACCTCGGTCAGCTGCTGGCGCGCCTCCAGGGTACGGCGGCAACGGCGCAGCCAGATCGCGTAGTTGAGGCGGACGTGGGCGCACTCCCAGGGCCAGCGGTTCGCCCCGTGGTTGACGAGCGCGAGCTGGAAGTGCTGCTCGGCCCCGCAGTCCCGGCCGACCAGGGCGGTGGCGTGGTGCAGGAGCAGCGTCATCCGGGTGCTCGGGCGGTCCCCCTGCTCGGCGCGGACCCGTTCCAGGATCGGCAGCGCCTCGGCCGACCGTCCGGTGCGCTGGGCGGCGACGGCGAGTTCGGCGACGGCCCGCGCGGACAGGAAGGGGTGCAGGGGCGAGCCGTCGGCGGTGAACAGGCCGCGCAGCTGCCGCCAGGCGTCCTCCATGTCGCCGCGGGCGACGGACGCGAGTCCGCGGGCGCGCAGCAGCCGGGCATGGGTGGCCCGGTTCTCGTCCAGGCAGACGGCCCGCCACACGGAGGGGGTGAACCAGGGCTCCGGCGGCAGGGCGCCGCGCAGCGCCCGTACGGTCAGCGCCTGCGTCTCCAGGTCGGCCCGCAGGCGCGGCAGCCGCAGCACCGCGGCCTCCGTCAGGGCGTCCTCGATCACGCTGCCGGCCTCCGCGAACCGCCCGGTGGCCAGGAGGGTGTCCACCAGCGGGAGCACCGACCAGCCGCGCAGCCCGAAGGCGCGGGCGCCGCGCAGCCGTTCGTCGGCGGTCCGCGACTGCCCCAGGTCCACGTCCGCCTCGTCGGCCTGGTGGGCGACCGCGGCGAGGACCGCGTGGGCTGCGGGGGCGGGCGTGGTGCCGTGCGTGATGGCGGGCACGGTGCCGTGCGTGAAGGCGGGCGTGGTGGTGGAGGCGTCGGGCGGGGCGGCATGGTGCGAGCGGCCGAGGGCGGGTGGGGCGCCGGTGGCGGAGCGTGGCCGGGCGACCGCGGTGACCAGTGCGGCCATGGCCTGCCGGGTGTGCGGGGTGTCCAGGCGGGCCAGCGGTCCGGCCGTGGCGGGCCGCCACCGCCCGGACGCCTCGGCTTGCCGGGCCCGGTCGAGCAGAGCGGGCAGGGCCGCCGTGTGCTCCGGCAGCCCGGACTGGGCGGCGATGCCCGCCGCCAGGCCGGCGAGGGCGAGGGCGAGGGACCGGTCGACGGCGGGAAAGTGCTCCGAGGCGTCGGCCAGCAGCGCGAAGGCCTCGCGCTGGGCCGACTCGTGGGAGAGCGCGGAGGCCAGCGCACCGGCCGCGGCGCAGCCGAACTCCGGCTCGGCCCCTTCCCGGACGAGCCGTTCGTGCAGTTCGCGGACCCAGCCGGGGTCGCCCGTCGCGTGGGCCGCGGTGAGGGCCTCGGCCAGTCGGCGGGCGCGTTCCGGCGGCCGTGGGCTGAGCCGGGCCGCCTGTTCCAGGGCGCGTGCGGCCTCCACCGCGTCCCCGCGCCGCCAGGCGGAGACCTCCAGGGCGGCGGCGACGAACGCGTTGGCGCCCACGGTGGCGGCGGCCAGGTGCCGGGCCCTGACGTCGGACTGCACGGCGACCCTGGCGAGCTCCCGGTGGGCCTGCTGGCGCTCACCGGCCGGGCGCCCGAGGTAGGCGGCCGAGCGGGCCAGCGGATGCCCGAAGTCGAACCGGTCCTCGGCCAGCGCGATCAGTCCGGCCGCCTCCGCCGGCGCCCACACCGCCAGGTCGCCGGTGCCGAGGGCGGCCATGACCGCGGCGACGGTCCCGCCGGGCCCCGCGGCCGCCGCGTACAGCAGGGCCCGGCGGGTCTCGGCGGGAAGCGCGTCGACCCGTACGCCGAAGACGTGCGTGTGCCGCACCGGGGTGGCGGGGCCCGGCGCACCGCGGCCCAGTTCCACGAGGGCCAGCGGGTTGCCCTCGGCCTCGGCGAGGATCTCCAGCCGGTGCCGGCCGGTGGGCGCCGCCGGCTGCCGGTCGAGCAGGGCCGCGGCCGCGGGGCCGCTCAGCGGGCCCAGTCGCAGGGTCTCGGTGCCGGGCGGCGGACCGGGCAGGGCGGCCTCGTGGCGTGCGGCGAGCAGCACCGTGAGCGCACGGCCGGTCAGCTGCCGGACCGCGGCGAACAGCGCCTCCGGGAAGGCGCGGCCGCACAGGTCGGCGTCGTCCACGCACACCAGCACCGGACCGGCCCCGGCGAGCCGGTCCAGCAGCGCCGTCACCGCCGCGTGCAGCTCGGCCTCGTCCGCCGGGGCGTCGGCCGGCGGTACGGCCGTCAGCGCCCGTTGCCGGCCGGCGGGCAGGGCGGCCAGCTCGTCCCGCACCGGCGGCGTCAGCAGCTGCTGCAGGCAGGCGTGCGCGTGCCGCGGGTCCTCGGCCCAGCCCTGCGCGGCCAGCACCAGGACGCCCTCGGCGCCGGCCCGGTCCCGGACGTGCCGGAGCAGTGTCGTACGCCCGGTGCCCTCCGCGCCGAGGAGGAGCAGGGTCTGGGGTGTGCCGGGCTCGCGCGTCGCGCACCGCAGGATCCGCTCGATCTCACCGTCCCGGCCCAGCACGGCGGGCTCGTCGCCGGTCGTGGTGGACTGCTGGGGTGGGTGGACCGTCATGCACGTACTCCCCGGATGGTGCGCGTTCTCCCTGGCCGGGGCCATCATCGCGGAGACCGGGGAGGCGCGCTTCTGTCACATGACCGGTCACCTGCGCCCGCGGCCCGGTCGATGCGCGCGAGCCCGCGGTTCCGGTCCTCCCGCCGGCCGCTGGCAGGATTGCCGTATCAGCGGCTCGACGACAAGGACGGTTCATGCACGCCGGCACCACCGACCACCTCTCCGATCCGGGCATCCTGGGCCGGGCCGCCGAGCTGGGCCGCCTCGACCGGCTGCTCGGGGCGGTGGACGGCAGCGGTCCGCAGGTGCTGGTGCTGACCGGGGAGCCGGGGGCGGGCAAGAGCACCCTCGTGGACCGGGCCGCCGAGCGGGGGCGGGAGCGGGGTCTGGGCATCCTGCGGGTGCGGGGCAGCGAGGGCGAGGCGGGCCTCGGCCTGTCGGGCGTGCACCAGTTGCTGCATCCGCTGCTGCCCGGCGAGGGTCTGCCCGCGGCGCAACGGGAGGTGCTGGACCGCGCCTTCGGGCCGGAGGCGGCCGGGTACGAGCTGAAACTCGATCAGCTGTCGCTGTGCGTCGGCGTGCTGGGACTCATCACCGAGGCCGCCGCCCGCCGGCCACAGCTCCTGCTGGTGGACGACGCCCAGTGGCTGGACCTGGGCTCGGTGGACGTACTGGCCTTCCTCGCCCGTCGGCTGGAGGGCAGGCCGGTGGTGCTGCTGCTCGCCGCTCGCGAGGACGGCGTACCGGCCCGCTTCGACCGGGCCTTCCCGCAGATCACGCTGGGCCCGCTGAACCGTTCCGCGGCCGGGCAGCTCCTGGACGCGCAGCCGGATCCGCCGCGCGGCAAGGCACGGGCCGAGATCCTCCGGCAGGCGGCCGGCAATCCGCTGGCCCTGATCGAGCTGCCCCGCGCCCTGGCCCGGGGCCGGGCCGGGGACATGGGGGCCGGCGGCGCCGGGGGTGCCACGCTGCCGCTCACCGCGCGTCTGGAGAACCTGTTCGCCGCCGACCTGCCCGGTCTGCCGGCACCCACCCGGGCGGCTCTGCTCCTCGCGGCCGCGGCCGGCCCGGCCCGGCTGACGGACCTCATGCGAGCCGCCCCCGAGCTGGACGTCGTACAGGCGCTGGACCCCGCCGAGCGGGCGGGCCTGGTGCGGGTGGCGGACGGCGGGGTGCTGCTGCGTCACCCGCTGGTGCGCTCGGCCGTCTACCACGCGGCCTCCTTCCACGAGCGCCGGCAGGCCCATCTCGCCCTGGCCGCCGCGCTGGCCGACGAGCCGGACCGGCGGGCCTGGCATCTGGCGGCCGCGGCGACCGGTCAGGACGCGGAGGTCGCCGACGCCCTCGCGGAGAGCGCCGAACGGGCCCGGGGCCGGGGCGGCTACGCGGCGGCCGCGACCTCGCTGGAACGCGCCGCCGAGCTGACCCCGGAGCCGGAGCTGCGTGCGCGGCGGCTGCTGGCGGCCGCGCAGGCCGCGATGTTCGCGGGTCATCCGCAGTGGGTCGGGGAGCTGAGCGGCCGCGTCGGCGGGATGACCGAGGATCCCCGGCTGCGTGCCGAGGCCTCGCTGCTGGGCGGCTGGGCCCTCGGGGTGACGCTCCGTCACGAGGAGGCGCTGACTCTCCTGTTGGGCGTCGCCGAGGCCACCGCCGGCTCGGCTCCGGAGCTCGCCCTCGGCGCTCTGAGCACCGCAGCCACGTCCGTCTACAACTCCGGCGCCCCCCACTACCGCGCCGAACTCGACCGGATCGGCGCTCTGATCGACGGGGACGGCGACCCCGCCGGCCGTGCCTGGGCCCGGGCGGTCGTCGATCCCGTTCACGAACGGCCGCTTCTGACACGGCACTTGACGGAGGGGCTGGCCGCCCTGGCGCAGGAGGAGTCGCTCGGCAACCTCACCGCGCTGGGCGGCGCGACCTGGATCCTGGACGAGACCGAGCAGGCCGTACGCATCCTCGGGCTGACCATGGACCTCCTGCGGCGGGCCGGCAGCGCGGGCACGAACGCGACCGTGACCCAGGCACTCGCCCTGGCCCTGTTCGAGAACGGCTCGTGGACGGCGGCCGAGGAGGCGGCGCACGAGGCGTTCTGGATGGCGACGGAGGCGGGGGCGGACAACGTGACCGTGGGTGCCGGCATCCTGCGGGCCACCCTGCGCGCACTCCAGGGCGACCCCGCGACCGCCCGGACCGAGGCGCTGCACGCCGTACGGGGCGTGGACCTGCGGAGGTCGCTGAGTCTTCAGGTGCGCCACCGGCACGCCATGGGGATGGCCGCGTTCGTCGCCGGCGACCACGCGGACGCCTACGAACACCTGCGTGCGACGTTCACCCGGGACTTCCGCCCGGCGCCCGTCCACTACCACGCCTCGCTCTACTACCTGGGCGACCTCGCGGCCGCGGCGGTCCGCGCCGGGCGGGCGGACGACGCGCGCACGGTGGCCGCCGCCGCGCGGCAGGACCTGATGCCCGACCCTTCCCCGCGCCTGGCCGCCGTACTGCACCGGGCCACCGCCCTGCTGACCGACGCCGACGAAGCCGAACAGCACTTCCGCGCCGCCCTCGACGACCCGGCCACCGACTGCTGGCCCTTCGAAAAGGCCCTTGCCCACCTCGACTTCGGCGAGTGGCTGCGCCGGCGCCGGCGCAGCGCCGAGGCCCGTCCGCACCTGAGCGCGGCCCTGGAGTGCTTCCAGCGCCTGGACGCCCGCCCCTGGACCGAGCGCACGAAGGCGGAGCTGCGGGCCGCCGGGGCGGCGACGGCCCCCGCTCCCGCCGGTGAACTCACGCCGCAGGAACGCCAGATCGCCGAGCTGGCCGCCCAGGGTCTGACCAACCGCGACATCGCGGCCCGCCTCTACCTCTCCCCCCGTACGGTCGGCTACCACCTGCACAAGGTCTTCCCCAAGCTCGGCATCACGGCCCGAGCCCAGCTCCGGGACACCCTCACGCAGGAGGACCAGGGCTGATCCGGCCCTGGGCACGGCCGTGGCGGGCCGGTCGCACAGGGCGTCGTCGACGGATCCAGCCGGAATCGAGCCCGCCGCGGCGTCGAAGGCCGGCGCCCGCTGCTCACCGGAGCAGGCGCCGTCGCCTGGACGTGCCATGCCAGGATCCGATAAATAACCTTATAGACTGTTTATCCGTTCTTGCTGTGGCCACGGTGGACCGGTGGCGCAGGGACGCGCCAGGAGGCCGGAATGCACCGCTCGATCATGTGGGCGGACCCGACGACGTCGATGCGGAGCGACGATCGTCGGCCGAGGGTGACCGCGACCGGACCTTCCGCCACCGGACACCCGTGATGTCAGGAACCGGGGACGGGAGACCCGAGAGGGAGCCCCACCTCCCCGAGCTGCAGCTGCGTCTGCGCTCCGAGCTGGGGCGGATCGACGAGCAGCTGCACGCCCTGCTGACCGCCATGGACCGGCTGCAGGGCCTGCTGGACGCGGTGGTGGCCATCAGCCGCGAGGTCGAACTGCCCGCGGTGCTGGACCGCATCGTGACCACCGCCATGGACCTGGTGGGCGCCCGCTACGGGGCACTGGGAGTACTGGACGAGTCGGGAGACCACCTGGAGCAGTTCATCTCCGCCGGCCTGTCCGCGCAGGAACACGCCGACCTGGCCCGGACCGAGTTCCCGCGCGGTCTGGGAGTCCTCGGGCACCTGATCCGTCACCCCGAGCCCCTGCGGGTCGACCGCATCACGGCCCATCCGTCGTCCGTCGGATTCCCGCCCGGCCATCCGCACCTGCGCACCCTGCTCGGCGTCGCCATCAGCGTCCGCGGCGAGGTCTACGGTGACCTCTACCTGTCCGAGCGCCGCGACGGACGGCCCTTCGACGCCCACGACGAGAGCGTCGTCGTCGCCCTGGCCGGCGCGGCCGGCATCGCGATCGAGAACGTCCGCCTGTTCGAACGGGTGCGTATCGGAGCCGAGCAGTTCCAGCGCCTGCTGCTGCCCAAGCTGCCCGACCTGCGGCCCTTCACCGCCGCCGCCGTCTACCGGCCGGCCGCCGAACCCAGTCGGCTCGGCGGGGACTGGTACGACGCGATCCCCCTGCCCGACAACGTCGTGGCCGTCGTCATCGGCGACGTGGTCGGTCACGATCTGCGGGCCGCGGCCGCCATGGCCTCCATCCGCAACATGCTGCGCGCGCTGCTGTACGAAGGGGGCGGGCCGCCCGGTGCGGTGCTCGCCCAGCTCGACCGCACCCTGCAGGCCATCACCGAGAATCCCGTCACCACCACGACCCTGGCACGCATCGAGCCGGACGGGCCGGGCTGGCGGCTGCGGTGGAGCAGCGCGGGACACGTCCCACCACTGCTCATCACCCCCGGGCACCAGGCCGAGTACCTGTTCGTCGAGCCGGGGCTGCCCCTCGGGGTCGACTCCGAGCAGCCCCGCCCCGACCACTCCCGCTTCGTGCCCCCGGGCGCCACGCTGGTCTTCTTCACGGACGGGCTGATCGAGCGCCCGGACCGGCCCATCGACGCGAGCCTCGACGAACTCACCGGTCTCGCCACCGCGTACGCCGACCTGCCGCTGGCGGAGTTCGTCCGGGCACTGGCCGACCACCATCCGAGCGACGGCCACGACGACATGGCCGTGCTCGCCCTGCGCACCCCGTGCGCCTGACCCGGCGGCGCCGCCGAACGTCCAGCTCAGCGGTGCCATGGAGGATCGGAGGGATCCGGCGGATGATGGATCTCGGGGCGGTGTCGACGCGGAGGTCGCCCGATGACTGTCGCCCGGCGTGAACGGCTCCGGCGCGGCGGTGTGGCCGCTCTGGACATCCTCGTCGTCGCGGCGCTGTACTACGGCTCGGCGAGGCTGGGGCTCCTCCTGCAACTGGTGCGCGGCCAGGTCACCCCGCTGTGGCCGCCGACCGGCATCGCCCTGGCGGGCCTGCTCCTGCGCGGGCCGCGGGTCTGGCCGGGGATCGCGATCGGCGCACTCCTGGTCAACGTCTCCCTCGGACCGTCGGCGTGGGCCGTCATCGGGATCGCGGCGGGCAACACCCTGGCGCCCGTGTGCTCGTACGCCCTGCTCCGCCGTACGGGGTTCCGTCTCGGACTGGACCGGCTGCGGGACGCGCTCGCCCTGATCTTCCTCGGTGCGTTCACCGGGATGCTGGTCAGCTCGACGACGGGCAGCGCGACCCTGGCCCTCGCCGGTGCGCTGACCGCGGGCCGGTTCTGGCCCACCTGGTCGGTCTGGTGGACCGGCGACGCGATGGGCGTCCTGGTGGTGACGCCGGTCCTGCTCGCGCTGCGCTCGGCACACCGGCCGAGGGACGTTCCGGTCTCCCGCTGGGTGGAGGCGCTGCTGCTCGTCGCGGCCACCTACGGCGTCGGCCTCCTGGAGACCGGCAGCACGCCGCTCATGTTCCTCGGCTTCCCGCTGCTGATCTGGGCGGCCTTCCGTTTCCAGCTGGCCGGGGCGGCGCCCTGCGCCCTGGCCGTGTCGACCTTCGCGGTCGTCGCGGCCGCCCGGGGCGCCGGTCCGTTCGCCGGTCACGACCTCCTCACCGACATGATCACCCTGCAGGCGTTCAACGGTTCCTCCGCGCTCACCGCACTGCTCGTCGCGGCGGCCGTCAGCGAGCGCAACGCGACGCAGCGGGAGATCGCCCGAGCCTGTGGGCAGCTCGCCGCGATGGTGGCCAGACTCGCCGCGGGCGGCTACCCCGCACTGCCCCCCGACGGTGCCGGCACCGACGACGCCGGCACCGAGGTCGACGGGGAGGAGCCCGGGGGACGCCCCGGAAGACCGCCGTGACCGCACGCGCCCCACGGAACGGTGGCGGGTCGGCCGCTCTTCTCGGTCACACCGGCGGGTCGGCCGCTCGTCTCCGTCACACCGGCGGGCCGACCACGTGCACCGCTTTGGCGTGACGTCCGTGCGGCAGCCTGCCGTGCAGGGCGAAGTCGGCCCGGGCCGTCATCCCGCTCTGCAGCAGCGTCTGGTGCACCATCGGATGCAGGCCGGGCGCCGAGACCACGATGCTGAGGTACCCCTCGGGAAGGCCGGTCGCGGCGTACTCACCGGTCTCGTCGGTCACGCTGCGCACGAGCTGGCGTCCCCGCGCGTCGATGACGGTCACCGCGGCGCCGCGGACCGGGCGGCCCTCGCGGTCCTGGACCCGGCCGGTGAGCACCGGCACCTGCTCCCCGAAGTGGTGCGCGTGCACCGGGAGCGCCGCCGGCCTGGGCGTCTCCAGGGACGGGTCCTCGACCGGGGGTTCCTCGACGAGCTCGCTCCGCCCGTCGCCGTCGTCCGCCTCCCCGGCTCCCCCGGCCTGCGCCCCGGTCCTGCGCCGGTGCAGCCGGAGGTCGAGCCCGAGCAGGGCGACGCCGCCCGCGAACCAGGCGCAGAGGACCAGGACCGGCTCCAGCACTCCGGCGCCGTCGAAGTAGAGGACGCCGCGCAGCGCGTCCAGGCCGTTGGCCAGCGGCATCGCCGCGCGGACGTGCTGGAAGAACATCGGCAGCATCGGCGCGGGCACGGCGCCGCCGCTGGTCGGGATGCTCATCACGATGAACAGCCCCATGGCCACGGCCGGGAAGAACTGCCGGACGAACGGGGCGAGCCCCGAGGCGGCCGTCGCCACCGCCGTGGTGAGCAGGAAGGACACCCCCATGGCCGCCGGCCTGTCGGGCAGGTAGCCCAGCCACACGCCGACGTAGAAGCCGACGACGCTGTACCCGGCGGCCACACCGGCGATGGTGAGGAGCTTCCCGCGCCGGCCGAAGGTCACCGCACGCAGCAGCGTGGTCGCCAGCACGTAGGCAGGGATGCTCCAGGCCAGGGCGAAGTACAGCAGGGTGGTGCCCAGCTCGTCCTTCTGTTCGGTGGGCGCCACGTCGACGACGGTCAGATGCCGGTGGCTCTCGGCGGCGACCTGGGTGAACGTCCGGGTCAGGGCCTGCTCCAGGGAGCCGCCGTTGGCCTTCGCCACGTAGAGCACCGCGTGGAGCCGGTCCTGGCGGAAACCCGCCGCCGTGTCCCGGTCGAGCACCGACTGCCGGGCCGACGGTCCGTCGGCGACCGCGGTGACGTCGAACCCGCCGGGCACCCTGGTGCCCAGCGCGCTGTCGACCCGCCCGGCCACCGCGGGATCGGCCACCGCGACCTTCACATGGTGCGGCTGCGGTGCGTGCAGAGCGGGCGCGAAGAAGAACAGCATGCCCAGGAACAGGCACACCGGGAACCACAGGGCCTCGGCCAGGGTCATGGCCACGGACTGGCCCCTGGATCGTTCTGTCCGTTCCGCCACGGGAACTCCAATGCGCCGGGGACGACCGGAGCGGGTCCCGTCCGGCGTACGACTGAGAGCAGTCATCGTAATGGATTATTGCAGTACTGCATTTTTGCAGTACTGTAGCAATTGTCACGGCCACCGGTACCCGGGGGCCCGACGAGCGGATGAGGAGCGACGAGCAGATGGAGAGCGGCCGCCCCGACGGGCTGCGCGAACGCAAGAAGCGAGCGACGCACCGAGCGCTGCAGAGCGCCGCGGTGGGGCTCTTCCGCCGCCATGGCCCGGAAGCCGTCACGGTGGAGAGCATCTGCGCCGAGGCCGGAGTCTCCCCCCGCACCTTCTTCAACTACTTCGCCACCAAGGACGAGGCCGCCTTCATGCTGGAGGAGGGGGCACCCGCGCTGATCGAGCGGCGGATCACCGCCCGCCCTCCGGAGGAGACCCCGCCGGAGGCGATCAGGGCCGTGTTCGTGGAGCGGCTGAGCGAGCTCGCCACCGGCAGGATCTGGCTGGACCGCGTGCTGTTGCTGCGCGAGCGTCCGGAGCTCCTGCCACGGATCATGTTGACCAACCGCACGGTGGAGGAGGCGGTGACGAGGGCGGTGGCGGCGCGCACCGGCCTGCCGGAGTGCCACCTCTATGTACGGACGGCCGCGGCCGCGGTCTTCGCGGCTCTGCAGGCTGCCATCAGCTGCTGGCAGCCGGACTCCGGCCCGGAGGTGGTCGCCCTGGTGTCCGAGGCCGTGGACCTGGTGAGCCGGGGGCTGCCCGCTCCCCCGCGGCCGACCGAACCGACGGTGTGAAGCACCGGTACGACCGGCCGCGGCGCGAACCACGGCCACTACAGCGCCCGGGAGGCCACCATGCGTCTGGAATACGCTCCTGAAGCGATGAGCAGCACGGATTTCTACCGGTTCCTGACATCGGTCGTCGTTCCGCGGCCGATCGCCTGGATCTCCACGATCACCCCCGACGGACGCACCGAGAACCTGGCCCCGCACTCCTTCTTCAGCATCGCCAGCACCGACCCCCCGATCGTCCAGTTCACCTCGATCGGCCGGAAGGACTCCCTGCGGAACGTCGAGGACACCGGGGAGTTCGTCGTCAACTTCTCGTCCGAACCGCTGCTGCGGCTGATCAACGCGACCGCCACCGACCTCCCCCGTTCGGTGAGCGAGTTCGACACCGCGGGCATCGCACGCGAGGCCAGCACGTGCGTACGTCCGCCCAGGGTCGCCGCGTCCCATGTGGTTCTGGAGTGCCGCTCCCACACCACGCTGCGCATGGGCAACTCCACACTGGTCTTCGGGCGGGTGCTGCATGCCGCCGTCGACGAGGACTACCTGGTGGACGGGCGGCCCAGCAGCGAGCTGCTGCGTCCGCTCACCAAACTCGGCGCGGACGAATGGGGCACCCTCGGTGAGGTCGTACACCTGAACCGCATCCCGTACGAGGATCCCGGCACCCCCTGACCCGGCACCCCCTGACGGCCTGGCCGGGGCGACGGCCGCCCGGCGACGCCGGCTCCAGCGGCTCTGGCCGTTCACCAGCAGGATCTTGCCGAGGTGCCCGCCGGCCTCCATGCGCCGGTGCGCCTCGGCGGCCTCGGACATGGGCAGCCTCCAGTCCCGGACACGGCGACACACCCGGCGCCAGGGGGTAGAGCCCCTGGCGCTGCATGACGTCGGCCCGGTGCAGGGCGCCGGCCACCACCCCCACCAACCCCCGCCCATCTGCGACGCAGGTCACACGCCTCCATGTTCACGTCGCTTACATCGCAGCCCTAATGTGAACACTGCATACATCGTAAGCGATCGAGATCGAAGGGGAACCCGGATGACCAGCGAGCTGTTCTCGCCCTTGTCCCTGCGCTCCGGGCAGGTACTGAACAACCGGATCGCGAAGGCGGCCATGGAGGAGAACATGGCCGGCGACGGCCAGCTCCCGGACAAGGTGCTGTTCGACCTGTACCGGCGATGGGCCGCCGGCGGCACCGGGCTGCTGATCACCGGCAACGTCATGGTCCACGCCGAGGCGCTGACCGGTCCGGGCGGGGTGGTCCTCGACGAGGCCGCGCCGCTGGAGCCCTTCATCGAGTGGGCCAGGGCCGGCAGGACGGGCGGCGGCGCGATCTGGATGCAGATCAACCACCCCGGCCGCCAGATCGGGTCCGACATGCCCGGCGTCGTGTGGGGCCCGTCCGCGGTCGCCGTCGACCTGGGCAGGCACAGCAGCCGTTTCGGCCGCCCCGTGGCCATGACGCCCGAGCAGATCCGGACCACCGTGACCCGGTACGCGGTCACGGCCCGGCGCGCCGAGCAGGCGGGCTTCGACGGCGTGGAGATCCACGCCGCGCACGGCTACCTGCTGTCGCAGTTCCTGTCCCCTCTGGTCAACAAGCGCACCGACCAGTGGGGCGGATCGCTGGAGAACCGGGCCCGGATGCTGCTGGACGTCGTCCGCGCGGTCCGCGCCGCCGTCTCCCCGTCCTTCGCGGTCGCGGTGAAGCTCAACTCCGCCGACTTCCAGCGTGGCGGGTTCGACGCCGACGACGCCCGCCAGGTGATCGAGATGCTCGCACCGCTCGGCGTCGACCTGGTCGAACTGTCCGGCGGCAGCTACGAGAGCCCGGCGATGTCGGGACGCCCCGCCGACGCGCGTACCCAGGCCCGCGAGGCGTACTTCCTCGACCTGGCGAAGGACCTGGTCAGGACCAGCCCGTTGCCGCTGATGCTCACCGGCGGCATCACCCGGCGCGCCACCGCCGAGAAGGTCCTCGACAGCGGCGTGGCGATCACCGGGATGGGTACGGCCCTCGCCGTCACCCCGGACCTGCCCGCCCGCTGGCGCCAGGGGCGCGAGGCCGACGCTCAGCTCCGGCCGGTGACATGGTCCGACAAGGCCCTCGCCTCGGCGGCCGGCATGGCACAGGTCCGCCACCAGATGCGCCGCATCGCCCGCGGCAGCCGCCCCACGCCCGGCACCCACCCGGCGCTCGCCCTCGTCTCCGAGCAGCGCAGGCAGCGTCGGGCCCTGCGCCGCTACCGCGCCTGGCTGTCCGCGTCACAGGGCGGCCCCGCGTAGACGGCCCGACGGGCAGACGGGAAGGGCCCCAGGTGCTCGTCGCCTGCGAAACCCGCTTGCCGCTCGGGTGGGCGGTCCGGGCCGGATTGGGCGCGGACAGCGCGAGGTCGGTGCCGCCGACGCCGTTCGCCACGCGTGCGGTCGTCCGGCGGGCGTCGATGTGGACGTCGGGGTCGGTGACCCACTCGGGGAAGCCGAGCCTGCCGTGCCGTGCCGGTTTCACGGCGATCCCGACAGCCGCCTCGGCGCAGAAGCCGATGTCGCACACGTCGTACCGGAAGAACATCACGGAGATCAGCCCGAGCGCGGGCTCGACCTCCAGCGGTGCCGACTCCCTCGGCCGGGAACGGATCGCGCGGGAGCGGGCGAGCATCGTGATCCGGGCGGAGGAACCGGGGCGTCGATGTCGGAGGTCGCGGTCGACAGCAGGTCAGAGGGTCAGAGGGTCAGTGTTCGTGCGGTTCGTCGCGGTGGACCGGGCCGTGCGGCTCCTCGCAGTGCCCGTCGGCGTCCAGGGGGAGCAGGTCGCGGTCGCCGGGCAGGGCGCTGTCGAGCACGGGGGCGGAGGCGTGGTCGACCTGGAGGGTGGTGTGGGTGATGCCGTGGTCGTGGCGCAGGAGTTCCTCCAGGTCGCGGCGGACGGCGTGGCAGTCACCGCCGGGCTCGACCAGGATGTGCGCGGACAGGGCCGCCTGGCCGGAGGTGATCTGCCAGACGTGCAGGTCGTGGACCTCGACGACCTGCGGCTCGGCGACCAGCTTGTCGCCCAGGGCGTCCGGGTCGACGTGGGCCGGCGCCGCCTCCAGGAAGATGCGGCCGGACTCGCGCAGCAGCCCGTAGCCGGCCTTCACCATGAGGGCGACCACCACGAGGGTGGCGATGGCGTCGGCGCGGGCGAAGCCGGTCAGGACGACGACCAGCGCGGCGATCGCGGTGCCGATGAAGGCGAACAGGTCGTTGAGGATGTGCTGGTAGGCGCCCTCGACGTTGAGCGAGGACCGGTTGGCCCTGGACAGGCACCAGGTCGCGGCCACGTTCACCACGATGCCGGCGAGCGCGGTGGCGAGCATCAGGCCGCCCTCGACCTGCAGCGGGGAGATCAGGCGGCGTACGGCCTCGTAGGCCAGCCACACCCCGAGCAGGAGCAGGGTCAGCCCGTTGGCCTGGGCGGAGAGGATCTCGGCGCGCTTGAGGCCGTACGTGAAGCCGCCCCTGGCCGGCCGGGCGGCCAGCCGCATGGCGACCAGCGCGAGGACGATCGAGGCGGCGTCGGTGAGCATGTGCGCCGCGTCGGAGATGAGGGCCAGCGAACCGGCGACGACACCGACGACGACCTCGACCGCCATGAACGCGGTGATGAGGGTGAGGGCGATGGCCAGCCAGCGGCGGTCGGCGTCCGCCGAGACACCGTGCGCGTGCCCGGCATGCCCGCCCGCGCCGTGCCCCGCGGCGTGGCCGTGGTCGTGGCCCTGGCCGTGGTCATGATCGTGGTCGTGGTCGTGATCGCTCATGCTGACGTCTTCCCCCTCGCGACGGGTGCCCTGACCGCAGTGAAACGCACCCGACCGGGAATCACCAAAGGCTGCACCGGTGACCGTTGTCATCTCCGTTAGGAGCCTTCTGACCTGCGGAAACATGGCATGCGGGAAGCGGGCTCAAAGGCAGCTCCCCGCTGCCCGCCGAGCAGGCGGAGGCCGTGCACAGAAAGGGGAGCGCCATGAGCACGGACGGTCCCGACCCCGCCGACAGTCCGTTCACAGCGTCCGCCTAGCATTTCCGTGATGAGCGGCCGGACACAGCACGGGCGGCGCGGCGCGTGGCGGACCACGCGGCCCGCGGCGCTGTGCCACGCCCTGGTCATGCTGCTCACGGCGCTGGTGATGTGCCTGGGCCCCGCGGCTCATGCCGCCACCGACCTGGCGACCGCGCCGACGACCGCCACGCCGCCCGCCCCGACGGCACCGGCCGCCGGCCATCCGACCGACCACGGGACGGCGCAGGCGACCCAGCCGGGCAACTGCCCCGCCGGTGACGTCTGCTGCGCTCAGGACACGCATGGTGTCCGGGCGGTGCTGCCCACCGCGGCCCAGCCCGCGCCGGCCGTCCTGACCCACGTCCCCGGCCGCTCCGGCTCGGCCGTCCAGGCCTGTTCGCTCGGCCTGACGCCCACGCGCGGCGCTCCCGATCTCCACTTCCTCCAGGTGCAGCGGACGTAGCCGAACGCCCCGCCGTGCGCTCGGGCGCGCGGCAGTCAGCGTCCGTTCATCCACCCTGTACCCACCGCCGGCCGACGACTCGGCCCGGCGGGGACGAGGAACGCCCAGTCATGTCCAAGACCAGCAAGAAGCAGGCCGCCGCCGACCGCAAGGCCCGTATCGAGGCGCTGCGCCGCGCCGAAAGAGCCCGCGAACGCCGCAACCGCGTCATCACCGTCACCCTCAGCACCGTCATCGTCGCCGGACTGGTCGGCTGGGGCGCCTACGCCGTCGACAACGCCGACCGGAAGGACGAGCAGAAGGCCGCCGAGGCCGCGAAGCCGATATCCGGCGAGAAGGTCTGGGACGCCAAGAAGCTCACCCGCAACCACGTCCAGACCAAGGTCGACTACCCCGAGAACCCGCCCGTCGGCGGCGACCACGCCCCGGCATGGATGACCTGCGACGGCGACGTCTACACCAAGGCCGTCCCGGACGAGAACGCCGTCCACTCCCTCGAACACGGCGCGGTCTGGGTCACGTACAACGACAAGGCCACGCAGACCGACCGCGACACCCTCGCCGACAAGGTCTCCAAGACGCCCTACACGCTGATGAGTCCGGACAGGACCCAGTCCGGAGCGATCACGCTGACCGCCTGGGGCCACCAGCTCAGCGTGAGGACGGCGGCCGACCCGAGGGTCGAGCAGTTCCTCACCAAGTACGTCCAGGGCCCGCAGACCCCCGAGCCGGGTGCCGCCTGCACGAACGGGCTCACCGCGTCATGACAGACCTGCTGCGCTGACGTACGGCACCGCGGCGCGAAGCCGCCTCGGCGGCCGGACACAGGGGGTCTCAGGCCCCGTAGCGCACGACGGACGTAGGTACCACCGTGCGGCGGGGCGGACCTGACGGCGCGTCCGGTGCTCGTTCGATGCGGTCCAGGAGGAGTCGGGCGGCCTGGCGTCCGACTTCTTCCGCGTCGTAGGAGACGACGGTGACGGGTACGCCCAGCATGTCGGCCATCTCGAAGTCGTCGAAGCCGGCGAGCGCGGTGTCGGTGCCCAGGCGACGGACGGCGCGGTAGGCGCCCAGGGTGATGCGGTTGTTGGTGCAGAACAGGGCGGTGGGCGGGTCGTCGCGGTCCAGGACCGCCAGGGCCGCCGTCTCCGCGGTGGGGATGTCGTGCGGCCCCCGGCGGATCCACTCCTCGCGGGGCGTCAGCCCGCTCTCCTCGTGGGCTGCCCAGTAGCCGCGGAAGCGTTCGGCGCCGGTGAACAGGGCGGGAGGGTTGCCGAGGAAGCCGACGGCCCGGTGCCCTTGCGCCAGCAGGTGCGCGGTGGCGTCGCGGGCGCCGCCGAAGTCGTCGACGAGCACGGTGTCGGCTTCCGTGCCGGAGGGGGGCCGGGAGGCGAAGACCACGGGGGTGCCGCCGAGCGAGGCGGGACTGAGGTGGCGGTGTGTGGCGCCGGCCGGGACCACGATGATCCCGTCCACGCGGCGTGCGACCAGGTCCTCCACCAGGTTGCGTTCGCGTGCGACCTGCTCCGCGGTGTTGCCCAGCACCAGCCGGAGCCCGTGTTCCTCGGCGACCTGCTCGGCGCCGAGCGCGAGCCGGGAGTAGAAGGGGTTGCCGAGGTTGGTGACGACGAGGCCGATCATGCCGCTGGGGCGGCGCAGGCGCAGGTTGCGGGCCACTTCGTTGCGGCGGTAGCCCAGTTCCCGTACGGCGGCGAGCACCCGTTGTCTGGTCTCGGGGCTGATCCGCTTGTCGTCCTTCAGCGCCCGCGACACGGTCATGGCGCTGACTCCGACCCGGGCGGCCACGTCGCGCATCGTGGGAGCGGCCGACCCGGACGGTTCGGGGACGCCGGAAGGGGGCACTGCGCTCGCTCTCTCCTGAAGAGGGATGGCCGCGGGCGCCTCGACGGTACGCCCGCGGCCTTTCATCCTACGTGGGGGCCGTGACCGGCCACCGCCGCGGACTGCGGTCGTGCTGCCCACGCGGCCGCGCCGAGCAGGGGTGCGTCGTGGGCCCGTTCGGCGGCGCGGAACCGCAGCCGAACGGCACGCCCGGCGCCCGCGCCGGCCCCACTTCTCAGCGGCCCTTCGATCAGGTCCCAGGAGGCGGCCATCGAGCCGCCGACGACAAGCACGGTCGCCCCGAACCGCGCCAGCCATGGCGCCAGCGCGACCCCCAGAGCCCGAAAGGCATGCTCCAGCGCCGCCCGCGCGTCCCGGTCCCCGCCGCGAGCCAGCTCGGCGATGGCGTGCACGTCGGGAACATCGCCGAGCAGGCCCTGGTCGGCCGGCACCGCCCCGGCGTACGCGGCGCGGATCGCGCGCCGTGACACCGTCTCCTCCAGGGGCCGGCCGTCGTACGACAGCAGATGGGCGCTGCCGTCCGGCGGTACCAGCGGTCCGTCGTTGACGGGCTCACCCCGGTCGAGGAACGCGGAGCCGACGCCGCTGCCCAGCGTGATGCAGACGGCGCGTTCATGACCGGCGGCCGCTCCCACGACGCACTCGCCGATGCCGAAAGCGTCCGCGTCGTTGAGGAAACGCAGGGCGCCGGGCGCCGGGCGCATCCGCCGGGACAGTTCCGCGCGCACGTCCACGCCGTACAGCGCGTCGAACTTGCCGACGTCCTCGAAGAGCGCGATGCCGGACGCGTAGTCGAACGGGCCGGGCACGGCCACGCCCCAGGACGCCCCCGCGGGGGCGTCGATCCGGGCGGCGGTGGCGGCGATGCCGTCGAGGATCTCCTCGGCGGTGCCCTGCGCGGGCAGCGGCCGGCGCACCACCCCGCCGACCGTCTTCCCGCCGCTCAGGTCCACGAGGGCGGCGGTGACGTGGGTGCCGCCGACCTCCAGGACCGGCACGGATGTGGATGCGGTCAGCACGCGATCAGCCCCCTGTCGTGCGGCTTCGGCCAGGCCCGGGTGCAAGGCGCCCGACATGGATTGCGTTATCGATAACACGTCAGTCGATCCGTGCTCAGCGGACCAGGGACTTGACCACGTGCACCGGCCGCCCGCCCAGCGGCCGGAGCCGGTAGGCGCCGACCGCGGCGGGCACGGTCAGTGTCTCGGCGAAGACGAGTTCATGGCTTCGGCCGTCGGCGGTCTCGACGACCACGCCCTCGCCGGAGGAGACGTTCAGGATGTGGAAGCGGCCCTCGGTGTCGTCCTCGGCGGGCCGGGCTCCGTCCGCCGCCGGGTCGATGACCAGGCGCCGGACCTCGTAGAACATCTCCGGCAGGGCGCCGATGACCTCCTCGCGCCAGCCCGGCCCCTCGCGCAGCGTGCGCGGCTCCTGGACCAGGTCGCGGACCACGTCCTCGCCCTGGCGGCCGGTGTCGAGGTTGGCGAAGCCGTGTTCGTAGGGCAGCGGACGGGAGTTGCCCTGCGCGTCCTTGCGCAGCCAGTCGTAGAACCGCAGCGAGTACAGGTACGGCGTGGCGCTGACCTCCAGGACGAGGTTGCCCGCGCCGGAGGCGTGCGGGGTGCCCGCCGGGATCATGTACAGCTGCCCCTCCCGCGAGGGGTGGCTCTGCACGAACCGCTCGACGTCCATCTCCTCGCCCCGCTCGATCGCCGCCTCGACCTGCTTGCGCATCAGGCCGGTGTCGGCGTCCTGCCGGAGACCGAGGTGGATGCGCGCGCCCTCGCCAGTGTTGGCGGTGACGTAGTAGGTCTCGTGCTGGGTGTAGGGCCGGCCGAAGCGGGTCCGCATGTACTCGGCGCGCGGGTGCAGGTGCAGGTGCAGGGAGAGGTTGCCGCCCTCCACCGTGTCCAGGTAGTCGTAGCGGATCGGGAACGAGGTGCCGTACTCGGCATGGACGGCCGCGCCCAGGAACTCCACCGGGTGCAGCACGCACAGCAGCTGGAAGGGCAGCTCGACCTCCGCCGCCGGGCCGTCGCCCACCAGCACGCCCGCCTCCGGCGCGATCAGCTCGTAGCCGAGCGCGGTGTTGCCGTGGCGCGGCTCGAAGCCCAGCTCGCGGACGGCCCACTGGCCGCCCCACGGCGTGGAGTTGAAGTACGGGCGGGAGCGCACCGGGCCCCTGGCGAGCGCCGCGAGCGTGGCACGCATCGTCGCGCCGTCGACGGAGGCGGGGGTCTCCGGGTGCTGCAGGTCGAGCCAGCGGTCGATGCGAGTGGCGATCGCGTCGCGGTGCGCGTCGGTCATCGGCCAGTCCGCGTAGAAGAGGCGGCGCAGGTCGCCCGGCTCACGGTGCCGGCCGAGGTTCACACCGAGCGGCGGCTGCTGGGCGGCGATCGCCGCCTCCGCGTGACGTTTCGGCAGGTCGGCGTACCAGAGGAGGTCGTGCTCGACCAGCGCCGAGCCGGGCCCGTGGACGACGAGCAGCCCCTCGGCGGGCCGCTCGGCCCGCGGCAGCTCGCGGTAGACGTCGGCGAGGGAGTTCTGCGCCAGCGGCAGGTAGTAGGGGTCCGCGGCGGGACCGGCGCTGTCGCCGGTACGGCCGAGGACGGTGTCCCAGTCGGCCTCGTGAGCACGCAGGTCCAGCAGCCGGGCCGGCACCCCGCGGTCGGCGAGGGCGGCGGCCAGCGCCGCGGCGGCACTGTCCCAGTCCAGGGCGGCCGGGCCGTCGAGGGCCAGGACGGCGGGGCCGGCCGGAAGGGTCCTGACGGCGGCATCCCAGCCACGGGCGACGGCGCCCCCGACCGTCGGGTAGCGGGGGTTGCGTTCATAGAGACGGGTCACGTCATGCTCCAAGGACCGGCGTGCGTCTTGCCCACGACTTGCTCACGAGTGCGTTAACGATAACACTGGGCCTCGTCACGCCCGCGAGTCAAGGGCCCGGCGCCCTCCGACACCGGCACCTGTCCCGACGCCGGCGGGACTACGCTGGGGGGATGACGACCGGCATGCTGTCGGAGCCCGTGCGCTTCAGCACGATCGGACTGCCCGAGGCGCAGCGTGTCGCGCTGTGGGAGAACCACAACGCGAGCGCGTTGATCGGCCTGCGCTGCCGGTCGCTCGATGACGAGGCGCTCGAGGCCACGGAGATCAACCTTCAGCTCCCCCGGGTGCATGTGGCCCGGGTGACGGGCAACCCCCACGTCGTCGAACGTACCCGCGCGGTCGTGCGGCGGCTGCCGTCCGAGGCCATCGCCTGCTACCTGACGCTGGTGGGAGAGGCGTTCTTCTACCACGACGCCGGCGTACAGGTCGTCCGGCCGGGGCAGTTGATCGTGTGCGACGCGGACCGGCCCTTCATGCGCGGCTTCTCCCAGGGCCTGGAGGAGCTGGCCGTCAAGGTGCCGCGGCAGGTGTGGCGGGAGGTCGCCGGGCCGGAGCCGCTGACCCGCCCCCGGGTCTTCGACTTCGGCACCGGCGACCTCCAGGCCCGGACGCTGGCGCGGCTGGCCGGCCGCGCCGTGCACCCCGAGACGTCCCGGCCGGTCGACGAGGACACCCTGCTGGACCTGCTCGCCGGCGTGGTGACCGGCCGACCGGCCGCGCTCTCCGCGGTCCATCTGGCGATGGCCAAGGCCTATGCCGAGGACCACCTGAGCGACAGCGGGCTCACCGCGGCCCGGATCGCCAGGGGCATCGGGATCAGCGAGCGGCATCTGTCACGGGTGTTCGCGGCGGGCGGTACGACGGTCCCGCAGTACCTGCTGGCCCGCCGGCTGGAGGGAGCGCGGGCGCTGCTGGCCGGGGGCGGGAACCCGACCGTCGCCGAGGTGGCCGCGCGCTGCGGCTTCGGTTCGCCCGCCCGCTTCTCGCACCGGTTCAAGGAGCGGTACGGGGTGCGCGCCACCGATGTGCTGCGGGAGGCCCGGGCCGACAGCTGAGCCGGACCCGCCGCCACCCGCCCAGGACGCGGGTCAGGCGCCGTCCGGGGCGAGCACGATGTCGAACCCGGCCCGGGACCAGGCGCGCCCAGACAGGTCCCGCCCGTCCGGTGTCGGGGTGTCCGGCAGCTGCCGCCGGAACTCCTTGACCAGGGAGTCCTTCACACCGAACACCGCGTCGTGGTCCAGGAGTTCGTCGCCCCGCACGAAGATGTGCGTGACCAGGGTGCGCAGGCCGGGTGCGCTGACCATGAAGTGCAGATGCGAGGCGCGCATCGGCGAACGCCCGGTCGCCGCCAGCAGCTCGCCCACCGGTCCGTCGTGCGGGATCGGGTACGGCGTCGGGGTCAGGGCCCAGAAGCGGTAGCCGCCGTCCGCCCCGGTGAACAGGTGCGCACGGGCTGCCGTACGGTCGTCGCCGTACTGCGTGTCGTAGAAGCCGTCCTCGTCGGCCTCCCACACCTCGATGCGCGCGCCGGGGACGGGCTTGCCGGTGCTGTCGGTGACGGTGCCCGCCACCCAGCAGGGTTCACCGGCGGCGCCGAACGCGAGGTCCCCGCCGTCGGCGATCTCCGGGCTGTCCTCGACGAAGAAGGGCCCGAAGACGGTGGCCTCGGTGGCGTCGCCGTACGCCTGGTTGTTGACGGCGACGGTCTGCATGGAGGCGCCGAGCACGTCCGAGAGGAGGATGAACTCCTGGCGCCGGTCGTCGGTGATGTGCCCGGTCCGGGTGAGGAAGTCGATCCCCTTGCTCCACTCGTCCTCCGTCAGCCGCACCTCCCGGACGAACGCGTGCAGATGGCGTACCAGGGACTCCATGACCTCCTTGAGACGGGGATCGGTGCAGTCGCCGAACGAGTCGAGCACCTGGCGGGTGATCTCGGCCTCCCGCGCCTGCTGCTCGGCGGGGACGGCGGCCCGGGTCTCGCTGGTCATGGCCGTGCTCCTTCCCAGGCGGCACGCACCAGCCGGAGGACCGGTCCGAGCGTGACGGCCCGCGGGTTGTCGGGCGGTGCGGCGGCGACGATCGCCTCCGCCGCCGGGGTGATGCCGTCCTCGGGCATACCGAGGTCGCGCAGGGCGCGCGGTGGGTCCAACTCGTCGTACATGAGGGCCAGTCCGGCGGTCGCCGTCGGCGCGTCGAAGGCCGCCGCGAGGCGCTGCTCGGCCTCGGGGGCGTGCGGTGCGTTGAAGGCGAGGACGTGCGGGAGGACGACGGCGTGGGTCTGGGCGTGCGGCAGGTCGAACATGCCGCCGAGGACGTGGCAGATCTTGTGGTGCAGCCCCGAGCCGGCGGACGCGAAGGCGGTCGCGGAGAGGTAGGCGCCGTACAGCGCGCGCTCCCGGCCGTCCAGCCCCTCCGGTTCCTTGACGATCAGCGGCAGCCCGGTGCGCAGGGCCCGGACGCCCTCGGCCGCGAGGGCCTGGTCGATCGGGTCGGTGCGCGGCGCCCACATCGAGTCGACGCAGTGCGCGAGGGCGTTGAGCCCGGAGGCCACGCTCATGCCGACCGGCAGGGACAGGGTCAGCGCGGCGTCGTAGACGACGGCACGGGGCAGGACCCGCGGGTCGGTGCCGGTGGTCTTGCGGGCGTCCTCGGTCAGGCCCCAGACCGCGGTGGCCTCGGAGCCGGCGTAGGTGGTCGGCACCGCGACCACCGGGATCCCGGAGGTCAGCGCGACCGCCTTGGCGAGGCCGGTCGTCGAGCCGCCGCCGACGGCGACCAGGACGTCCACGTCGTGGTCCGTCGCCGCCGCGCGGGCCCGCTCGGCCACCGCGACCGGGACGTGCATGACGACATCGCTGTCCCGGTCGTGCCAGTGCGCGACGGGCAGCCCGGCCGCGATCTCGCGGGCGACGGCCCGCGCGGCCGGGTCGGCGATCACCATCGGCCGCAGGCCGCCGAGGAGTCCGACTTCGGCGGCCAGGTTCGCGGCCGCCGCACCGGAGGCGAACCGGACGCGCTGCGGCAGGTTCTCATGGTCGAAACGCACCGGCTCAGGCCCTTCCCAGTACGGCGGTCAGGGCGTCGCGCAGCCGGCCCGCCGGGTCGTCCGGCAGGGTCGTCGCACGCCAGGCGATGTGCTTGTCGGGGCGGACCAGCAGCACCCCGCCCTCCTCGACCCCGCGCAACTTGGCCCAGTCGTAGTAGAGGTCGGTGACCTCGCGCCCCGGGCCGATGACGACCGTGGCCAGCGGCACCCCGAGCTCCTGCCCGACCTTCTCGGCCGCGGCCTCCCACGCCTCGCCCGCGATGCCGGTGAGGAGCGTCCAGCGGTCGTACGGCGCCAGGTCCATCAGCGCCTTGCGGTGCGCGCTGTCCCCGACCCAGGCGTGCGGCAGGTGCGCGCCGGGCACCGTGGACATCTCGTAGTAGAGGTCGGGGTCACGCTCGGACACGGGCGGCGCGCTGCCGTCGGGGACGATCGCCGACGAGGTGTAGAACTGGCCGAGTTCGACGCCGTGCGCGTTGAACTCGTAGTTCTTCAGGTCCATCGCCCGCACCAGCGCGGCCCGTTTGGCGGCGCCCTCGGGGGTGTTGGCCTTGCGCTCCTCGATCGCGGCCGTCATCTCGGCCTCCGTCGTGGCGTCGAGGACACCGAGGGCCTTGAAGATGTCGACGAACTCCCGGCTCGACCTGTTGGCCCGCTTCACGATCCGCTCGGCGACCGGCGCCCGCTCGGCGGAGTAGGTGTCGAGCAGCGCGGGATCCGCCTGGCCCTTGAGGACGGCGGCCAGCTTCCACACGAGGTTGTAGGCGTCCTGCACCGAGGTGTTGGAGCCGAGGCCGTTGCTCGGCGGGTGCCGGTGGACGGCGTCGCCGGCGCAGAACACCCGGCCGCTGTGCAGGCGGGTGGCGTACATCTCGTTGTTGCCCCACAGGCTGGTGCCGGTGATCTCGACGTCGAGGTCCGGCATGCCGAGGAGGTTGCGGACGATCTGGACCGCCGCCGCGTCGTCGACCTGCGGGGGCTCCTCGTTGATGTCGTAGCCCCACACGATCAGCCACTCGTTCCAGGGACGGACCATCCGGACGAGTCCCGCGCCGATCCCGCCGACGTTCGATCCGGGCTGGATCACCCAGTACAGGACGGAGGGCCGGTGGGAGACGTAGCGGCTGATGTCGGCCTTGAACGTGATGTTCATCGAGCCGGCGATGTCCATCGCCCCCTCGAAGGGCAGCCCGATGTCGGCGGCGACCATGGAGCGGGCACCGTCGGCGCCGATCAGGTACTTGGCGCGGATCAGGTACGCCTTCCCGGTCAGCCGGTCGAGGACGTCGACGGTGACGCCCTCGGCGTCCTGCGTGTGGGAGAGGTACTCGGTGGAGAAGCGCACCTGGGTGCCGCGCCGGGCGGCGTTCCGGACGAGAATCGGCTCCAGGTAGGTCTGCGGGATGTCGACGGTGAGACAGGGCGAGGCGAGCCGGTAGTCCGCCTCGCGGTCCGGGCGGGTGCCCCAGGTGTGGATCCGGCCGATCTCCTCCCCGGCGATGCTGGTGCAGAACACCGTGTCGCCGACGAGGTCGTGGTCCGTGGCGTCGGCGAGCACCTGGTCCTCGATGCCGAGATCGCGGAAGACCTCCATGGCGCGCTGGTTCGTGATGTGGGCGCGAGGGGTGTTCGCCGTCCAGCGGTACTTGGTGATCATGATGTTGTCCACGCCGAGCGTGGAGAGCGCCAGGGCCGCCGCGGCGCCCGCCGGTCCGGATCCCACGACCACGACGTCCGTGACCATGACCGGACCGGCCGGGAGTTCGGTCTCCGCGGTCCCGTCGTTGAATTCCGGCATCCTGGGCACCTTTCGTCCGTCCGGCGTCGTCGCCGGTGGCTTCACTGTGCGCCCGGCGACCCCCGGTGGCGGCGGTCGCACGCGTTCTCGGCGGAAACCGCAAGACATGGCGGATCCGGGTACGGCTTCGACGGCGACGACCGTGTACACCTACGAGTCGAAGTACTTCAACGGTGGGGACGAGACGTGTATCGAGTAACGGCCGGGCCGATCCTGTGCGTCATCGACTGGGACCCGTCCCGTCCGAATCAGCTGACGACTCTGGCCGTCGGCAGCGACCGGACCGACATCGCGGAGCGGAAAGCGGCCACCGCGCTGGCGGACGCACCAGGACTCACGTCCTGGCTGGGTCTGCCGGTGACCGCGCGGCAGAGCCTCGTCCGCGCATGCCGACCGATCCCGACCCTGGGCATGTACTGCGTGATCGATGACGAGCAGGCGGTGGAAGGAGGCGACTTCCTGCGCTGCGCCGTCGAGGACACCGTGGCGCAGTTCCTGCACCGCTTTCGCGGATGGAGCGAGCTGCACATCGCCCTCGCACAACCCTCGGAAGGTCTTGAGGAAGCGGTAGCGGCGCCCCTTCGGGCCGAGGGCACCGATCCCCGTTTCGTGCAGAACGAGGTCTTTCCCGGGCTGCGCCGTCTGGCTCGGCTGAGCGCTCTGGTCTGCCGGGAGACGGAGTACAGGGTGGACATCCCCGAGGACGAAGACCTCCTGGAGATCTACGACACCTACGCGGTGGGTTCCCTGTCCTCGGCCGCAGAGCCCTGGTGAGAAACAACTGCACTCGTGAGGCGGTGGCCCGCTCACCTGTCGGCGGCGTGGACCCGGAGGCCGAGGGCGGTGATCAGGCGGCCTCCTGCACCGTGATCACGTCGCCCACCCGGACCGTCCCCGCTTCCAGCACGTCCAGGTACACGCCGAGGCACGAGAGCCGGCCGAGGTCGAACACGGGGATGCGGTGGTCCCGGGCGACCGCGCGCATGATGCCCGGGTCCGGCGGCAGCTCGTCGTGGCCGAGGGTGGGGACCACGCAGCGGGGTGTGGGCACCACGACCCGGAACAGCGCCTCGCCCACGCGCAGGCGTGATCCCGGCCAGGCGTCCTCGGGGAAACCCGGCCCTTCGTCGGTGTCCGCCACCAGGTTCGGCCGGAACCGGCGCGCGTCGAAGTCCCCGGCGGGATACACGGTCCGCATCCGGTGCAGGGAGGCGGTGGTGACGAGATGGACCTGGCCGAAGTCGAAGAACGTGCCGGAGGCGACCCCGCCCGTCGTGATGCTCGCGCCCGTGGCGTCGACGGAAGCGGTCTCCCGCACGACGTCCGGAACACCGCCCTCGTAGTCCGGCACGGCCCGCTCCAGCCTGCTGTGCTCCGGTACGACGGCCGACACGAACACCTGGCGGCCCAGCAACTTGGACAGCTGCATGTCGAGGTCCGGGTCCTCCACCGACAGGGCCGTGCCGTCCGGCAGCACGACCCGGACCGCGCCTGAGTCGTCCAGCCGGCTCCGGCAGCGCAGCAACTCGCCCCATTTGCGGGGGTGTTTGGCGCTGCCCACGGCACCCGTCCCGTCGAGTACGGCGTACCCCCGGTCACCGGCGAATCCGCGTTCCGTGACGGCCACGGCGATCACGGCCTCACCCAGCATGGACTTCACCGGATACCGGTACAACGCTGCCACAGTCCCCATGGATCGATTATGGCCGTCGGGGGGAGGAGAGAGCGGCTCCTCCTAGAACCGCTGTCCCGTGCTCTCCGGGTCGGCCTCGCAGACCGGGAACGCTCCTGCTGAGCGCCTCGTCGATTTCGCTACAAGTTCCGAAATTATTCGTGATGGCTCGGCCACGCCCGTGCAACACGGCGTTCGTAGCTTCGCAGTCAGCGATAACGCTGCTTTCCCGCGAAATCCAGGAGCCCCCGAATGTCCCTCCCCTCCAGACGCGGTGCCCTGAAGCTGACCGCCGGCCTGGCGCTGCTCGGCGCCGGCGCACTCACCGGCTGCGGCCGTGGCGACGCGACCACGGCCGCGAAGTCCTCCGCCGCGCCCGTCGACGACTCTCCGGCCACCGGCACCCTGAACATCTGGGCCGCCCAGGGCGATGCGGACGTCCTGGACAAGGTGATCAAGCCGTTCAAGGCGGCGAACCCGAAGCTCACGGTGAAGTTCACGCTGATCCCGAACGCCGAGTACTACACGAAGCTCCAGTCGGCGATCGCCGCGGGCAAGGGACCGGACGTCGCCCAGTTCTTCCCGGAGTCGCAGGCCCAGTTCCTCGACCCGTCGATCCTGCGGGCCGTGCCGGACGACCTGGTCAACCCCAAGTCCTTCTTCACCAGCCTGTGGGACGCCGGTGTGGTCGAGGACGTCGCCTACACGGTCCCCTGGTACGCGTACACGTACGCGCTGGTCTACCGCTCCGACCTCGCCAAGAAGGCAGGTGTCACGGCGCCGACGACCTGGGCGGGGATGGTGCCCTTCCTCAAGGCGCTCCAGGGCGCCGGGGCGGCGCACGGGCTGGGGGCGGACATCGGCTGGGACATCTTCAACGGCCAGGACGTCGCCATGTACGCCTGGCAGGCGGGCGGCTCGCTGCTCTCCGGCGGGAAGTGGACACTCGACACCCCGGCCATGGCCGACGCCCTCACGTACAACGCGTCGTTCTTCACCTCCAAGGTCGCCGACACCGGCGGACCGACCTTCCTGGACGCACAGCCGTACTTCGTGTCCGGCAGGACGGCCATGATGATCACCGGACCGTGGGTCGTCGGGCAGCTCGACACCGCGGCGAAGAAGACCGGCTGGACTGCCGCCCATGTCGCCACCGCGCCGCTGCCGGCGGGGTCGTCGGGCAGTGTGTCCTTCTCAGCGGGCGGCAGCTGGGGCGTGCTCGCCGACGCGGGCAACGCCGACGCGTCGTGGAAGTTCGTCCGGTATCTGGCGAAGCCCGGCACCCAGGTCGCGCAGTACAAGGCGTACAGCTCGCTGCCTGCGGTCGTCTCCGCCTGGGACGACTCGGCGATCAAGGGACAGCCGCTGCTGGACGCCTTCCTGACCCAGCTGAAGAACACCCGGGCGTTCCCGCAGGTGTCCACCTGGCAGCAGGTCGCCACCCGGCTGGGCAAGGAGATGGAGGCCGTGGCCAAGGGCACCGAGAGCGCGGCGAAGGCGGCGGCGAACGTCCAGGCGTACGCCGAGAGCCTCGGCACGGGAGCGCGGTGAGGACCCGCCGGACGGCCGTCGGCTGGCTGTTCCTCGCGCCGTTCACGCTGGTCTTCCTGGTCTACACGGCCGTACCCACCGTCGCCGCGCTCGGCTTCAGCCTCACCGATCTGCGCGGCTCGGACCTGCGGCATCCGCTCGCGGTGGACTTCACCGGCCTGGAGAACTACGTCCGGCTGTTCCAGGACGACAGCTTCGTGCGGGACATCCTCAACACCGCGCTGTTCGTGGCCGTCGGGGTGCCGCTGACCATGGCGGTGGGGTTCGTGCTGGCCCTGGCGCTGAACTCCGGCATCCGGCGGCTGCGCGGCGCCTTCCGCACGGTCTTCTTCGCACCGGTCGTCACCAACGTCGTCGCGGTCGCCCTGATCTGGCGGTACGCCTTCAACGAGAACGGCACGGTCAACAGTGTGCTGTCCGCCGTCGGCCTGGCCGGGCCGAACTGGCTGGACGACACCCATCTGGCCATGCCCGTGGTCATCGCGCTCGGCGTCTGGCGCAACTTCGGCACCGCGATGGTGCTGTTCCTCGCCGGGCTCCAGGCGATCCCGGGGGACGTGTACGAGGCGGCGGCCCTCGACGGGGCGGGCCGGTGGCGGCAGCTCCGGCACATCACCCTGCCGATGCTGATGCCCACCACGCTGATGGTGTCGGTCCTGCTGACCGTCTTCTACCTGCAAGTGTTCGACGAGCCCTACCTGCTCACCGACGGCGGCCCGCTCGGTTCCACCGAGTCGGTGGCGCTGTACACCTACCACCAGTTCGGCGTGGGCCAGTTGGGCATGTCGTCGGCCGCGTCCTTCGTGATGCTGGTCATGGTGGCCCTGGTGAGTGTCGTCCAGTTCCGACTGCTGAGGCCCCGCTCATGACCGCCGTAGCCGCGTACCAGAACACCGACACCGAACGCACCGACACCGAACCCACCTCCGCCGACCGGACCGCCGTTCGGCGCCGGTCCCTCTCCCAGCCCCTGCTGTACGGGGCGCTGGTGCTGTGCGCGCTGCTCACGCTGCTGCCGTTCGTCTGGGTGGCCGGCGGCTCGCTGCGCAGTCTCGACGAGATCCGCTCCGACCCCGGCGCCTGGCTTCCGCACCACTTCACTCTCGACAACTTCGTCCGGCTGTTCCGCACCCAGGGCTTCGGCCGGTTCCTGGTGAACAGCGTCGTCGTGGCGGTGATGGTGGTCGTCGGGAACCTCGTGGCCGCGTCGGCCGCCGGATACGCCCTCGCCAAGCTGGAGTTCGCGGGGAAGCGGCTCGCGTTCGGCGCGGTCATGGGGGCCATGATGGTGCCGTTCACCACGGTCTTCGTCACCCAGTTCGTGATCACCGTCGACCTGGGGCTCGCGGACACCCTGACCGGCATCGCGCTGCCCGCCGTGGCGCTGCCGCTGTCGGTGTTCATCATGCGCCAGTACGCGCTGTCGGTCCCCGACGAGCTGCTGGAGGCCGCCCGGATCGACGGGGCGGGCGAGTTCCGGATCTTCTTCCGGATCTTCCTGCCGCTGGCCGGTCCCGCGGTCGCGACGATCACGATCATGTCGTTCCTCACCTCGTGGAACAACTTCATCTGGCCGCTCGTCGTCGCCCAGAGCATGTCCACGTACACCCTCCCGGTGGGTCTCGCCGCCACCAGCCAGGCCGCGGCGCACGTCACCGACTACGGTCTGATGCTGGCCGGTGCGATCGTGGTGATGCTGCCGGTGCTGGTGCTCTTCCTGTGCCTCCAGCGGTACTTCGTGCAGGGCATCGCGGGAACGGGGATGCGGTGACGGTGATCACGACGGACACGGTGCGGGCCCCGGCGGGCGCGGTCGTCGGCCACCGGGCGGGCCGGGTCCGGCGCTTCCTCGGCATCCCGTACGCCGAAGCACCCGTCGGCGCCCGACGGTTCGCGGCGCCGGTGCCGCGCGGCCGGTTCACCGAGCCGTACGACGCGTCCCGGCACGGCGCGACCGCGCAGGCGGTGCCGCTGTCGGCGACGACCACGATCCCGGAGCCGTCCGTGCCGGGCGACGACGTGCTGAACCTGAGCGTGGTCGCCCCGGTCGACGCCGAACACTGCCCGGTCCTGGTGTGGATCCACGGCGGCGGCTTCCTCGCGGGGAGTCCGGCGAGCCCCTGGTACGACGGGCGCTCCTTCGCCCGGGACGGGGTCGTCACCGTGACGGTCGGATACCGGCTGGGCGTGGACGGGTTCGCGCCGCTCGACGGCGTACCGGCCAATCTCGGGCTGCGCGACATGCTGCTCGCTCTCGACTGGGTGCGGGAGAACATCGCCGCGTTCGGCGGTGACCCGGACCGGGTCACCCTCGCCGGGCAGTCGGCCGGAGGCGCGGCGGTGCTGGCGCTGCTGGCGTCACCGGCCGCCCGGGGCCGCTTCCAGCGGGCGGTGAGCATCTCCGGCGGCTTCTTCGAGGCGGGAAGGGACACCGCCTACGGCTTCCTGGAACGGCTCGGGGCGCGGCTCGGCGTACCGCCGACGCGGGAGGGATTCAGCGGCGTCGGCGTGGCACGACTGCAGCAGGCGGTAAGGGATGTGAGAGGTGGGGAGGTGCTGGTGCTCGGGCCGGTCACGGGTGACGGCATCCTGCCGGTGTCCCCCGCCGAAGGGCTCGCCGGTCACGGGCTCGACGTACCGCTGCTGCTGGGGGCGACCGGCGACGAGTTCGACGGCGGAGTGAGAGCGGACGCGGCAGCGGACGCGGCAGCGGACGCGGCAGCGCGGTCCGCCCGCGCGGCCGGCACCCGGGTCACCGACACCCTCTTCCGGGCCGCCTGCCCGCGCGCGGCACGCCTGAGGCGGAAGGCCACCGCCGGGACCTGGCTGTACTCCTTCGAGTGGCCCTCCCCCGCCACCGGCGGCGCCACCCACTGCGTCGACATCCCGTTCTTCTACGACGTCCTCGACGCACCGGGCGTCCGGGCGGCCCTGGGCCCGCGCCCGCCCCAGGAGCTGGCCGGGTCGATGCACGCGGATCTCGTCGGGTTCGTGCGCGGACGACGGCCGTCCTGGGCGCCGGCGACCGGCGAACCCGGCGACACGGCACGCGAGTACGGCCGTCCCGGCGCCGCGCCCGCCGCCGACGTCACGGGCGGGTACGACCCCGTGGTCCCGGCAGCGGCGGAGCCGTGCTGATGGCGGGCATGAACCAGAGCGCGGTACGCCGGGTCAACACCTCTGTGATTCTGCGGGCGTTGGCGGTGTCGGCCGGGCCGACGACGCTCACCGCCCTCGCCGAGCGGACGACCCTGTCACGGCGCACCATAGAGCTGATCCTCGACTCCCTCCTGACGGCCGGCTGGGTGGCCGAACTCGACCGGGTACCCGCCCGGGGCTGCGCAGGCCGGCCCGCCCGGCGCTACGAACTGCGGGCCGAGCACGCCCTGCTGGCCGCCGCGCAGATCACCACGGAGACCGTGTCCGCGGTCGTCGCGGACGTGCGCGGCCGTATCGTCGGCCGGGCGCACCGCCCGCTGCGCTCCTACCCGGACCCGCGGACCTCGCTCGACGACGTGGCGACGCTGGTGCGGGAAGCGCTGGCGGACGCGGGCGGGTCGGTCGAGCGGCTGCGGGCCGGTGCGCTCGCGAGCGGTGGCGCGATCGACGACGACGGCGTGGTGCGGCGGCTCGTGCACACGACCCGGTGGGAGGGCGTGGATCTGCCCGCGGAACTCACCCGCCGGATCCGGGTGCCCTGGTTCGCGGACAACGACACCAACCTCGGTGCCCTGGGGGAGCGTTGGCGCGGCGTGGCCGGTGACCACGACAACGTCGTCTGGGCGATGCTCGGCAACCGGGCCGGCCTCGGCATCCTGATCCGGGGAGCGGTGCACCGGGGGCTCGACGGAGCGGCGGGCGAGATCATCGAGGCGGTGCCGATGCGCACGGACTCGGTCGAGGACCGGCCGGTCGCCTGGCTCACCTCGCCGGAGCCGGAGCGCCGGGCCGTCGCGCTCGGCCGCGTCGAGGCCGCCCGGGCGGGCGAGGCGGGCGCGCTCGCCGAGGTCGACGAGTTCGTGGCGCACATCGCCGCGATCCTCACCACCCTGTCCTGGACGGTCGCCCCCTCCCTGATCGTGCTGGGCGGCGGTCTGGAGGACGCGTCCGACGTGCTGCTGCCCCGGGTGCGCGAGGCGTTGCGCGCCGCCCGCACCCCCGCGGTCGAGCTGCGGGCCACCGGCCTGGGCCGCGACGCCGCCCTCGTCGGCGCCGTGAAGCTGGCACTCGACCGCATGGACACCCAGTTGTTCGGACCTCCCGTACCGAGCCTCTGTCCCCCTGCGTCACCGATCCTTTGGAGCTTTCCGTGCCCCACACCCCCCACACCCATGTCCTGATCGTGGGCAGCGGCATCATGGGCGCCGTCGTGGCCCGGCGACTGCGCGCGTCCGATCCGGCGCTGCGGATCACGATGGTCGAAGCCGGCACCGCGATCGGCGACACCCCCGGCAGACACCTGCACGATCTCGACGATCCCCTCCTTTGGGCCCGCTACAACGAACAAGTCGCCACCGGCATCCAGGGCATGTACACGGGCGCCGAGGTGGTGCGCGAGGTCCCCGGCGACCTCGCCGGCCTGCCGCCCGGCATGTACCACGCGCTCGCCTTCGGGGAGGACACCGAGGCGATGCCCCAGGCCGCGCTCGCGTGGAACGCGGGAGGCATGGGCGTGCACTGGACGGCCGCGACCCCCTGGCCGGCCGGGCACGAGGTGTTCGACTCCGGGGACCCGGCCGCCTGGGCGACGGACCTCGACACCGCCCGCCGGCTCCTCGCGGTCGCACCCGCCGCGATCGGTCCGACGGGGGTCGGGCAACTGGTCCTCGACATCCTGCGCCGCCGCTACGACGGCATCGGACCGGCCGACCGACGCCCGCAGCCGATGCCCATGGCCGTCACGCCGACGACCGCCGGCCCCATGCCGCGCACAGCCCCGGCGACGGTCTTCCCGCCGCTCGCGACGGCCACGGACCCGGCCTTCACCCTGGTCACCGGCACACTCGTCACCAGGCTCCGGGTCGTGCACGGCCGGGTCGCGGGCGCCCGGCTGCGCCGGGTCGCCGACGGCTTCGAGTCGGACCTGGACGCGGACACCGTCGTGGTGTGCGCCGACGCGCTGCGCACTCCGCAACTGCTCTTCGCCTCGGGCATCCGCCCCGACGCGCTGGGCCGCCGCCTCAACGAACACGCCTTCGTGACCGCCCGCGCGCTGCTCGACCTCGACCGGTTCGGCATCGGCCTCGACGCACTGCCGCTGCCGCGCCCCGGCGAGTTCAGCACCGACTCCCTGTGGCTGCCGCACAACGGCGCCGCGCAGCCGTTCCACGGCCAGATCATGAACCGCACGTACCTGGACGAGGCGGGCCGCCCGCTCGCCCACTCGGTCGGCATCTCGCTGTACGTCCCGGTCGAGTCGCGTCCGGAGAACCGGCTGGTGTTCTCGGAGTCGGACACGGACCTCGCCGGGATGCCCCGGATCGGCGTCGAGTTCACCCACTCCGCCGCCGACCGGGCGCTGATCCGCCGGGCGCAGGACGAAGTCCGCTCGCTGGCCGAGGAGTTCGGCCCCTTCGACCCCGCGACCGAGAGCGCCCTGCTGCCGCCCGGCTCCTCACTGCATCTGACCGGCACCGTCCGCTCCGGCCCCGCCGACGACGGCACCAGCGTGTGCGACCCGGACGGCAGGGTGTGGGGCCACGACAACCTGTACCTCGCCGGCAACGGCGTGATCCCCACGGCGATGGCCGCGAACGTCACCCTGACGGGCGCCGTGACCGCCATCCGGGCCGCCCGCGCCGTCACCGCACACACCGCGGGCCGGCGGGATCCCGCGCTGACCACCACCCCTCGACAGAAGGTCTGACCATGATCGACATTCCCAGGGAGTTCCGCGTCTCGCTGCCCGCGTGGATCGACGACGAGCTGGCCGACGTGCCCGCGGTCGTCCCCGACCGGGCGGACCGGATGCGGCTCGCGCACCGGCTGGCCGACCGCAACTGGCGCGAGGGCGACGGCGGTCCGTTCGCCGCGCTGGTCGCCGAGCAGGACACCGGCCGGATCGTCTCGGTGGGCGTGAACGTCGTCCTCGCCTCCGGTATCTCCAGCGCCCATGCCTAGGTCGTCGCCCTCGGGCTCGCACAGCAGGCGACCGGCGGCTGGGACCTGGGCGGCCACGGGGTGCCGGCCCACGAACTCGTCGTCAACTGGCGTCCGTGCGTCCAGTGTTACGGCGCCACCCTGTGGTCCGGGGTGCGCGGTCTCGTGGTCGCGGGACAGGGCCCGGAACTGGAGGAGATCACCACCTTCGACGAGGGCCCGCTCGGCGCGGACTGGGCCGAGCAGTTCGAGGCCCGCGGCATCAAGGTCGTACGGGACGTGCTCCGCGACGAGGCACTGACCGTGTTCCGCGCCTACCGGGAAGCCGTCGACGCGGACGAGGTCGCCGTCTACAACGCCCGAGGAGGCTCCGAGTGACACCGCGCTTCGCCACCGACGTCATCACCTTCTACCACCCCGACTTCTGGGGCCTCGACTCCGACGACGCCGTGCGCGACCGGGCCCTCGCCGACCCCGTGGCCTTCTGGGAGCGGGTGATGGACGCGATGGCCGAATCCGGCGTGACCGGCCTCGAGTTGACCTTTGCGCCCGGTGACATCGGTTCGGTGCTGCGGGCGTTCGGCAGCGCGTCGGCGTTCCGGCGCGAACTGACCTCCCGGGGCCTGTCGTTGGTGAGCACCTTCATCGCCGACAGCGACGCCCCCAGCTGGCAGGACGCCGGCAGCCTCCCGGCGATCGTGGCCGACGCGGAGCGCCGCGCGGCCTTCCTCGCCGAGGCCGGAGCCGACCTCCTCGTCGCCGGGCTGCCCATGCGCCGGACGTTCGGGACCCGCCCGCCTCTCTTCGTCGACGCCGCCTACATGAACCGGATGGCCGGCGTCGCCCACGCCGTCGGCGAGGCCGTCGCCCGGCACGGCGTGCGTCTCGCCCTGCACACCGAGTCGAACAGCACCCTCTGGTACGAGCGCGACATCGACCTCTTCATGGCCCTCACCGACCCGCAGTACGTCTGGCTGTGCCCCGACTCCTGCCACATCGCCCTCGGCGGCGGCGACCCGGTGGCCGTCGCCCGCCGCCACGCGCCGCGCATCGCCCTGGCGCACTGGAAGGACGCGGTCGGACCGATCGACACCCACCTCACCATCGACGAGACCGTGTACGCCCGGCAGCAGCCGTACATGACGGAACTGGGCCAGGGCATCGTGGACTGGCCCGGCTGGGCGGCAGCCATGTCCCGAACCCCCGGCGCCGGCACGGTCCTCGTCGAACTCGACATGGCGCCCGACCCGGTCACGGCGCTCCGGGCCGGAACGGCCGTGGCGCGGGCGTCACTGGACAGGGCCGCGTGAACCCCCGGGCCGGACGGCGATCGTCGGGTGCCACGGCTCTCTGCCTGGGTCGCTGACCAACGTGGCAGGGGTTCGTGTCCCGGGGATCGCTTCTCGGCTTCCCGGCGATCACCGGGCCGCCGACCGGACGTGTGGTTCCCGGGTCACCCGGTGAGCAGGAGCAGCGGTGCCGGTTGTCCGGGCTGCCAGTCCGGGGGTATGGCGGCGAGGGCGTCGGCGAGGGCCGCGCCGTGCAGGAAGGCGGGGCGGTGGCCGCCGACCAGGTGAGCGGTGGCTCCGTCCCAGGTGACCGGGATCAGCCGGGTGCGGCCGGGCGCGGTGCGGATGTCGCCGGTGACCGGGATGCGGGGCAGGGCGGGCAGCGGGCGACCGGTGAGGCCGGCCAGGAGCGGGGCGAGCAGGGTGTGGGCGGCGACCAGGGCGGCGTACGGGTTGCCGGGCAGCCCCACGACCCAGTGGCCGTCGGGGAGCCGGGCCAGGAGCTGGGGGTGTCCGGGACGGCAGGCGACGGCGTCGACCGCCCACCGGGCGTCCGCGTCGGCGAGCAGGAGCCGCAGCTGGTCGGTGGCGCCGACGGAGGTGGAGCCGGTCACCACGGTCACGTCCGCGTCGTAGGACGGCAGGGTGTGGACGGCGGTGGCCAGGGAGCCGGTGGGCCGGTCCGGTACGTGGTGGACGTCGGCGGTCTCGCCGCCCATCGCCTGGACGAGGGGCGGGAGGAGCGGGCCGAGGGCGTCGCGTACCCGGCCGGGGGCGGGGCGGCCGGTGTGGGTGAGTTCGTCGCCGGTGACCAGGATGCGGACGCGGGGCCGGGGCCGTACCGGCAGGGTGTCGTGACCGCAGGCCGCGGCCAGCCCGAGGAGGGCGGGGCCGATGCGGGTGCCCGCCTGGGCCAGGGGCGAACCGGCGGGGGCGTCCTCACCGGCGCGGATCGATCTGGCCAGCGGCAACCCCGATCCGGAGCTGCTCCCCGACGCGCTGCGGGCGCTCCGGGGCGGCGGGTACCGGCCCGCGCTGTACGGCGCGCCGTCGGTCGACCGGGACCTCGCCGCCTGGACCCGGGCGCAGTTCGCACCGGACCTCTCCGCGGACGGTTTCCCGGTTCTGGTCACACACGGCGCTGTCGACGCCACGGAGCGGCTGCTGAACGCCTACCTCACCCGGGGCGACGCGGTCGCGGTGGAGGACCCGTGCTTCCTGGCCAGCATCGGCACCCTGCGGCTGAACGGTCTGCGCACCGTCGCGGTCCCGGTCGGCAGGGAAGGAATGCGCCCCCAGGCCCTGCGGGCGGCGCTGGAGAGCGGGGTACGGGCGGTGGTGTGCACGCCGCGGGCCCACAACCCGACCGGTGTGAGCATCACCCGCGAGCGCGCCGCGGAGCTCGCGTCGGTCCTCGCGGCGTATCCCCAGGTCCTGGTCATCGAGGACGACCACTTCTGGGCGGTCTCCAGCGCGCCGTACCACCGGATCACGCCGCCCCAGGTCTCGCGGTGGGCGCTGGTGCGCTCGGTCTCGAAGTTCCTCGGGCCGGATCTTCGGCTCGCGCTCGTCGCGACGGACGAGGAGAGCGCCCAGCGCCTGCAGACGCGGCTGAACACCGGGACGACGTGGGTGAGCCGGCTGCTGCAGCACACCGTGTACCGGCTGCTGAGTGATCCACAGGTACACGAGCTGACGGCCCGCGCGCGCGACGCCTACGCCGAGCGCGCCTCACTGCTGCTGGCCGAGCTCGCCGAGCGGGGTATCGGCCGTCCGTCCGGCTACCGGCCGGACGGCCTGAACGTCTGGGTGCCGCTGGGCACGGAGGGCCGTCCGGTCGCCGACGCACTGGCGCGGCGTGGGTGGGCGGTCCAGCCCGGCCACCTCTTCGCCGCCGGGGCCGGCGGCAGCCAGGAGATCAGGGTGACCACCGCCACGCTCACCATGCAGCAGGCACGCGAGTTCACCGACGACCTCGCCGCCGTTCTCCACGCCCGCCCGGCCTGATCCGCCCCGGCCAGGAGCCGGCGGTATCAGCCACCACGACAATCCGCTCCCCCCACCCGCAGAGACAGCGACAGAGACAGAGAGGCCGGCAAAGCCATGCGCACACACATAGTCGTCCACGAGGCGTTCGAAGCCCCGGGGGCCCTCGAGGACTGGGCCAGATCCCGGGGCCACGACCTCAGCTTCTCCCGGGTCCACGAGGGCGACGCGCTGCCCACGTCCGGCCAGGACATCGACCTGCTGATCGTGATGGGCGGCCCCCAGCAGCCCACCACGACCGTCGAGGAGTGCCCGCACTTCGACGCGGCCGCGGAGACGGCCCTCATCTCCTCCTGCATCGAGACGGACCGGGCCGTCATCGGCATCTGCCTCGGTGCCCAGCTCGTCGGGGAGTCCCTCGGCGCCGCCTGGGCGCCCAGCCCGCACACGGAGATCGGCTCCTTCCCCGTCACGCTCACCGACGCCGGACGAGCCCACCCCTTCCTCACCGGCTTCGGGGACTCCTTCCACACCGGCCACTGGCACAACGACATGCCGGGCCTCACCGACGATGCGACCGTGCTCGCCACCAGCGCCGGATGCCCCCGCCAGATCATCGCCTACAGCCGCTACGTGTACGCCTTCCAGTGCCACATGGAGTTCACCCCGGACTGCATCGAAGCCCTGATCGAGCACGACGGGAAGGAACTGGCCGCACTCGCCGACCGCCCCTACGTCCAGCAGCCCGACCAGCTGCGCGCCAACGACTACACCGGGATGAACGCCAGGCTCACGACGTTCCTCGACCGGCTCACCGCGGACTACACCACCCGTTGACGGTGCGACCGCCCGGGCCACGGACATGCCGGGGCGCCGAGCGGGTCGGACACCCGTGGCCTGCCGAGCTACTCGCTCACCGCCGCCGCTGGTCGGCGCGCAGCTCGAAGTCGCCGTAGCTGTTGTCGACCGGGTTGACGGTGACGCCGGGTGCGACGATCTCGTCGATGGCGTCGAGCACGTCGGCCGACAGCGTGACGTCGGCGGCGGGCAGGAACGCCTCCAGCTGTTCCATGGTGCGGGGCCCGATGATCGCCGAGGTGACGCCGGGGTGGTTGACGACGAAGGCGACGGCGAGCTCGATGAGCGTGAGACCGGCCTTCTTCGCCAGGACCGCGAGTTGTTCGACGGCGTCGAGCTTGCGCCGGTTGGCGGGGGTGCTCATGTCGAAGCGGGCCTGGGGACGGGCCGCGGAGGCGGGCCCCTCGGTGGCGTGCTTGCGGTAGCGGCCGGAGAGCCAGCCTCCGGAGAGCGGGCTGTACGTGAGGGTGCCCATGCCGTGGCGGCGCGCGGTGGGAAGCACGTCCTCCTCGATGCCGCGGACCAGGATCGAGTACGGCGGCTGCTCGGTCACGAACCGCTCCAGGTTCCGCTCGCGCGAGACCCACTGGGCCTCCACGATCTGGGAGCCGGAGTAGGACGAGGAGCCGAGGTAACGGACCTTGCCCTGGCGGACGAGGTCGGAGAGCGCGCCGATGGTCTCCGAGACGTCGGTGTCGGGGCTGGGGCGGTGGACCTGGTAGAGGTCGATGTGGTCGGTGCCGAGCCGCCGCAGGGAGTTCTCGACCTCACGGATGATCCAACGCCGTGAGCCGCCCCGCTGGTTGGGGTCGTCCGGGTCCATCGGCATGAAGAACTTGGTCGCCAGGAACACGTCCTCGCGGCGGTCCTTGAGCGCCTTGCCGACGATCTCCTCCGAGACACCGGCGGAGTACACGTCGGCGGTGTCGACGAAGTTGATGCCCGCGTCGAGGGCGCGGTGGATGATCCGGATCGAGTCGGCCTCGTCCTCGTTGCCCCAGGGGCCGAACATCATCGCGCCCAGGCAGAGCGGACTGACCTGGACGCCGGTGCGCCCGAGCGGTCGGTACTGCATGAAACGGTTCTCCTAGATCGTGTGGGGTGGATCGTGCGGTGGTCAGTCGTTCACGGTGGAGACGGCGGTGCCGGAACTCGCCCAGCTGGCGAGCAGGCCCAGGGCCTCCCGCTCCCGGGAGTCCGGTTCCGGGCTGTAGAAGTTGAGGCGCAGGCCGGGATCGGCCGGCAGGTCCATCGCCTCGTAGGGCAGCGCGAGATCACCGACCAGCGGATGGTGAAGGTGCTTGACGCCGGAGCGGTGGAACTTCACGTCATGGCGGGCCCACCGGCGGGCGAAGTCGTCACTCTTGGTCGTGAGCTCTCCGATCAGATCGGTGAGCAGCTTGTCGTGGGGTGCCCGCCCCGTCTCGGTGCGCAGGAAGGCGACCGCGTCGTTGGCGCCCTTGTCCCAGTCCGTCCAGAACTCCTGGCTGGCCGGGTCGAGGAACATGAAGCGTGCGGTGTTGACCGGACCGCGCCGGGCGAACAGCGGCGAGTCGAAGACGGGTGCGTACAGCGCCCGGCCCAGCGTGTTGGCGGCCAGGACGTCGAAGCGCGCGTTGCGCACGTACGCCGGCACGTCGGTCATCGAGTCGAGCAGCCGCAGGATCGTGGGCCGTACCCGGGACGCGGTCACCGTGGGCCGCCTGCCCGACGGCGTCGCCGTGCGGGCGAGGTCGTAGAGGTGGGTGCGTTCGGCCTCGTCCAGCTGGAGGGCCTGCGCGAGGGCGTCGAGCACCGAGTCCGAGGCGCCGGTGAGGTTCCCGCGCTCGAGCCGGATGTAGTAGTCCACGCTCATGCCCGCCAGCAGGGCGACCTCCTCACGGCGGAGGCCGGCGACCCGACGGTTCCCGCCGTAGACCGGCAGCCCGGCCTGCTCCGGGGTGATCCGGGCCCGCCGGGTGCTCAGGAACTCGCGGACCTCGGCAGCCAGGGTCTTCCTGTCGGTGTCAGCCATGCTCGGGCCCCGGAGCTTCTGCGGTGGCAGCGAGGGCGGACATGCGGTGGCTCCTTCTGATCGTCGGCGTGAATCCGGTGCCGGTCTCCTGACGACAGCGCCGTTCTCCTCACCGTAGATCCGTCGGCGAAGGCCTGCGAGGTACTGCCATTACCTGGAAGAGCAGTGACTCCCACCCGCGGCCCGAGGCGCGGTTCTCTGGAAAAGACCGAGGTCCCGGTCGTGGGCGGCCGGGCCACCCGTACCGAAAGGTCCCTGTGATGCAGACCCTCACCCTGAACAACGGCGTCGAGATGCCGGCCCTCGGACTCGGCGTCTTCCAGACCCCGCCGGACGAGACCCGGGCCGCCGTCACGGCCGCGCTCGACCTCGGCTACCGGCACATCGACACCGCCGCCGCGTACGGCAACGAACGCGAGGTCGGCCGGGCCGTCCGCGAGTCCGCCGTACCCCGCGAGGAGATCTTCGTCGAGACGAAGATCTGGATCAGCGACTACGGGTACGACGAGACCCTGCACGGCTTCGACAAGAGCGCCGCCAAGCTGGGCGTCGACCGCATCGACCTGCTCATCCTGCACCAGGCCCTGCCGTCGGACTTCGACCGGACCCTCGCCGCCTACCGCGCCCTGGAGAAGCTCCTGGCGGACGGCAAGGTCCGGGCCATCGGTGTCAGCAACTTCATGGTCGACCACCTGACCGCGCTGCTCGACGCCACCACCGTCGTCCCCGCCGTCAACCAGCTGGAGATCCACCCCTACTTCCAGCAGCGCGCCGTCCTCGACTTCGACGACGAGCACGGCATCGTCAACCAGGCGTGGTCCCCCATCGGCGGCATCACCTTCTACCCGGGGTACGGCGAGAACCGCAGGAGTGTCCTGGCCGATCCCGTCGTCACCGGCATCGCCGAGGCGCACGGCAAGAGCCCCGCCCAGGTGCTGCTCCGCTGGGGCCTGCAGCACGGCCGCTCCGTGATCCCCAAGTCGACCAGGCGCCACCGCATCGCCGAGAACATCGACGTCTTCGACTTCGAGCTGACCGCGGACGAGCTGAAGGCCCTCGACACGCTGGAGACCGGCCACCGCGGCGGCCCCGAACCGGAGAACGTCACCCTCGCGGCCTACGGCCGCGCCATCCCCGAAGCCTGACGTCACCTCGTAGAAGCCCGACTTCACCTCGTACCTGCGCAAAGGAACCACCATGCCCACCACCGTCAACGCGTTCGGCGCCCACGAAGCGGGCAAGCCGCTCACCGCCCTGAGCATCGAGCGCCGGGACGTCGGCCCGCACGATGTCCGGCTCGACATCCTCTACTGCGGTGTCTGCCACTCCGACATCAACTTCGTCGGCGGCGCGTTCGGCCCGCTGCCGGTCAGCCCGCTCGTCCCCGGCCACGAGATCGTCGGCCGGGTGACCGAGACCGGCTCCGGGGTCACCCGCCACCGCGTCGGCGACCTGGTCGGCATCGGCTGCATGGTCAACTCCTGCCGCGCGTGCGAGAACTGCAAGGCAGGCCAGGAGCAGTACTGCCTCAAGGGCCACACCCTGGTCTTCGGCAGCCCCGACCCGGCCGAACCGGGCGCCCACACCCAGGGCGGCTACTCCGAGGCGATCGTCGCCCCCGAGGACTTCGTCGTCCGCGTGCCCGAATCCCTCGACCCGGCGGCCGCCGCTCCCCTGCTGTGCGCCGGCATCACCGTCTACGCCCCGCTCAAGCGGTTCGGCGCCCGGCCCGGCACCAGGGTCGCGGTCGTCGGCCTCGGCGGCCTGGGCCACCTCGGCGTGAAGATGGCCAAGGCCATGGGCACCGACGTGACCGTGCTGTCCCGGTCCGACGGCAAGCGCGAGGCCGCCATGGCCCTCGGCGCCGACCACTACGCCGTGACCGGTGACGGCTCGGCGTTCACCGAACTGGCCAACACCTTCGACATCGTCCTGAACACCGTCAGCGCGCCCGTGTCCCTCCCCGACCACCTCGGGATGCTGCGGCTGCACGGCACCATGGTGAATGCCGGGGTGACGACGGAGCCGATGCCGATGGACGTCCTCACCCTGTGCCAGAACGGCCGCTCCTACGCGGGGTCGCTGTTCGGCGGCATCGCCGAGACGCAGGAGATGCTCGACTTCGCGGCCGAGCACGGCGTGAGCGCCGACATCGAGCTGATCGCCGCGCAGGACATCAACACCGCCTACGAGCGGATCCTCGCCTCCGACGTCCGCTACCGGTTCGTCGTCGACGGCGCGACCTTCGCCGATCCGACGGCGTGACGCACTCCCCCAGAAGACAATCGCCCCCCGTCTACGAAAGGCGAGGACCATGACCACCTGGAACGACGCCGACCTGAGCAGGATCGGCACGGCGGAAGAACTGGACCTGGCGTCCGAACGCGTCGACGGCACCCTCCGCACCCCCGTGACCATGTGGGTCGTCCGCGCGGGCGACCGGCTCTACGTCCGCTCGGTCAAGGGCGTCGACGGCCCCTGGTACCGCGGCACCCGCTCCCGGCACCGGGGACGCGTCGAGGCCGGAGGCGTCCGGGCCGACGTCGCCTTCCACGACGCCGATCCCGGCGAGTACGCCGATGTGGACGCGGCCTACCGGGAGAAGTACGGCCGTTACACCGGCATCGTCGGACACGTCCTGACCGACCGGGCCCGCGCCTCCACGCTGCGTCTCGAACCCCGCTGACCCCCGAGGACGTCGCGGCCCGAGGCAACCCGAGGCGACCCGGGGAGCTCAGGTACGCGTGACGTTGCCGACGGCGGTGCGCAGGTCCTCCTCGCCGGTGAGCAGCGGGGGCAGGGGGGTTGCGCCGGCGGGGTCGAGCGCGTCGAAGAGCAGGGCGACGAAGCGGGCTCGCAACGAGGGCGCGGTTCCGGGGAGGGCCAGGCCGGCGACGGCCATGACGAGGAAGTGCGGGATGTCCTCGGCGGTGAGGTCGGGGCGGATCTCGCCGGCCTGCTGCCCGCGCACCAGGAGCGGGTGGAGCGAGGCGCTGAAGTGCTGGAGGACGTCCACCGCCACGTCGGCGAAGTTGCTGGCGAAGGTGACCAGGCCCCGCTCCTCGGTGATCAGGTCGAGCAGCCGCGTGGCGATGTCCTGGAGCGCCCGGCGCGTGTCGGGGGCGTCGGCGGCGCCGTCGATCAGCGGAAGCAGGTCGGTTTCCAGGATGTCGTCCAGGACGGCCCGCACGACGGCTTCGCGGTTCGGGAAATGACGGTAGAGCGTGGCGATGCCCACGCCGGCCTCGGCCGCGATCTGCTCCAGCGAGCCGTCCCCCCTGCCCAGCACCGTGCGTCCGGCGGCGGTGATGCGCTCCACGCTGGAGCGGGCGTCGACCCGCTGCCGGGGAGCGCGTTCGTTGGTGCTTGCCATGCGTGACTCTTCCCTGTCCTGCGATGGAGGCCGCCCCTCCGGCGGCGATAGCATCCTATCGTAGTGATAGTTGACTATTGCTTTGGTAGTACCCTCTCACTTCGCGACGTGGTCCGGACCGCCGGACCACCGGACGAAAGGGAGAGCTGTGTCCGTTCTGCTGTACCGGCTGGGAAGGTTCGCCTACGGCAAACCGTGGTACGTCATCGGCGGCTGGCTGGCCGTGCTGACGGCGGTCATAGCCCTGCTCGTGACCTACCCGGTCAAGCTCAGCAACGAGGTGCGCATCGACGGCACCCCGTCCCAGCAGGTCATCGACGACCTGGCCGTCTCCCTGCCGGAGGCGTCCGGCGGCCAGGGCATGCTGCTCTTCAAGGCCCCGGCCGGCGCCCGGATCGAGGACGCGCGGGTCCGGTCCGCCCTGCTGGCGGCGGTGAACGCCGTCTACGGCCACGACCACGTCATCGACGCCAGGAAGGCCCTGGCCGCGGAGGCCGCCAAGGGCAAGAACAGCCTCCTGCTGCGGGCCCAGACCGCGGTGGCCCAGGCCTCCGGAACGCCGTCCTCCGGCAGGACCCCCGTCCCCCTGCAGTCGGAAGGCGGGCCGGTGCCGGGTGTGATCGTCTCCGCGGACGGCTCGACGGCGCTGCTGCAGTTCCAGTTCGACCAGCAGACCTACGAGCTTCCCTCCGGCACGATCGACAGCACCATCGAGACCGCCGAGCGGCAGGCCGCACACGGCGGCCTGGAGGTGCTGCCGTCGGCGTCGATGCTGGAGATCCCCGAGATCGTCGGCGTCGGGGAGATCGTCGGCGTCACCGTCGCGGCCCTCGTCCTGCTGGTCACCCTGGGGTCGGTCGTCGCGGCCGGTCTGCCCCTGGTCATCGCGCTGGTCGGCGTCACCGTGGGAGTGGGCGGCGCGTTCACCCTCTCCACCGTGTTCGAGATCCACTCGCTCGCCGCGGTGCTGGCCCTGATGCTGGGCCTGGCCGTGGGCATCGACTACGCCCTGTTCATCGTCAACCGTGAGCGACGGCTGATCCTGGACGACGGTCTGGACGCGCACGAGGCGACCGGCCGGGCCGTCGGGACCGCCGGAAGCGCCGTGTTCTTCGCCGGCACCACCGTCGTCATCGCCCTCGCCGGACTCCTGGTCGTCGGCATCACGCTGCTCAGCACCATGGCCCTCGTCGCGGCCGCCACGGTCGCGATCGCCGTGCTGCTCGCCCTGACCCTGCTGCCGGCGCTGCTGGGTCTGGTCAAGGAGCGGATCTGCCCCGCCCGGATCCGCCACAGGGCGCAGCGGCACGTATCCGCCGCCGACGGCGGACGGGCCACCCGCTGGGGAGCACACCTGGTCCGCCACAAGTACGCCGCCCTCGCGGCCGCGATCCTGATCCCCGCGGTCCTGGCCGTGCCCGCCGCCGGCATGAAACTGGGCCTGCCCTCCGGCGCCAGCTACAACCCCGACACCGGACAGCGCCGCAGCTACGAGCTGACCAGCAAGGCGTACGGCCCCGGCTACAACGGCCCGCTCCTGATCGCCGTGAACTCCAGCGCGGACGGCCGGTCCCTCACTCCCGGGACCCTCGCGGCGGTCACCTCCGACCTGCGCGGTGTGAAGGGCGCGACCTCGGTCTCCCTGGCCGGGATGAACAGGACCGGTACCACCGCCATCCTCAGCCTGGTCCCCGCCGGCGGTCCGAACGACGACGCCACCAAGGACCTCGTCACCGCCGTACGGGCCAAGAGCGCACGGATGGGCACGGCTCACGGTGTCACGGTGGGCATCACCGGCTTCACCGCGCTCGCGATCGACGTCTCCGACCGGCTCGCCGACGTCCTGCCCCTCTACGTGGCGACCGTCCTCGGGCTCTCCCTGCTCATCCTGCTCCTGGTCTTCCGCTCCCTCATGGTCCCCGTGACGGCCACCGTCGGCTTCCTGCTGACGATCGGCGCCACCTTCGGCCTGACCACGGCCGTCTTCCAGTGGGGCTGGCTGCAGAACCTCATCGGACTCGACGCCACCGCACCGGTCGTGAGCCTGCTGCCCGTCATCATCACCGGCGTCCTCTACGGACTCGCGATGGACTACCAGATGTTCCTGGTGACCTCCATGCGCGAGGCACACGTCCACGGCGCCGACGCCCTCGACGCCACCGTCACCGGTTTCGCCCGCGCGAGCTCGGTCGTCCTGGCGGCGGCCACCATCATGGTCTCCGTCTTCGCCGGCTTCGTCTTCAACGCCCAGCCCATGATCAAACAGGCCGGCTTCGCCCTGGCCACGGGCATCCTCATCGACGCCTTCGTCATCCGGATGACCCTCGTCCCGGCCACCATGGCACTCGCGGGGGACAGAGCCTGGTGGATCCCCGCCTGGCTGGACCGCCTGCTCCCCGACCTGGACGTCGAGGGCGACAAGCTCGCCCAGCGGATCCCCCTGCCCCACCCCGCGACCGCCCAGCCCCCCGCCCCGGCCCAGCAGACCGGGACCACCGGCTGATCGACGAGTTGGCGAGCCGGGCACGGGCCAAGGTCCTGCAACCGGCCTTCGAGGGCGGGCTGCCGCAACAGCCCGCCCTCGAAGGCGAGATCAACGACGAGGCCGAGCAGGTGCCGGCGACTCGTGCCGGCCGCGGAGTCGGACTCCCGAATCCCTATTCGTACGGGAATTCCGCTCGGTGTTCCGCTCAAGTCCGGGCGCGGGCGCCGAGGGCCCGGACAGTCGCCCACGCAGCCGCCGCGTCAAGTCCCGGTCGCCGCTCGTCCGCGAAACACTTTCGGAAACCTGCCCGTGACACACCGCTGCCGTGTCCCAATACTGTCCTCACATTTCCGTTCCGCCCGTTCCCGCCAGAGGAACCGCACAAAGGAACCGAGTTGAGACGTACTTTGATGCGAAAGGTGCTCGGGGCAGCAGCAGCCGCAGGCATAGGCATGGCATTCACCATCACAGCCGCGACGAATGCGTCGGCATATCAGCCGAGCGCCGCGAACCTCTATTCGGCGACGAATTCCGCCGCCTGCAACAAGAGCCCCTGCGTGCTCTACCCGAAGTCGGCCCAATTGCCCGACGGCCGGATCGTGGCGACGTTCGAGGACAGCGAGACCACTCCGGTGGGGCAGACCCTGCCCGTCTACAAGAGCGACGACGACGGCACCACCTGGGCGAAGCTGGCCGACGTCAAGGCCCCCGCCTACCTGTCCGCCGACTCCGCGTACGCCAAGTACACGAGCAACTGGACGAACCCGTACCTCTACGTCCTCCCGCAGAGCGTGGGCAGCCTGAGCGCCGGCACGCTGCTGCTCGCGAGCATCGTCTCGGGGGACGACTCCTACTACCAGGAGCAGAAGGCCGCGAACTCCTCCTGGACGCCGACCAGCGACGGCGACCGCAAGGACGTGGCGCTGGCCCTGTACTCCAGCACCGACGACGGGGCGACCTGGAGCCTCCGGAACATCATCGCCGCCGGCGGCTGGCAGGGCGGCAGCGCGGGCAGCGTCGGCCGCACCTCGACCGCCAACACGTACAAGCAGGTCGACCCGGTCTGGGAGCCTCATCTGCTCGCCCACAACGGGCAGTTGATCGCCTACTACTCCGACGAGGACGACTACACCGGCTACGACACCGGCACCGGCGCCCCGACCCTCGACCCCGACAACGCCACGGCGACGGACTCCGGCGGCCAGGTCCTCATGCACCGGACCTGGGACGGCACCAGCACCTCCGCCTGGAGCAGCCCCGTCGTCGACGTCCCCGGCTCGACGGTGGACATGGGCGGCGGCAAGACGGAGATCGGCGGCGGACGCCCCGGCATGACCACGGTCGCGCCGACCACCGACGGCAAGTGGATCATGACGTACGAGTACTGGGGCGGCGGCACGAACGTCCGGTACCGGATCGCCGACGACCCGACGAAGTTCTTCTCGGGCACGGACGCCGCGATCACCTCGCTGCCCGTGCCGTCGGGCGGCAGCACCCTCGCCACCGGCGGCAGTCCGGTCCTGCTCCCGATGCCCGACGGGCGGATCGTCTACAACGCGGCCGGCAGCGGGAGCGTGTGGGTGAACGAGTCGGGCACGAGCACCGGCACCTGGAAGCAGTACCAGACGCCGATCGCCGCCGGATACAGCCGTGACCTGCAGTACGTCGACGGGACCGGGCGCGTGCTGATCCTCCAGGCGTCCTGGAGCGGCACGAGCGTCGGACCGGTGAAGTACGCCGAGGTCGACCTCGGCCGGTCCGACGGCGCCTACTACACCCTCGTCAACCGGCTGACCGGCCAGGCCCTCGCCCCCGCGTCCGGCAGGACGCAGGACGCCAACCTCACCGGCAACACCCCCGACCTGGTCACGAGCGCGGTGTCCGCCTCGGACACCACCCAGCGCTGGCACACCCAGGCCAAGGGCTCCGACATCACCCTCCTGAACAAGGCCGGCGGCCGCGCGGTCGCCGTCTGGACCGGCAGCGCGACGGCCGGGCAGAAACTGGCCCAGTGGGTCGACGACGGCGCCACGGACAAGCAGTGGACGCTGGTCGCCTCCTCCACCAGCGGCTACTACAAGCTCCGCTCGGTAAAGAACACGAGCCTCTACATGACGGGCGCGACCGCGGGCGGCTCCGTCACCCTGGCCGCCTCGGCCGACGACGGCTCGCAGGACTGGCAGCTGGTCCAGGACCCGCTCCCCACGGACTCGACGTTCACCCTGAAGGGCGGCTACTCCGGCCGCTGCCTCGACGTCCCGAACGGCCAGACCGGCGTCCAGGTGCAGATCTACGACTGCTCGGGCAACGCCAACCAGACCATCACCCAGACCACAGCGGGCGAGCTGCGCGTCTCCGGCAAGTGCCTGGCCGCGAACGGCGACGGCACCACCGCGGGCACCAAGCTGATCCTGTGGGCCTGCAACGGCAAGACCAGCCAGCAGTGGGCGTCCCGGGTGGACGGCACGATCGTCAACCGCTCCAACGGGCTGGTCATCGACGTGACCGGCTGGGGGACCGCCAACGGTACGAAGGTCGAACTGTGGACCGGCCTCGGCAACGCCACCCAGCAGTGGAGCAGAGTCCAGTAGCCGCACCAGTGGACGGGCGCCGGAGTCTTGTCCGCCGGCGCCCGCTGCTGTTGCATGGCGCCAGGTCGCCGGCGGGAGAACGAGGACAGTGACCGTTCAGGACAAGGGGCAGCTGGACGCGCAGTACGGCCTGCTGACGAGCATCGCCCAGGAGGCGGGGGTGTCGCTCAGCACCGTGTCCAAGGTCGTGCACCGGCGCCGTGACGTGGGCGCGAAGACCCGGTCCCGGGTCGAGGAACTGCTGGACCAGTACGGGTACGTGCGCTCCTGGGACCGGGAGTCCGCCGCGTCCCGGCAGATCATCGCCGTCTTCCGGGACCTGTCGGGCCCCTACACCCTGGAGGTCGTCCGCGGGATCGTGGACGCGGCCGGTGAGCTCGACGTCGACGTGGTGACCGGGACCACGAGCCGGCGGTCCATCGGCCAGTGGCTGGAGGAGTGCGTGGCGCTCGGCGCGGCCGGGCTGATCATCGTGATCTCGATGCTGGCCGAGGACGACCAGCGGCGGATCGTCGAGCAGCGGCTGCCGGTGGTCCTGGTGGACCCGCTGAGCGCGCCGTCGGCCGACATCCCGAGCATCGGGGTCACCAACTGGAGCGGAGCCAGGGAGGCGGTCCAGCACCTCCTCGGCCTCGGCCACACCAGGATCGCCATGGTCGCGGGGCGCTCGCACTCGCTGGCCGGCGCGGCGCGGCTGCACGGCTACCGGGCGGCGCTGGAGGAGGCGGGCATCGGCTACGACCCGGCGATCGTGGGTTCGACCGACTTCGACTACGACGAGGCGCTCGCGGCGGGCCTCAGGATCCTGCGCGGTGAGCGTCCGCCCACGGCCGTCTTCGCCGCCAGTGACGCCCAGGCACTCGGCGTCCTGGAAGCCGCCCGGCAGCTGGGCCTCCGAGTACCGGACGACCTGGCGGTGATGTCCTTCGACGACACCCTGGTGGCGGCCATGGCGTCCCCGCCGCTGAGCGCGGTGCGCCAGCCGTTCGAGGAACTGGGGCGCGAGGCCACCCGCGTTCTGCTGTCGGTGGCGGAGGGCCGCCCGCCCGCCTCCCCACGCATCGAACTGGCCACGGAGCTGATCCTCCGGGCCTCCACGTCCGCCCCGCCCCGCGGATGAACGCGCAGGAAAAGGCGGGCGGTCCCGTGCAGAGACCGCCCGCCCGAGCCGTGCGCGCCCTTCCTCAGTCCCGCTCGACCACCGCCGGCACCCCGTGCTGCCGTACGACGCTCGCGTCCCGCTGCTCGCCGACGAGCCGAACGCCCATCTCGTTCGGGGTGTCCCCGCTGGAGGACCCGGCCCAGAGCAGGATCTCGCCGGGCTCGACGACGCGTCGGCCGTCCAGGCCGGTGAAGGCCAGGCGGTCGGTGTGGACGCCGAAGCGGACGGTCGCCTCCTCCCCCGGCTCCAGCGGCACCTTGGCGAAGGCCAGCAGCGCCCGGACCGGCCGGGTGACCTGGGCGAGGGGGTCGGTGAAGTACAGCTGGACGGCCTCGGCGCCGGGAACGTCTCCGGTGTTGCGCACCTGCAGGGAGACGGTGAACTCACCGTCCGTGGGCACCTGTTCACGATCGACCGCCAGCCCGTCGATCTCGAACGACGTGTACGACAGGCCGTGCCCGAAGGGGAACGCCGGGCTCGGGTCCAGGTTGGACAGCCAGCTCTGCCGGTCGCCCAGCGGCGGGTGCAGATAGGTGTACGGCTGTCCGGCGGGCGAGTTGGGGATCTGCACCGGCAGCCTGCCGCTGAAGTTCGCGCGGCCGGAGAGGAGTTCGGCGACCGCCCGGCCCCCTTCCTCGCCCGGCAGGAAGACCTGCACCATGGCCGCCGTACCGGCCGCGAACCGCCCCACGGCGTACGGGCGTCCGCTGACGACGACGAGGACGACCGGCCTGCCCGTCGCGAGCACCGCCTCGACCAGCTCCTCCTGCACACCCGGCAGCCGCAGGTCCTCGACGTCACAGCCCTCTCCCGAGGTGCCGATGCCGAACATCCCGGGCTTGTCGCCGACGGCCAGGACGGTGAGGTCGGCCGCGCGACTCGCCTCCACCGCCGCCGGAATGCCGTCCCGGTCGTCGTCCCGTATCGGGCACCCCGGCGCGAACAGCCATTCCACTGCCGGGAGTTCATCGGCCAGTGCGGCCCGCAGCGACACCGCCACCACACCGTTGCCGAGGTCGTCGCGGTCGGAGAGGACGTGGTTGGGGAAGCTGTAGCAGCCGAACATCGTGCGGACGTCGTCGGCACACGGGCCGACCAGCGCGATCCGGCCGGTGGACGGGAGGGGCAGCCCGCCGGAGTTGGCCAGCAGGACGACACTCGACTGTGCGACCGCGTGGGCGAGTTGGCGGTTCTCGGGCTTGTCCAGGTCGAGTTCGCCGGCGCGCAGGGCGGGCGGCTCCGGGTCCCAGTCGGCGTCGAGGAGCCCGAGGGCGGCCTTCTGCCGAAGCACCCGCCGCACGGCCCGGTCGACGTCGGCCTCGTCGGCCTCCCCCCTTCGTACGGCATCGGCCAGCGACGCGCCGAAGCCGCGCTGGTCGGGCAGTTCGACATCCAGGCCCGCGTGGAGTGCCAGCACCCCGGCGCCCGGCAGGTCGGCGGCCACCCGGTGCGCGCTCACCAGGAACGGCAGCGACCAGTAGTCGGAGACGACGGTGCCCCGGAAACCCCACTGGTCGCGCAGCACACCGGTCAGCAGCCGGCGGCTCGCGGCCGGGGCCTCGCCGTCGATCTCGGCGTACGAGTTCATCACCGAGCCCACTCCGGCGGCGACGATCCGCTCGAAGGGCGGCAGGATGACATCGGTGAGCTCGCGGGGGCCGATCCCGACCGGGGCGTGGTTGCGGCCGCCCATGGAGGAGGAGTAGCCGGCGAAGTGCTTGAGGGTGGCGTACACCCCGGCGCCCTGCAGGCCGAGGACGTACGCCTCGCCCATCTCCCCCACCAGGTAGGGGTCTTCGCCGTACGTCTCCTCGCAGCGCCCCCACCGGTAGTCGCGGATGACGTCGACGACCGGGGCGAGGCCCTGGTGGACACCGGCGGCGGCCATGTCGGCGCCGATGGCCGCGCCGACCCGGCGGATCAGGGCGGGGTCGAAGGTGGCGGCCATGGCCAGGGAGGTGGGGTAGATGGTGGCGCCGTAGGCGGTGAAGCCGGTGAGGCACTCGTCGTGGGCCATCGCCGGGATGCCGAAGCGGCTCTGCGCCATGATCTGGCGCTGGCGTGCGGCCAGCAGGCGGGCGTGTTCCAGGGCGGGGCGGGGGACGGTGCCGTAGGGGCGGGTGAGCTGGCCGAGTCCGTGCCGGGCGGTCTCGTCGAGGTCGCCGACGCGCCCGAACAGACTGGTCCCGGGGGCGACTTCGGGACCGGCCGGTTCGACGTCCTCCCAGGTGCTGCCGAGTTGGGCGATCTTCTCCTCCAGGGTGAGCCTCGCCAGCAGCGCCTCGACGCGTTCGTCGACCGGGCGGGCGGGGTCGGCCCACGGACGGTCGTCTCCCGCCGGGGAGAGATCGGCGTGGTGGTCCGGCGTGGTGGTCGTCATGCACGACTCCTCGTGGGGGTTGTCACTTGGGCATGCCGAGGGCGGCCGGCGGCTCTGTCGCCGCGGCCGACTCCCTCCGGGCGTTGGCTACTTGGAGAATCCGGCGGTCAGTCCGGCGACCAGCTGACGCCTGGCGAGGACGAACACGACCAGCATGGGAAGGGTGGAGAGGACGACCGCCGCCATGGTCGCGGGCACATTGATGCCGAACTGCCCCTTGTAGAGGGTGAGGGCGAGCGGCAGGACGGCCTTGTCGCCGCTCTGGGTGAGGATGAGGGGGAAGAGGAAGCCGTTCCAGACCTGGAGGCCGTCGTAGACGGCGACCGTCACCAGCGCGGGCCGGGCCAGCGGGGCGGCGAGCGAGAACAGCATCCGCCAGTCGCCGGCGCCGTCCACGACCATCGCCTCGAACAGCGAACGCGGCACGTCCCGCAGGAAGCTGACCAGGATCATCACGGTGACCGGCAGGGCGAACGCCGCCGAGGGCAGCACGATCGCGAGCAGGCTGTCGTACATGTGCATGCGGATGATCAGCAGGTACACCGGGATGATCACCGCCTGGAGCGGGATCGCGAGGCCCAGGAGGTAGAGCCGGAAGGACAGCCGGGACCAGGGGTTGGTGTAGCGGACGATGGAGAAGGCCGCCATCAGGGCGACGACCACGGTGATCGCGACCGCCGCCGCCGTGACCACCACGCTGTTGAGCAGGTAGGTGGTGAACCCGCCGTCGAGGACCGTCCGGTAGTTGTCCAGGGTCGGGTGGGCGGGAGGTGCCAGCGGACTCGCGGTCGTGAAGTCGGTGCTGCCGCGCAGACTGGTCACGACCAGCCAGTAGACGGGTACGACGACCAGCGCGGTCCATACGAGCGCGGCACCGCCGGTGACGGTGCGGCGCGCAGTGGTGACGGCGGTGAGGGTGCGGCGCGGGGCGGTGGCGGTGCTCACAGGCCCTCCTGCTGGCTGTCCATCCGGGTGAAACCGGACAGGCGGGTGGTGAGCAGCGACAGCGCGAGACCGAAGACCACCAGGAGGGTGGCGAGTGCGCTGGCCCGGCCCATGTCGTGGCTCTGGAAGCCCGTGATGTACATGGCCAGCGGCAGCACACGGGTCGCGGTGCCGGGGCCGCCGGTGCCTCCGGAGAGGACGAAGATCAGGTCGAAGTAGGTCAGCGAGCCCACCAGCATCAGCGTGCTCGACGTGACGAAGGTGTACTTCAGCTGCGGGAGGGTGATGCGGAGGCAGCGGGTCACGGGTCCGGCACCGTCGATCGCGGCGGCCTCGTGGAGGGAGACCGGGATCTGCCGGATACCGGCCTGGTAGAGCAGCGCGTGGAACGGCGCGAACTGCCAGGCGATCACGAAGATCACCGTGTAGAGCGCGAGGTCGGGCGAGCCCAGCAGGGGCCGGGCCAGCCAGTGCAGTCCGGGTGTGGCGCCGATACCGAAGGCCGGATCCAGCAGGGCCTGCCAGGTCAGGCCGATCGCCACGGCGGACAGCAGCAGGGGCAGGAACCACAGCACGGCGAACAGCGCGCGCAGCCGTCCCCGGGGAGCCTGGAAGACTCCCAGCGCCAGGGCGACCGGTGTCTGCACCACCCAGCTCACCACCATCACCTTGAGGGTGAGTCCCAGGGCCTGCCAGGTGGCGTCGTCGCCCAGGACGTCGGTCCAGTTGGCGAGGCCCGCCCAACCGACCGACCCCAGGCCGTCCCACCGGGAGAGGCTGAGCACCAGCACGCCGACCAGCGGCACCAGGGCGAACAGCCCGAACAGGACGAGGGCGGGAGCGGCCATCAGCAGGCCGCCGAAGCGGCGACGGCTCCTGCCACGGGCCGTGCCCGGCCGCGCCCTGTGGGACGCGACCGGACGCGACGTACGCACCACGGTGGCCATTACTGTGCCGCCTTGTTCATGTTCGCGCCGAACTCCTCCGGCTTGATCTGCCGCAGGAACGACTTGTCCACGTTCGTCAGCAGCGGGTCGGCCTGGTCCGAGGGCAGCGCCTGGTCCCAGGAGAGCTGGAAGTTCGGCGAGTCCTGCACCAGCTTGTAGACGAAGGCCAGCCACGCCTTGTCGTCCGACTTCGCGGCCGCCAGCTTCGAGTCGAGCCCGTTGACCGGCGGCACGCTGCCGGACGCGAGGTAGGCGTCGACCTGGTCGCCGTTCATGACGTAGTCCTTCAGGTACGTCAGCGCCGCGGACTTGTTCTTGCTCGCCGCGTTCAGCGAAAGGAAGTTGGACGGGTTGCCGACGATGTCCTTCGGGTCGCCCTTGCCGCCGGACAGGGACGGGAAGGCGACGTGGCCGAGGTCCTTCTTCGCGAAGTCCGGCGCCGCCTTGACCAGGTTGGCGTACTCCCAGGTGCCCATCAGCTCCATGCCGGCCTTGCCGGTGTAGAGCAGGGCGGTGGAGGCGCCCTGGTCGTAGTTGACGGAGGAGGCGTTGTCGCCGAAGGCACCGATCTTGGCGAGTTCCTGGAGGCGGGTGTCGGCCGCGGTGACCGCCGGGTCCTTCCAGCCCGAGGGGTCACCGGAGGCGATCCGGTCGAACACCTCGGACCCGCCCTCGCGGTCGAGCAGGTACTCCATGTACATCAGCGTCGGCCACTTGGAGTTCGCGGCGAGGGATATCGGGGTGACGCCGTCGCCCTTCAGCTTCTTCACCGCCGCGAGCAGGTCGTCGTACGTCTTCGGCGGCTCGACGCCCGCAGCCTTCAGGACCTTCTTGTTGTAGTAGAGGACGACGGGAGCGAGGCCGTTCGCCGGGACACCGTAGGTCTGGCCGTCGAAGGTGGCGCTCTTCAGCACGCTGGGCGTGAACCGGAGCAGGTTCACCTGGGCGTCGGTGACGGCGTCCACCTTGCCCGCCTTCACATAGTCGTCCAGCGCGCCGCCGCCCCAGCTGAAGAAGAGGTCGGGGGCCTGGTTCGCGCCGAAGGCCACGCGCAGCTTCTGCTTGTAGTCGTCGTTGGCGAACAGCCGCAGGGTGATCTTCTGGTCCGGGTGGTCCTTGTTGTAGGCGTCCACGGACTCCTTGAGGATCGTCTGGTCGTTGAGCGCCCACATGGTCAGGCCCTTCGACGACGAACCCGAGGACGAGCCCGCCGGTCCCGAAGTCCCGCACGCGGCAAGGGACATGGCCGCCACGACGGCGACCGCGACACCGATCCCGCGCCGCGCTCCCGGAATGCCCGCACCGCTCTCTCCGCTCATTCCGAGTCCCGGAAATCCGCGCATAGTCTGCCTCTCTTCTCTCGGCATGCCGTATTCATGCGCCAGGCAGATGGGCGGCTGGTGCGAAAAGCTTTCGGACGTCATCACCGCGGACGGCCTGCCTGCTGGACCGGGACACTGACACGGAATTCACGGCGGGGACAAGGAGGGGAAATTCCTCGGTTACGAAACACTTTCGCAGCCGGTTCCCGCGTAGGGTGGTCGGGTGTTCAATCGGCTTGAGATCGGTGTGTTGCCACCGGGTCCCCGTTGGGCTGCCCGGTTGCAGTTCCGGGTCGACGGCGCGGACGTGGTGGCGGAGGCGGTCGGAGAGGGCGGCCGCGGCCCGTTCACCGAGGAGGCGCTGCCCGCCGACGGTCACGGTGCCCTCTGGGCGACCGGCGAGGGGCGACGCGTGGTGCTCGGCGAGCCCGAGTGCACGGGCGGATGCTGTGGCTACCTGTCCGTGTTCGTACAACGCCACGGCGAGGTCGTGGAGTGGTCCGACTGGCAGGTGCCCACGGACGGGACCCGGCCCCCGGCGTTCCATTTCGGCGCCGATCAGTACGACGCCGAACTGACCCGGGCCCTGACGGACCGGCCCTGACAGGTCCGCCCGGAGTGATGGACGCGCCGCCGGTCCGTCCAGTTGCCGAACCGGTCCTTCGGGTAGCGACAGCAGTGAACCCCCGGCGGCGGCCGGGGGACGTGTCAGTCGGCGGCGAGTGCCTCGTGGACGGAGGAGACCGCGCCGGCGCCGTCGCCGACGGCGGTGGCCACTCTTTTCGTCGAGCCCGCACGGAGGTCGCCGACTGCGAAGACCCGGGGTGCGCTGGTCTGGAACGGCAGGGCCGTACCGAACGGCTGGGCAGGCAGGCGGCTGTCCGTGAGGACGAAGCCGTCGTGGTCCTTGGCCACGCCGTCCAACCAGCCCGACACCGGGTCGGCGCCGATGAAGCAGAACAGGGCGCGGCAGGCCAGCCGGTCCCGCCGCCCGTCGGACCTCTCGGCAACGATCGACGCGAGGGTGTCGCCGCCGCCCAGTTCGCGGATCGTGCTGCTGGTGTGGACCTGGATCCGCGCATGCGCCCGGATCCGGTCGGTCAGGTACGACGACATCCGGGCTCCGAGATCGGCGCCGCGGACGATCAGATCCACCGTCGCGCCACGGGCGGCCAGCGACAGGGCCGCCTGCCCGGCCGAGTTGGCGCCGCCGACGACCGTCACCGGCTGGTCCTCATAGCCTCGGACGTCCAGCTCGGTCGCGGCGTACCGGACGCAACCGGACTTCTCGAAGGTCGCCCATTGGGGCAGGTCGAGGTGCCGGTAGTGGGCCCCGGTCGCGGCGATCACCGCGCGGCACCGAATGCGTGTGCCGTCCTGCAGCAGCACGGCCGGCCGTCGCTTCTCGGAGAGGTCCAGGCCGGCCACCGCGCAGGGCGCGTGGATCCGTACACCGAACTTGAGCGCCTGGACCATCGCCAGACGGGTCAGGCCTTCGCCGCTGACTCCGTGCGGGAATCCCAGATAGTTCTCGATGCGAGCGCTCTTGGCGGCCTGGCCGCCGAGCCCTGCGCGGTCCAGCAGTACGGTGACGAGACCCTCGGACGCCCCGTACACGGCGGCCGCCAGACCCGCCGGGCCGGCGCCCACCACGACGAGATCGACCGGACGCCCGTCGGCTCGGTAGGTGAGACCGAGCACCTCGGCAAGAGTTCCGGGCGTCGCGCGCCGCAGCAGCGAACCGTTGACCATCGCGGCGGGCAGGTCGTCCTCGCCGAGCCCCGCCCGTCCGATCAGCGAGCGTCCGGGGTGCGAGGCCGCGTCGAGCCAGGAATGCGGCAGGAGCATCTGCGTGACATAGGTGCGCAGTTCCAGGGTCTCCGCGGCGTACGACCGGCCGACGAGCTCCAGGGCGTTGCCTGCCGCCCCGCGGATCACCTCGCGCCGTTCCCGGAACGCCTCGATCAGTGTGTCGGCGATGTCGACCTGCTCGGCGAGGGCCCGGCGCAACATCGCCGCCCGGATCCGGACGACCGTCCCGGCGGACACCACCCGGGCGGTCAGGTAGACGTGCTGTCCGGTCAGCAGGTTGAGCTCGCCGAGGAAGTCTCCGGGGCCGCCCCGGTAGATCAGGCGCTCCGGCTCGATCGCCGTCGCGTCCCGGACGATGTCCACGGTCGCCGACCGGAGCAGGAAGAAGTCGTAGGTGTCGTCGCCGGACGTGTACAGATCCCGGCCGGGCTCGGCCTGCTCCACCTCGCCGTACTCGGCGAGCCGGCGGAACTGCTCGTCGTCCAGGACCGGGCCGCGCGGTGCCGCACCGTCGTTCACGTGATTCCTCCGAGTCGAGCGGTTCAGGCACGGACCGGAACGGGCGCCGGCCTCACCCTGCTGATGCATCGTCACGTCCGGGGTGGGCAAGGTCAGTTGGATGTCGTACGGGTCTGTGCGGGACGTGGGTCAGGCGTGCGGGGCGGGGCGTCGTCGCCCTCCCGGAGGCCGTGGTGGGCGTAGAAGCGCCGCAGAGGCCCCGGCGCCCACCAGTTGGCGTTTCCGAGCAGGCGCATCGTGGCCGGTACCAGCAGCGCGCGGACGATCGTCGCGTCCACCAGGACGGCGATGAGCATCGCCACCCCGATCAGCTTGATGAACGTGATTCCGGAGACGGAGAACAGGCCGATCACGACCAGGATGAGCAGCGCGGCGCTGGTGATGATCCGGCCGCTGCGCTGCAGCCCGACCGCGACCGCCGCGGTGTTGTCGCCGGTCCGGTCGTACTCCTCGCGGATCCGGGACATCAGGAAGACCTCGTAGTCCATCGACAGCCCGAACACGACCGCGAGGACCAGGATCGGCTGGGTCGCCTCCAGCGTCCCGGTGGAGGTGAAGTCCAACAGGCCGGACAGATGGCCGTCCTGGAAGATCAGGACCAGGGCGCCGAACGAGGCGCCGAGCGACAGGATGTTCATCACGATCGCCTTGACCGGCAGCACGACGGAGCCGAAGGCGAGGAACAGCAGGACGAAGCCGGCACCGCCGATGATCAGCGCCATCCAGGGCAACAGACGGCCGACGGCGTCGAGTTGGTCGGCCAGCTGCGCGGTCTGGCCACCCACCAGTGCCTCACCGCCCGGCGGTGCCGGTACGGCCCGGATCCGGCTCACGAGATTCCGCGAGCGGGGCGATATGGGGTCACCGTCGTACATGATCGTGACCCGGGCGACGTCGCCGGACCGACCCGTGACCTCGGCCCCCGACACCCCGTCGACCGTCCGGACGGCGTCGACGTAGCGCTCCAGACCGGCCCGGCCCCCGGCCCGGACCGACGAGGTCACGATCGCCTCGATCGGCACCTGCCCGTTCCGGACGAAGTCCCGGTCGACGGTTTCCGAGACCACACGGCTCTCGGTACCCGTCGGCAGCACCCTCGGGTCGATGCCGCCGAACTCGACGCGCAGGAACGGCGCGGCGGCCAGCAACAGGACCGTGAGCACCCCGGTCGCGTAGACGACCGGGCGGCGCATGATGCTGTGCGCGAGGCGGTACCAGAACCCGTGCGCCACCTCGACCTGCGGGGCAGCCGTCGGCGGGCGGCGCAGCAGCCGTCGTACCGAAAGCGCCTCGACCCGGGGGCCGAGGACGGCGAGCAGGGCGGGCAGCACGGTCAGTGCCGCCACCATCGCCACCACGACCGCGGACAGACCGCCGAGACCCATCGAGCGCAGGAAGGTCATCGGGAAGATCAGCAGTCCGGCCAACGAGACGGCGACGGTGACGCCGGAGACCGCGACCGTACGACCCGCGGTGGCCATCGTGCGGGCGACGGCGTCCTCGACACCGAGCCCGCGGGCGATCTCCTCGCGGAACCGCCCGACCATGAACAGGCCGTAGTCGATCGCCAGGCCCAGCCCGAGAATCGTCACCACGTTGACCGAGAAGACCGAGACGTCGGTCAGGTAGGTCATCCCGCGCAGCGCGGTGAACGCTCCGAGAATGGCCAGACCGCCGAGCGCGAGCGGCAGGCTCGCCGCGGCCGCGCTGCCGAAGACGACGACCAGGAGCACGAGCAGCACCGGTATGGAAACCGTCTCGGCGAAGGCGATGTCCGACGCGACCCGCTCGCGGATGTCGCGGTCGACGGTGGTGGGGCCGCCGACCTGGGTCCGCAGGCCGGGCGCGGCCAGTTCGTCCTCGATCCTGTCCAGCGCGTCGCCGCGCTGCGCCTCGTCGTCGCCCGCCAGGGTCAGCACCGCGTAGGTGGCGTGCCGGTCGTGGCTGACCAGGGCCGGGGAGCCGGTGCTCCAGTAGGTGACGGTCCGGGTCACCACGTCGTGGGGCAGTGCTCGGAGCGTCCGGGTGACGGCTCGCTGGAACGCCGGGTCGTCGACTGTCGTGCTGGAGCTGGTGTACAGGACCACCGCGTCGTTGCCGGTCCGGCCCAGGGTCGCCTCGGCACGTGCGGCCGCGCGCGAGCTCTGGCCGGCCGGGTCGTCGAACCCTCCGGTGGTCAGCGAGCCGAAGACCCGCGTGCCCCAGATGCCGCCGAATGCCAGGAAGGCAGCGGCCAGGCCGATCACCCACCACCGTCGGCGGACCATCGTCCGGCCCAACCTCTCGAACATCGCCGTCCCCTCCTGGCTTCGTCGGCTTCTTCGGCTTCTTCGGCTTGGTGGTGTCAGCGCGCGGCGCGCTTGATGAGGGCGGCCGTCGCCGCGGGCCGCGCGATCATCGCGACATGCGAGGCGTCGGCCTCGACGGTGTGTGCGCCGGCCCGGCGCGCCATGAACCGCTGGGCCGCCGGGGGCAGCACCTGGTCGTCGCGGCCCACCAGGTACCAGGACGGAATGGTCTTCCACGCCGGGGCGCCGGACGGCTCCCCGAGGGTGCGCACGTCCGCCGGGCGCTGGCCGGCCCACATCAGTTCGGTGGTCGCCTTCGGCAGGTCGCCGGCGAACACGTCGTGGAAGAGTTCCTTCTTGATGTAGCCGTCGACGAGGCCCTCACCGTAGGGGCGGAAGTCCAGCGCCTCCTCGCTGAGTCTGCTTCCCGGGTACTTCGTCTGCAGGCCCAGCAGCGTCTCGCCCTGGTCGGGCACGAACGCGGCCACGTAGACCAGCGCCTTCACGTTCGGGTTGCCGGTCGCGGCGTTCGTGACGACGATCCCGCCGTAGGAGTGCGCGACGAGGACGATCGGGCCGCTGAGGGTCGCGAGGATGCCGGCGAGATAGGCGGAGTCGGAGGCCACGCTGCGCAGGGGGTTGGGCGGTGCGATGACCGGATAGCCGTCGCGGATGAGCCGGGAGGCGACCCCGTTCCAGCCGGAGGCGTCGGCGAACGCGCCGTGCACGAGTACCACGGTGGGCTTCTGGCCGCTGCCACTGCCGCTCCCGGTATGTGCCTGCGCGGCGGGCGCGTCCAGTGCGGCGCCCACCACGACCGCGGCGGATCCGGCCAACAGCGCCCGTCGAGTTGTCGTCATCGATGTGTACCCTTCGGTATCCGGTGTTCTCGCTGATGAACGCGGGTCAGCGTAGGACCGGTCACTTGACGGGCACTGAACACAAATCCGGGCGCCCTACAGGGGCCGCTTCCCTGTAAGTTCCGTTACCCCACTGCCTTTCCCTGGGCGACGGCATGCGGCGCCGCCGTGTTGGCGCGCTTGTCCAAGGTGTACCGGCGTTGCAGCGCGATGGCGATCGTCATGAGTACGGCCGGCAGCAGGGTGAAGCCGTAGCGGACGGCCGCCACCGCGCCGGGAGACTGGGTGGTGTGCTCGCCCGCGGTACTGGCCACGAAGCCGCCCACGGCCAGGCAGGCCGCGTACGCGTACGGCCCCAATGCGCTGCCGGTGGCCTCGGCGGCGGTCCACACGCCGGTGTAACTGCCCGCGCTGGCGGTACCGGCCGGCCCGGCGGCGGCGATGACGTCGGGCACCATCGACAGCGGCAGCAGTTGCATCGCGGCGAACGCGACGCCCAGCGTCGCCACGGCCGCGATCAGCAAGGGCAGGCCGGCCGCGGCGCCCAGGGCCAGCACCAGCGAGCCGGCCACGAACACGGCCTGGGCGGCGAGCAGGCTGCGCTGCTTGCCGAGACGCCGGGCCACCAGTACCCACAGGGGGGTGGTCAGGACCGCCGGCGCCATGAACGCCGCGATGAGCACGGTCGTCAGCTCGGAGCGGCCCAGCTCGTACTCGGCGAAGTACGGCATGGCGGCCAGTACCAGTTTCATCGTGATCGCGACGGTCAGATAGGACGCGGTCAGCGCGCGGAACTGCCGGTCGCGCAGCGCCACAAGGAGCCCGCCCCGACTTCCCGGCCCAGCCGGGGTGCCCGGCGCGGCCCGGTTGAGGCGGGCGACGCCGGTGATGCCGACCAGCATCGCCGCAAGCATGACCGCGCCGAGCAGCAGGGCCATCCTCGTGTAGTCGCCGACGCCCGGATCGTCGCCGGCGACCAGCGGCGCGGCCACACCGGCGAGCAGGACGCTCACGGTGATCACGACACTGCGGTAGCCCATGAGGCGGGTCCGCTCGTGGTAGCCGATGCCCAGGTCGGCCGGTGTGGCGAGGTAGGAGACCTGGTAGCACGAGTAGAGCAGTTTGCCGGCGACCAGCGCCACCGCGACCCATATCGCGGCGGTTGTCCCGTGCAGGTCCGACGGCACGGCGAACAGGGTCACGAAGGCGAGCACCACGACGCAGCCGGCCACCATCAGTTGCCGGCGGTGGCCGCGGCCCACCAGGTTGGCATCGGAGATCCGGCCCACCCACGGGCGCACCACGATGTCGGCGGCATTCGGCAGCAGCAGCGCGAGGCCGGCCACCTGCGGCGGCACGGCCAGGACGTCGGTCAGGAAGTACAGCAGGAAGATGCCCGGCACGGTGGCCCAGATGCCCATGCCGACCGAACCGGCGGCGAAGGGGACGAGTGCGCGCAGGGGGAGCCGAACGTTGGTCATGAGCAGCCTTCCGGGAATCCGCCACAGGGGACTGTCGTTGCTCGCTTGCGTCCTCAGAAAGCCAGGGCCAGTCGGCGTACGGCCTCCCGGAGTTCTTCCGGAGTGCGGTCGCTGTAGGCGAACCGCAGGTGCCGGGGCGATGACCGCTGCCGGGGGTCGGCCGCGAAGTACTCGCCCGGCTGGTAGAGCACGCCGTGGGCGGCCGCCCGCCGGAACAGCGCCGCGGGGTCCACGGCGTCGTCGGTGAGCCGGGGCCAGAGGAACAGCCCGCCTTCGGGGGCCACGAGGTCGAGGGCGCCCGGGAGTTGTTCCTGGAGGGCGTCGATCAGCACGCCGGCTCGTTCCCGGTAGAGCGCGGTGGCGCTGCGCACGACCTGGTCGAACCACTCGGTGTCGTCGGTGAGCAGCCGTTCGATGATCGCCTGGGTCACCGAGGAGGTGTGGACGTCGAGGCGGTTGCGCAGCCGGATCACCGGGTCCACGAGGTGGTCCGGCAGCACCAGCCAGCCCACGCGCCAGCCGGGGCCGAGGGTCTTGGTGAAGGTGTTGACATGGATCGCCCGGTCCGACTGGTTGAAGGCCGCGACACTCTGCTCCTGGCCGGCGAAGCGCAGTTCGCGGTACGGGTTGTCGACGATCACGTAGAAGCCGTACCGCTCGGCGAGCTCGATCAGTGCCTGCCGCTTCGGCGTCGAGAGACTGACCTGGGCGGGGTTGTGGAAGTCGGGCACGGTGTACGCCGCGGCGATCCGGGCACCGGTGGCGAGCCGCCGGGCGAGGTGTTCGACATCGAAGCCGTCGGCCACGACCGGTACCGGCAGGATCCGCGTCGTCGACACTTCCAGGGCCCACAGGAAACCCGGGAACACCGGATCGTCCACCGCGACGGTGGCACCGCGCTCGACGACGGTCAGCACCGCCAGTGCGAGGCCGTGCATGCCGCCGTTCGTCACCACGATCCGGCTCGGGTCGACGCCCTCCCGCTTCGCGATCCAGTCGCGCAGCGCCCCGGATCCACGTGCCGGCGAGTACTGGAGGGACGCGACCGCGGCGTCGGGGTCCTGCCACAGCCGCGCCGCTGCCTGACCGATCGCCTCGACCGGCAGAGCCTCGGGCGCGGGGATGCCACCCAGCAAGCGAATCGTTCCGGGGGCAGGGACGGCCAGACTGGCGTCGACGAAGCCCTTCGGCGCCGAGAGCCCACGGGCCAGGGCCGTCAGCCCGCTCTGTTCCTCATCAGGGCCTGCGGTCATGCGTTGCCTCCAGGTCCTGAGAGAGTCGTTCGGCGCGTCGCGCGAACAGGTACGCCTCGCGTGCGGTGGATTGCGTGTGGGCCCGTTGGGCGGCGGCCCGGACCGCGGTGAGGGGGGCACCGCGGGCCTGCAGCAGGCGCGCCTTCAGCAGCAGGAGCAGTCCTTCGGCATAACGCTGGCCGTAGTCCCAGATTGCCTGGTCGGCTCGGTCGAGGGCGGCTTCGGCCCGGTCGGGCGATCCGGCTGCCAGCCACATCTCGGCGATCAGTGCGTAGTTGTAGGCGATGCCCCATTGCGGCGGATCGAGCAGGTGGGCGGCCAGGACTTCCTCGGCCTCGGCCGCGGCGCCGGCCGGATCCTCGCCGGTGAGGGCCCGTGCCCAGCACCAGCTGAGCCAGATGTAGTGGTCGATGAGGGCGCGGAGACGGACGAAGCGGGCAGCGGCCCACCGCTCGCCGGCTCGCCGTGCCGTTTCGGCGTCCCCGGCCATGGAAGCGATCATGGTCGTGTAGTAGACCCAGACCGTGGCCGCGTACGGGTCCCCCGGGGTGTCCCAGGTGTTGACGAAGGCCAGCGCCGCGTCGACGTCACCGTGCAGGGCGGTCATGACCGCCCGCCAGCCGGGCCCTTCCCCTGGAATGCTGCCGTCCCGCCGGAGCGGTGTCTCCTCGTCCGGGGCGAGGGCGCCTCCGACAGCGGCGACATCCTCCTTGACGAGGGTCCGGTACGCCTCACCGATGTTGCCGATGTCCCACTGATGTAGACCCCACATGTGCCGGCCGTAGCGTCGGACGGCCGGGTCGGAGGACACCTGGCCGAGCTCGTGCAGTCGGCGGGCCAACTGCCCGCGGCCCTTCTCGATGGACGTGTAGGCACCCATCGTGCGGATGAAGAGGAAGTCGGCGGCCTCCGCCTCCCGGCCGAGGGTGCGGGCCAGGTATTCGGCGCGCTCCAGCAGATCGAAGGTCGAGGCGTCGT
>NZ_JBEYVI010000053.1:0-70628 GCF_040643955.1 Streptomyces sp. NPDC047061
ACCGGGCATCGCCGGGTCCGTGCGCGGGTCGAATATGGGATCGGGCGGCTGAAGAACTACAAGATCCTCCGTGACTGCGGGCAGCGCGGCGAGGGCCTCCACCACGCGGTCCAGGCCGTCGCCCGCATGCACAACCTCGCCCTGGTCGCATGATCAGCAGAGCCGCGGTCGGGCCCTGACCTGCAAAAACACGGCGTTCTGCAACGCGCTTTAGGCGACGGGAGCGCCGGGCGCGGCGGAGCGGTACCCCCATCCGGGGGAAGCCCTCCACACCATCGCCCGGAGAAGCGGAAGATCAGCCCTTGCGGGTGTTGACCTCGTCGGTGAGCTGGGGGACGACGTCGAAGAGGTCGCCGACCACACCGAAGTCGACCAGTTCGAAGATGGGGGCTTCGGCGTCCTTGTTGACGGCGACGATCGTCTTGGAGGTCTGCATGCCCGCGCGGTGCTGGATGGCGCCGGAGATGCCGTTGGCGATGTACAGCTGCGGGGAGACCGACTTGCCGGTCTGGCCGACCTGGTTGGTGTGCGGGTACCAGCCGGCGTCGACGGCGGCACGCGAGGCGCCGACGGCCGCGCCGAGGGAGTCGGCGAGGGTTTCTACGACGGTGAAGTCGCCGCCCACGCCGCGGCCGCCGGAGACCACGATCGCGGCCTCGGTCAGCTCGGGGCGGCCCGTGGACTCGCGCGGGGTACGGCCGGTGACCTTGGTGCCGGTCGCGGCGGCCGAGAAGGTCACGGCCAGCGCCTCGACCGCACCGGAGGCCGGGGCGGCCTCGACGGCGGCGCTGTTGGGCTTGACCGTGATGACCGGGGTGCCCTTGGTGATGCGGGACTTGGTGGTGAACGAGGCGGCGAACACCGACTGGGTGGCCACTGGGCCCTCGTCGCCGGCCTCGAGGTCGACGGCGTCGGTGATGATGCCGGAACCGGTGCGCAGCGCGAGGCGGGCGGCGATCTCCTTGCCCTCGGCGGAGGACGGGACCAGCACCGCGGCCGGGGACACCTGCTCGACGGCGGCCTGCAGCGCGTCGACCTTCGGGACGACCAGGTAGTCGGCGTACTCGGAGGCGTCGTGCGTCAGCACCTTCACGGCGCCGTGCTCGGCGAGGGCTGCGGCGGTGCCGGCGGCACCGGCACCGAGCGCGACGGCGACGGGCTCGCCGATACGGCGGGCCAGCGTCAAAAGCTCCAGGGTGGGCTTGCGGACCACGCCGCCTGCGTGGTCGACGTAGACGAGGACTTCAGCCATGGGACAGCAACTCCTTGTGGTTCAGATGAACTTCTGGCCCGCGAGGAACTCGGCGAGCTGCTTGCCGCCCTCGCCCTCGTCCTTGACGATCGTGCCCGCGGTACGGGCCGGACGCGCGGTCGCGTCCTGGACCGCGGTCCAGGCGCCCTGAAAGCCGACCTCCTCCGCCTCGATGTCGAGGTCGGACAGGTCCCACGACTGAACCGGCTTCTTCTTGGCCGCCATGATGCCCTTGAAGGACGGGTAGCGCGCCTCACCCGACTGGTCGGTCACCGACACGACGGCGGGCAGGGAGGCCTCCAGCTGCTCGCTGGCGGCGTCGCCGTCACGACGTCCCTTGACGGTGCCGTCCTGGACGGAGAGCTCGGAGAGCAGGGTGACCTGCGGGACGCCCAGACGCTCCGCGAGCAGGGCCGGGACCACACCGGCGGTGCCGTCGGTGGAGGCCATACCGGAGATCACCAGGTCGAAGCCGGCCTTCTCGATCGCCTTCGCCAGCACCAGCGAGGTGCCGATCGCGTCGGTGCCGTGCAGGTCGTCGTCCTCGACGTGGACGGCCTTGTCCGCGCCCATCGACAGCGCCTTGCGCAGCGCGTCCTTGGCGTCCTCGGGACCGACCGTCAGAACGGTCACCTCGACGTCGTCGTCCCCTCCCTGCCGCCGGCCTTCCGAGATCTGCAGCGCCTGCTCGACCGCGTACTCGTCCAGCTCGGAGAGCAGACCGTCCACGTCGTCACGGTCCACGGTCAGGTCATCGGCGAAGTGCCGGTCGCCAGTGGCGTCGGGCACGTACTTCACAGTGACAACGATCCTCATGCTCAAGTCCTCGTCAGGATTCGGGGGGTCTTGATCGACCGAACGCCGGCTCCCCCGCGGGTTCTTCGCATGCTATTGAATCGTGTACCGAATGGTCAATAAAACAGTGGATCCAGGGCGTGGCTGATCCTTTCGACCGATCGCCCCAATCTGTCGGCTTGGATGATCCGCGGTCGGGGTGGTACGGGATTGGCTTCTCCGTGTCCGAGTGGCGAAGGGGTGGGGTAAGGGCTTTCGCACTCCCTGCGCGATGTGATGTGCGTCACGTCGCATGGGTGCGATGAGTGTGCCCCATCGTGCGGCTTGGTGCCCGCTGTCGGTGCCCGGTGTGTCGTACGTCGCCGCTTCACCATGTGTAATCAGCCAAAACGTGACGGTGAGAAGAGTTTCGATGTGAGGGGGTGTCAGAATGTCTACGCGCATAGTGTACTGACTACCCTAAACGTCCATAACGATATGCCTGCACAGTCGCTTGACCCTGCTCGGCGGGCTCGGTTTCATGCTTACCTCAACTGCGCGACGGGGCGGATGGCTTGCCGTTGATCAGCGGCTACCTGCCCGGCCCTTCGTCCGTGCTCCACTCAACTCCCGGCCCCTGCTGCCGTGTTTCGTCATGCCCGTTTGTCCGGTGACGCCGTCGCACTACGCGCCTCCCCTCCGGAAAGGAAAGCCCCCGGTGCCCCAGCTCCACGCCACAGACCGCTTCCGCCTCCGCTCCGCCCCACGTCGGCGGGTGAAGTGAGCCGGCACAGGGGAAAGGCCGTACGCATGAGGCCGAACTCGGGCCGGAGTCGCAGCATCCGTGCCTCGCTGATCTCGCTCGCGGTAGTCCCGGCGGTGGCGATGATCCTGCTCTGGTTCAGTGGCTCGGCCGTGCTGTTCAATCAGTGGCGCCAGGCCGGCCATGTCGGACAGGCGGCGAAGACGACGTACGCGCTGGTGCCGGGCGTCGCCGAGTTTCAGAAGGAACGGCAGTTGACGGTTCTGCTGCTGTCGTCGCACGGCAGCCGTGCCGCTCTGGTCGCCCAGCGGGCCCGCACGGACCGTATCCTCGCGGACTTCCACAAGGCCGACACCGCTTCAGCCAGTGACGGATCGGCCGAATACCAGGCCCAGTTGGGGACTGTCCGCAAGCGACTGGACGCCTTGACCGCGGAGCGGACCACAGTGGACGGCGGAAAGGCCGACCGGCGGCATGTCTTCGACGTGTACTCCGCGATGATCCAGTCGGTGCTCAACCTCTTCGGGACGCTGAGCACGGACGACGGCAGCGGAGCCACGGCGGCGGAAGCCGCGCACGCGCTGTCCTTCCTGCGGGCGACGGAGGCGCTCGCGGAGGAGCGGGCCGTCCTCGACGCGGCCGCGGCCGGTGGGCGGTTGAGCGTTCAGGAGCGGTCCACTCTGGCCGCTGCGGCCGCTGTGCGCAGCTCCATCCTCACCAATGAGGTCACTCCCTACCTCCCGGCGAGCATGCGGGACGGGCTGGAGAAGACCATGGACGGCCGCGACTGGGTCGAACTGGACGCCTTCGAAGCGGCTCTGCCCGTGGCGGCCGCGGGCGGCGGCGACCGTATCGAGGTGCCCCGTGTCACGGCCGCCCGTGCCTCTGCACCGGGCCGTGTCTTCACCGATGTGCAAGGCGTGGAGAACGAGTACCTGGCCCAGGTCACCCAGAACAGTGTGGACCGGAACCACGAGCTGCTGGTCAGGGTGCTGGTCGGCAGCGCACTCGCCCTGCTGGCGGTGTTCGCGGTCGCCGTGCTGTCCTGGCGCATCACGCGGTCACTCATCGGCCGGATGGCTGGCCTGCGCGAGGCGACCCTCGATCTGGCCCAGGAGCGACTGCCCGAGCTGATCGGCAGGCTGCGCACCGACGGCAAGCAGACCGGCCTCGACGATCTCCCCGAACTCAACTATGGCACCGACGAGTTGGGGAAGGTCGCGGAGGCCTTCAACAGCGCTCAGCGGATCGCGGTGAGCGTCGCGCTGGAGCAGGCGGAGCTGCGTGAGGGGGCGCGGATGGTGTTCCTCAACATGTCCCGGCGTATCCAGATCCTGGTGCACCGACAGCTCACGGTCATCGACGGCATGGAACGCAAGGAGCAGGACCCCCAGCTGCTCGCCGACCTCTACCGCGTCGACCACCTGGCCACCCGTATGCGGCGAAACGCGGAGAGCCTGACGGTCCTGTCCGGTTCGGCGCCCCGGCGCCGCTGGAAGCAGGCCGTGGCACTCGCGGACCTGCTGCGTAGCGCGGTGTCCGAGATCGAGGGTTATACACGGGTGGTGGTCGAGCCGATGCCCGCGATCGCCGTGGCCGGTCCGGCCGTCGGCGACACCATCCACCTCATGGCGGAGCTGATCGAGAACGGCGTGACCTTCTCGCCCCCGCACACGGAAGTGCGCGTCCGCGCCCTGCCGGTGGCTCAGGGATATGTCGTGGAGGTCGAGGACCGCGGCCTGGGGCTGTCGCAGGAGGAGTACGAGGCCGCCAACGTTCTGCTGCACGACCCCCGGGAGTTCAGCATCACCTCGCTGGGCGAGGACCCGCGCCTGGGCCTGTTCACCGTCGGGCATCTCGCTCAGCGTCACGGCATCAAAGCCAGCCTGCAGGCGTCGTCGTACGGGGGATCGCTGGCCGTCGTCATCCTCCCGCACGACCTGACCGAGCCGGTCGCCGACCTCCCGCCGATGACGTTGGACCCTCGGGCGGAGCGACACCTGGCCTCGGTCGACTCCACGGCGCAGGAAGGGACGACGGTCGCCGGCATGCCCAGGCGCACCCGCACCACGGCGCCGACCCAGCCTGCCGGCGTACCGGCCCGGCCCCCGGGGGGTGTGCGCGGCAACGGGACCGGAGCAGTGCCGGACGGCGCGCTCGCGGTGGGCAACCGCGCCGGCGGCCAGAGCCGCCTGCCGCGCCGGGTCCGGCTGGCCAACCTCGCCCCCCAGCTTCGGGAGCGGCGCGAGGAACAACCCGACCATGGCCCGGGGCGGGAGGCGGAGGAGCGCCGCCCGGAACAGGCCCGCTCGATGCTCGCCGCGCTCCGTGACGGCACGCGGCGAGCTCGTGCCCAGGACGAGGTACCCGTACCTGACTGGCCCGTGCACCCGTCCCACCAGCGTCCGTTGCCCACCCGCACCAGCCCGACAAGGAACACCACCCCATGACACGAACCAACACCGCGCGCGAAGGTCTGTCCTGGCTTCTCGACAACCTGATCGACCGCATCCCGGAGACCCGGCACGCGATCGTGCTGTCGGAGGACGGGCTGCTGGTCGGTTCCTCGGCCGGACTGGCCAGGGCCGACGCCGAGCAACTCGCGGCCATCGCCTCAGGGGTGCATTCCCTGGCCCAGGGCACCAGCCGTCACTTCGGCGGCGGGCGCGTCCAGCAGACGGTCATCGAGATGGACGACCTCTTTCTCTTCGTCACCACGGCCGGAGGCGGCGCCCGGCTCGCGGTGCTCGCCGCCTCAGAGGTGGACGTGGGCAACGTCGGATACGAGATGACGATGCTGGTGCGGCAGGTGGGTCAGTTCCTCAGCGCCGCACCACGCTTCCCTCAATACAGCGGGGGTCCACATACGGGTGAGCATGAATGAGACACTGGTCCGAGGAAGACCCGTGGGCGGAGGACGACCCGCGCCGTCTCGTCCGGCCTTACGCCGTGACCGGGGGCCGTACCCACTCGGTCCGTGCCGACGTCGATCTGATCGCGTTGATCAGCACCGTCCGCCCGCCGACCCGTGACCAGCGGCTTCAGCCTGAACAGCACCGGCTGCTCGCGCTGTGCCGCAGGCCGACGGCGCTCGTGGAGGTCGCGGCAGCCCTCGACCTGCCGGTCTCGGTCGTACGCATCCTGCTGGGCGACCTTCTCGACACCGAACTCGTCTCCGTTTCCGCACCCCCGGCGGCCGGTACCCCCGACGCCCGCTTCCTTCAGGCAGTGATCGATGGCATTCGAAGACTCTGACCTCACCGCGGTCTCGCCCGACGCGGCGACGGCCAAGATCCTCATCGCCGGCGGCTTCGGCGTCGGGAAGACCACCCTCGTCGGCACCATCAGCGAGACGGAGCCGCTGCGCACCGAGGAACTGATCACCGAGGCCAGCGTCGGCGTCGACGACCTGGCCGGCGTGGAGCGCAAGACCACCACGACCGTCGCCATGGACTTCGGTCGGATCACGCTGAGCACGGCCCTCGTGGTCTACCTCTTCGGGGCACCCGGCCAGGATCGCTTCTGGTTCATGTGGGACGACCTGTCCCGCGGCGCGCTCGGGGCGGTCGTGCTGGCCGACACCCGGCGGCTGGACAGCTGCTTCCCCTCCGTCGACTTCTTCGAACACCGCGGCATTCCCTTCGCCGTCGGCGTCAACTGTTTCGACGGCATGTGCGACGAGGACGCCGAGGACATCCGCGCGGCGCTGGACCTGCCGCCCGATGTGCCGCTCGTGTTCTGCGACGCCCGGGACCGGGAGTCGGTGAAGCGGGTGCTGCTCGCACTGCTCGAACATGTGATGCGCGGGCTGGCGGCCGAGGCCTCGGCGGACCGGCAGCCGGTGTAGTCCGCCGGGCACCAGACCGGTCGACGCCGGCCGCCGCCGTGACAAAAGCTCTGGTCTCTCAGGTCCAGTCGGCGGCCACGGCGTGCACGGCGTCCCCGATCGCTCCGAACGGGGCGATCTGCTGCGGGCCGAAGAACATCCGGTTGTGCAGGACGGCGACGGAGAGGCCGAGTTCGGGTTCCGTCCAGGCGACCGTGCCACCGGCCCCCGTGTGGGAGAGCACCCCCTCGGTCAGGGCGCCGCCCGGGCTCGTGTCGCTCACGCCGGGGGCGAACTGCCACAGCCCGCCGTGCCCGACCGGCATGACGAAGCCGTAGGTGCGGTCGACGTCGGCCGGCCGGGGGGTGCGGCAACGGCGCAGGGTGCCGGCCGTGAAGAAGGGGTCACCGCCGTCGTGCCCGGACGCCGCGTAGGCCGCGAAGAGCCGGGCCGTCGCCCGGGCGGTGGCGATGCCGCCGGCCGACGGCAGGCCCGCTCGCTGTACCTCGGGCAGGTTGAACATCGAGGGGGCGAACGGCAGATGCCCGGGTGAGGCCGCCTGCAACAGCGGGTCGTCCGAGGAAGGCGCGCTGTCACCGGCAAGCGTGGCGACCCGGGGGCGCCGGTCGTCGGGCAGGCCGAGGAAGAAGTCGTCCATACCGAGCGGGAGCAGTACCTCCTCACGGACGATGTCCAGGAACGGCCGCCGCTGCGGATCGACTCGGCGTACCGCCTCCCCGAGCACCCAGCCGAAAGCGAAGGGACTGTACGCGTTCTGGGTGCCGGGTTCGGCCACCGGCCGCTGGTCGGCGACTTTGGCCGCCATCGTGTCCCAGTCGCACAGCTCCTCAAGGGTGGTGTCCGCCCCGATCGTGGGCGCCCCGGACCTGTGGCTGAGGACGTGGTCGAAGGTGATGCCGCCCTTGCCGTGGGCCGCGTACTCGGGCCAGACGTCGGCCACCGGGCGGTCGAGGTCCAGCAGTCCGCGTTGCGCGTAGCGGTGCACCACGGAAGCCGCGACGGCCTTGGTCACCGAGAAGACGGGGAACAGGGTGTCACCGTCGACCGCCCGGCCGTCCCCCATCTCGCCGGCCCAGGCGTCGACGATCAGCTCACCGTGGCGGAAGGCCGCTATCTGCACGCCCTTCTCGCCGGCGTTCAGTGCCTGTTCCAGGGCCTTGCCGATCCTGGGATCGGCGTTCGTCGCGATTCTTCTGCTCACAGCCGCTCCCTGTGATCGCGTGCCACCGGTGGACCGGAACCCGTCGGACTCAGGATCGCCACCAGATGTATGAGTGTATATAGTTCACTGAATTGGCGCTATGGTCGGTAAGTGGCACGCAGGGAGGTGGACGGGCTGTCGGTGGACCTGTGTTTCCCGGCAGCCGTCCGTCGCGACGACGAGGGAGGGCCGGTATGGCCGGGCGAGTTGAGGGCAAGGTCGCATTCATCACCGGCGCGGCACGCGGTCAGGGCCGCAGTCACGCCCTTCGGCTGGCCGAGGAGGGTGCCGACATCATCGCCGTCGATCTCTGCGCGGACATCGCCACCGCCCACTACCCGCTGGCCGATGAGGCCGACCTGGCGGAGACGGTGCGGCTCGTCGAGAAGCTCGGCCGCAGGATCGTCGCCCGCCGCGCGGACGTCCGTGAACGTTCGCAGCTCGCGTCCGCCGTTGCCGCCGGAGTCTTGGAACTCGGGCGCCTGGACGTCGTGGTGGCGAACGCCGGTATCGCCCCCGTGGGCCTGGACGTGCCTGCCGAGGGCTTCCTGGACGCGGTGAGTGTCAACCTGGTCGGCGTCATCAACACCGTCGAGGCCGCCTACCCGCACCTCGGCCAGGGGGGTTCCGTCATCTGCATCGGCTCGTCCGCCGGCCTGATGGTGGGCGGTGTCGACAGCCCCGAGACCGGCCCCGGCGGTTCCGGCTACTCCCACGCCAAGCGCGCGGTAGCCCGATTCGTGCACGACCTGGCGATCCAACTGGGACCGGGACTCATCCGGGTCAACGCCGTGCATCCGACCAACTGCGACACGGACATGCTCCAGAGCCGGCCGATGTACCGCATCTTCCGCCCCGACCTGGAGGACCCGACGCGCGAGGACGCTGTGGAGGCCTTCCGCAGCACCCAGGCCATGCCGATCCCGTACGTCGACACGTCGGACATCAGCAACGCCGTGCTGTTCCTGGCCTCGGACGAGTCGCGGTACGTGACCGGTCTCCAGATGAAGGTCGATGCGGGTGCGATCCTGAGGAGGAGCACCTCGGGCGCGCCGGCCTGACCCGCCCCACCGGTAGCCGGACATCCCCGGCTACCGGTCGGGCCGGTGCAGACGATCCGGCCCCAGCGCTGTGCGGGCATCCGGGGCCGAGCCGCGCGTGGGGTGTGGAACGTGCCCCGGACGCGCACATCGAGGTGGCGGTCGGCACGTCGCCGGTGCCGGCGAACGCCGTATCGCCGACGGAGCCGACCTCCGCATCGCCTGACAGGGGCCCCGGACGGAGCCGTGACCGGAAACAGGGTGGCCCGACGGAGGGTGCCCGGAGGCCGAAGCCACTGCTCGGGCCAGGCGATCAGTGTGCGAGCGGGAGATCCGCGACGACCTCGAATCCGCCTCCGGGACGCGGGCCGGCGCTGAGACGGCCGCCCACCGAGCGGGCCCGCTCGCGCATCCCGAGGATGCCGTAACCACTGTGGGGATCGGGTGAGCCGGGGCGATGAGCCACTCCGTCGTTGGTGACGGTGAGCCGGAACAGGCCGGGGGAGTAGTCGAGACGTACCCGGGCCTCTCGGGCGGCCGAGTGTTTGGTGACGTTGGTGAGCGCTTCTTGCAGGATGCGGTAGGCCGTGAGATCCGTGCTCGTGGGCAGCGGCAGCCGTGCTCCTCCGACGCTGACCGCGACGGCAAGCCCGGCGCCCCGGAAAGAGCCGGTCAGGTCCGTGAGGCCGGCGAGTCCGGGCGCGGGGTCCGAGGGCTGCTCCTCGTCCTGAGGGTCGCGCAACACGCCTACGGTGGCCCGTAGTTCACGCAGCGCCGCGGACGTGGCGACGGTGAGTTCGGCCAGGACCCGCTCCGCCTTGTCGGGCTGCGGCCGAAAGAAGCGCGCCACCGCACTGGCCTGCATGCTCGCCAGGACCAGGTGGTGGGCGACCACATCGTGCAGGTCGCGGGCGATGCGCAGGCGCTCTTCGGTGACCCGGCGCCGCGCCTCCTCGTCCCGGGTGCGTTCCGCGTGTTCGGCACGGGCCTGAACGGCTTCGAGGTACGCCTTGTGGACGCGGTTCAGGGTGCCGAGCGAGGTGGGCAGCAGCAGCCAGAAGGCGGGACTGAGCAGCTTCACCAGCAGCGGCTCGTCGGAGGCCCCGGCGATCAGCGCCGTCGCGGTGAGCAGCACGATCCCGATGCCGGCGACGGTGTTCGCGGTGCGGCGGTTCGTGCGGGCGGCCAGCGCGAAGAGGGCGACCATCAGCGGGCCCAGCAGCAGAACCGTGACCAGATGGCCGAGCGCGGTCATGGCCAGGGCACCGGCCAGCGTCAGCGCGGCCGTGGCCCGCGGGCGGGTACGGCGCCACGCCAGGGCCGCGCAGGAGATCACGGACACGAGGGCAGTGGGCCACCACGCGCCGGGCGGGTCCTGGCCTTCGAGCGCTCCCAGACAGGTCAGGAGGGAGCACCCGAACAGGCCCAGGGCGAGGAGTGCGTCGAGGGCGAGGTGCCGGCGGCGAGCGTACCGCTGCAAGCTGTCGATCATGAGTCTTCCGTCCAGGGGGCAGACGCGGCGGTCGTCCCGCCGGGCTCCGGCCTCGGCCCCGGTACGGGGGATCCGAGGAGCGAGGGCTGAGCCGATGAGGTGTCCGGAGGATCCGGCTACCAGGTGACCGGCAGTTCGTGGACACCGTAGGCGAGCGAGTCGCCCTTGAAGTCGAGTTCCGCACGGCCGACCGCGAGGCGCAGGCCGGGAACGCGGCGGAAGAGGGTGCCGAAGACGACCTGGAGCTCGACACGGGCGAGTTGCTGGCCCACGCACTGGTGGACGCCCCAGCCGAAGGCGTGGTGGTGGCTCGCCTTGCGGGCGAGGTCGAGCCTCTCCGGCTCGGGGAAGGCGCCGGGATCCCAGTTGCCGGCCGGAAGGGGGACGACGATGCCGTCCCCGGCCCGGATCGTCTCGCCCTCGATCTCGATGTCCTCGTCGGCGATCCGCCGCTGGCCCAGGTGCGGGACGGTCAGGTAGCGCAGCAGTTCCTCGACGGCGTTCGCGAGGAACGCGGGGTCCTCGTTCTCGCGCAGCCGGGCCAGCTGGTCCGGCTGCTCCAGCAGCAGGGCGGTGCCCAGGGTGATCATGTTGGAGCTGGTCTCGTGTCCGGCGATCAGCAGGATCATGCACAGCAGGGTGGCGTCCTCGATCCTGAGTTCGCCCGTCCCGACGCGCGCGGCGAAGGCGGAGAGCACGTCGTCGCGGGGGTTCGCCATCCGGGCCCGGAGCAGTCCGGCGAGGTAGCCGCCGAGAGCCGCCGACGCCCGCCGGTCGTCCTCGGCCGTCTTGAAGCGCCGGGTCGCGACGGAGGCGTGCTCCTGGAAGAACTCGTGGTCCTCGTAGGGCACTCCGAGCAGCGCGCAGATCATCAGCGAGGGCAGCGGCAACGAGAGGGCGGTCACCAGATCCACCGGACGGGGGCCGGTGAGCATCTTGTCGACGAGGTCGTCGGTGATCCGCTGGATCTCCGGACGGAGCTGTTCCATCCGCTTGCGCGTGAACGGGCTCGTCAGCGTCCGGCGTATCCGGGTGTGCTCGGCGCCGTCGGCGTTGAAGACGGTCAGCGGGTGGTGCGGGGCGCTGTCGGCCTGGGCCCGGCTCGGGTGCGGGAACCCCGGCCGCTTGTCGTCCGAGCTCACCCGCGGGTCGGACAGGATGGCGCGCTGGGCGGCGTGGCCGGTGACGAGCCAGGGGGTGCTGCCGTCCCAGATCCGGCCCCGGGACACCGGCTTCTCCTCATGCAGGGCGAGCAGTTCCGCGGGCGGCGCGAACGGGCACCCGGCCGCCCTGTCTCCTGGGTACTCGGTGGGCTGCGCGGCAGGGAAGGTCTGTGTCGTCTCGGTCATGGCATTGCTCCGGAAATCGCGTGGGGGAGTGGGGGGAGGGGGGAACTGAAGGCGGGAGGTTCAGTCCGCGATGCGGATCGCCAGCGCGGGGCAGACCGCCGCCGCCTCGCGGACGGCATCGGCCAGCTCGGCCGGCGGGTTCTCGTTCAGCACGACGACGATGCCGTCCTCTTCGCGCTGGTCGAACACGTCCATGGCGGCGGACACGCACTGTCCGGCGGCGACGCACTTGCTCTCGTCGATGATGACCTTCATGGGATCTCTCCTGATCTCTCAGTGGGCGGGGGCGGTGGCGACCGCGTCGGCGATCTCCTGGCGGCGCAGCCGGGTCTGCTTGGGCATGTTCCAGCCGAGGACTCCGGTGACCCGGCCCTCGCTGCGGTAGCGTGCGACGAACCGGCGGGCCGTCAGATCACCCTCCACGACGTCCACTTCGGCGTCCGCGGGCAGGAAGCCGTAGACCTGGAGCCGCGCGTCGTACTGGTCGGTCCAGAAGTACGGCACGGGGGTGTACGGCCGTTCGTCGCCGAGGACTGCGTCGGCGACCGCCGCCGCCTGCTCGGTGGCGTTGGTGCGGTTCTCCAGGCGGATCAACCGGCCGAGCCCCTCGTGGTACCAGCGGGCCACGTCACCGACGGCGTAGATCCCGTCGGCCGCCCGGCACCGGGAGTCGCACACCACCCCGTTGTCGAGGGTGAGCCCGCTGCCCTCCAGCCACTGTGTCGCCGGGACGGCGCCGATGGAGACGGCCACCACGTCCGCGGGCAGCACCTCACCGGTGGCCAGCCGGACGCCGGTGACCCGGCCGCCCCGGCCGTCGAGCCCGGCGACGCCGGTGCCGAGCCGGAGCCGTACACCCCGCTCGGTGTGCAGGTCGGCCAGGACGCCGGACACCAGCGGGCCCACCTGCAGGGCCATCGGCGCCGCGAGCGGGCCGGCGAGGGTGACGTCCAGGCCGAGGGTCCGTGCGGTGGCCGCGATCTCGGAGCCGAGCACCCCCTCGCCGACGACCACCAGCCGCTCGGCGGCCAGCAGGCCGGCGCGCAGGGCCAGTGCGTCGTCGAGGGTGCGCAGTGTGTGGACGCCCTCCTGCCCGCCCTGTCCCGGCAACTGCCGGGCACGTACGCCCGTGGCGATGACCACCGCGTCCGCGGTCAGTTCCCGTCCGGACCGGGTCCGTACGGTCCGTGCGGCCGTGTCCAGCGCGACCGCCGGGTCACCGAGCACGAACTCGGCGTCGAGTCCCGACAACGCCTCCCGGGTGCGCAGCGCGGCCCGTTCGGGCTCCCATGCGCCGGAGAGCACCTGCTTCGACAGCGGCGGCCGGTCGTACGGCGCGTGTGGCTCCTCGCCGAGCACGGTGATCGGGCCGGTGTGGCCCTTGCGCCGGAGCGACTCGACCGTCGTGAGTCCGGCCGCGGACGCTCCTACGACCAGTACTCGGGAAAGCTGTGATGCCCGCACGGCTGTACCTCCTGGGCCTCGGCTCACCGCGGTGAGCGTGAAACGACTTCCGAGATCGACGATCCCGGTCGGAGGACGGGGAAACGAGGGCGTGCACCCCCCGGTCGGGGGTGTAGCGGGCTGCACCCCCGAGACCGTGGTGTAGCCCGCTACACCACGGACCGGGGAGGGTGCTTCCTCGTGGCGGCGGGTGGGCGCCGGGATCGTGGAGACCACGGACGGCCCGGACCGCAACGGATCCACCGGCCGGACCGGACCTCGCATCCCCCATCCCCAAGGACACCGCCATGAAGTTCCTCGCCCGCGTCAAGGCCTTCTTCCGCGACCTGCTCCTGTGGTCGTGCTTCGTCGCCGGACTCGCCGCGAGCTCCGCCTCCGGTACCGTCCTCGACGGCACCCAGAAGGACGTCGCCACCTACTCCGGCATCGCCGTGTCGATGCTGGCGGGATCACGCATCGCGAAGAAGCCGAAGATCAAGGCGTTCCTGTCGAGGAGGGGCACCCTCTGGTTCCTGTTCCTCTTCAACGCCGGTGCGGCGGCGGCGATGTACTTCGCCATCGGCGGGGTGCAGGGAATCATGGGCGCCGCGTTCATGGGCCTGGTGTCGCTGGGCGCTGCGAGCGGTCTCGTCGCGGGCCGCCGCAAGCCGAAGCAGGTGCACCCGGCCGATCAGCCCTGGTCATGACCGGTCGCCGGACCCGGCCACCGCGCGGTGCTGAGCCCACGCCCCCGGAGGGCCGGGATCACGCCGCCGGCGGCTCCGGGACCGGGTCCGCGCCCTCGCCCGGACGGTCCGGAAGGCCGACCCCGGGAGGCCGGTACCTGCGGCGCGAGAGCCGCTGCGGACGCGCTCGGGATCGGGGGTGTGCCGAACGGGCCGGGAAGCCCGGCCCGTCGTCGCGGACCCCGGCGACCGGTCCGTCGGTCTTCACTCCTGCGGTGCGTGCGCCAGATAGGCCAGCACGGCGAGGACGCGCCGGTGGCCGCTGTCGCTCGGCGGCAGCCCCAGCTTCAGGAAGACGTTGCCGATGTGCTTGTGGACCGCGCGCTCGGTGACGACCAGGGTCCCGGCGATGGTCGCGTTGTCATGACCCTGTGCCATCAGCTTCAGTACCTCCCGTTCGCGCGGGGTGAGGGAGTCGAGCGGGGAGTCCTTGCGGCGGGTGAGGAGTTCGGTGACGACCTCCGGGTCCAGTGCCGTGCCGCCCGCCGCGACCCGCTCCAGTGCGTCGAGGAACTCGTCGACCCGGCCGATCCGGTCCTTGAGCAGGTACCCGATCCCGCTGCTCCCGCCGCCCAGCAGCTCACTGGCGTACGACTCCTCGACGTACTGCGAGAGCACCAGCACCGGCAGCCCGGGGATCCGCTCCCGGGCCTCCAGCGCCGCCCGCAGCCCCTCGTCGCGGAAGGAGGGCGGCATCCGTACGTCGAGCACGGCCACGTCCGGACGGTGCGCCAGCAGCGCGGGCACGACCTCGGGCCCGCTGCCCGCGACGGCCACGACCTCGTGCCCGGCCGAGGTCAGCAACAGGACCAGCCCCTCCCTCAGGAGGGCGTTGTCCTCGGCGATCACCACACGCACGGCAACTCCACTTCGATCACGGTCGGCCCCCCGACGGGGCTGGAGATCCGCACGGTCCCGTCGAGCGCGGCTACGCGCCGCCGCATGCCGAGCAGCCCTGAGCCGCCGGTCTCGTCGGCACCGCCACAGCCCTCGTCCCGGACGCTGATCCGCAGGCCGCGGCGGGCCCGGACGAGGTGTACCTCGGCGCGGGTGACCCCACTGTACTTGGAGACATTGGTGAGCGCCTCGGCCACCGCGAAGTAGGCGGCCGCCTCCACCGCGGCGGGCGCCCGTACTCCCGTGTCGAGGCCGCCGTCGTCCAGCGTGACCTCCAGTCCGCTGCTCGCGGCCAGGGCCCGGACCGCACCGGCCAGGCCGCGGTCCGTGAGGATCGGAGGATGGATGCCGCGCACGACCTGCCGCAATTCCGTGAGCGCCTTCTCGGCCTGCGCCTGGGCCTCGTCCAGCAGCTTCAGCGCCATCTCGTGGTCACGGCCGTAGGCGCGTTTGGCGAGCCCGATGCGCATGGACAGCGCCACGAGCTGGGCCTGTGCCCCGTCGTGCAGATCGCGCTCGATCCGGCGCAGTTCGGCGCCGTGCGCGGTGATCGCGTCGGCCCGTGTCTGCGCCAGCCTCTCGACCTGGGCCGTGAGCTGTGCCTGCGGGGACGGCTTGAGCAGAGCGGTCGACCAGTCGGCCTCCAGGTCCGCGAGCCGCACGATCAGCGGCAGTACGACTGCCTCGCGGCGCAGCAGCCCGCACCACACGCCGTCGACGACCAGTCCCACCGGCCACAGCGGCAGCGCGAGGGCGAGCAGGGCGCCGTAGAACCAGTAGGCGATCATCCAGCGCAGGTCGTGGCGGGTGCTGGGGTCGCGTACCGACTGGACCACTCGCGCGCGCATGGTGCCGGTCAGCGGCTGGTACACCTCGGGGATCTTCACGCCCGTCCACGCGGCGGTCAGGCTCCGTTTGGCCCCCGCGATCCGGCGGACCAGCAGCACCGTCTCGGGGAGCAGCCAGGCACCGACCACGGCCAACGTGGCGACCGCGGTGATCAGCAGCACGGTGATGAAGATCCACATGCCGAAGGCCATCGCCGCGGCCGCGAAGAGGTGGACCGTGGCCCACGCCGCGCGCCGCACCGTTTTCCACATGGGGAGGACGGTAGTGCTTTTACTTGAGTTAGGCAATTATTGACTGGGGTGCCCGCCCCGACACCACGAAAGGGCCCGTCATGCGAGGGAATCCCGAGGTCCAGACGCCGCCGTCCCGTACCGGCGGCCGGGACGTCCTGATCGTCGGACATGACTCCTCGGAGACCGATCTGCTCACCACGACGCTCGAACTGGCCGGGTACAGCGTCGCGGGCACGGCGGGAACCGGCTTCGAGGGGATCGAGCAGATCACCCGGCGGCGCTTCGACCTGGTGGTCTGGGACGCCACGCTGCCCGACCTCAAGGAAGTGGCACGCAGCCGCCGCATCCCGCCCGAGGACCGGCCGCCGCTGCTCTATCTGATCACCTGCGAATACCTGCACACCCTCCTGCCCGTGCTCGGCCGGGGCCGGGAGGACTACGTCACCAAACCGGTCCGGGCCGCAGAGGTCCTGGCGCGTGCGCAGATGCTGTTGCGAGGCCGGCACTCCGCGGGCGAGGCGGGCGAGGCCGCCTACGCCGACCTCGTCCTGGACACGGCCGGCTGCCAGGCCTGGCGCGGCTCCAGGGCGCTCGGGCTGTCTCCGGCCGAGTACCGGCTCCTGCGGCATCTGCTCTCCAACGCCGAGCGCGTCCTGTCCAAGGAGCAGATCGGCCGGCACGTCTGGGGGGAGTTCCGGGCGACCGAGGCCATCGAGAAACTCGTCTCCCGGCTCCGTGTGAAGGTGGACCGTGAGGAACCCGCCCTGATCCATACCCACCGGGGCTTCGGCTACCGGCTCGGACAGCCTCGCAGCTGACATCGCCGTCTCCGCGGCCGCCGCCACCGGCCCTGCGGCCGTGACACGACCGTCGAACCGGTCGCGGACAATCGGTGTGAGGGCCGTCACGTCCGGAAAATGTCCGGAAGCGGTCCGGTGTCCGTCAGCCCGACCGGTTTGCATGCCGGTACGGCGACCGTGGCCACCGGATGCGAACGGGACGGGTCTCCGCGCCGGGCCCGGCAGTCCCGGCGGGGGCGGTACCCGCGCCCGGGGCCGATGGCGCCGGTCCAGGGAACGTACTTCACCGAGGAGCAGCGCATGACGACCGTAGGAATTGTCACCGGAGCCGGCCGCGGCATGGGAGAGGCCTGCGCACGCAGGCTCGTCGACACCGTGGACGTGCTGCTGCTCGTCGACCGGGACACGGCCGGCGTGGAGGCGGTCGCGAAGGACCTCAACGACGCGGCCGGCCGGGCGCACGCCGAGGCGTTCGGCGTCGACATCACCGACCGCGAGGGCCTGGCCGGGCTCGCTGACCGGGTCGCCGAGCTGGGCACGCTGCGCTCCGTCGCCCACGCGGCCGGCATCTCGCCCTCCATGGCCGACTGGCGGCGCATCTTCGAGGTGGACCTCGTCGGGACCGCCCTGCTGGCCGAGGCGCTGCGCCCGCTGGCCACCCAAGGCACCGCGCACGTGTACTTCTCCTCGATGTCGCCGATGATCGCGCGGGTCGACAACCCGGATCCGGCCGTCGGGGCCATCCTGGACGAGCCGCTGCGGGAGGACTTCCTCGACCGTATCCGCGAGGCTGTCGGGCCTCAGCTGGAGCAGACCACCTGGGCCTACCCGTGGGCCAAGCACGGCGTGGCCCGGTTCGCGCGGAAGGAGGCGGTGCGGCTCGGTCCGGCCGGAGCACGCGTGTGCTCGCTGGCACCGGGCATCATCGACACCCCGCAGGGCCGGCAGGAGGCGGCCAAGCAGGCGTCGATGCAGCGGATGATCGACGCGACACCCCTCGGCCGGACCGGCCGCTCGGAGGAGATCGCCGAGGTCGTGGCGTTCATGCTCTCGGACGGCGCGAGCTTCCTGAACGGCGTCGACATCCTCGTTGACGGCGGCGTGTACGCGGCCATTCGCGACCGGTGACGGTGACGGTGACGGTGCCGAGGCGCCGGACCGGGTGTGGCAGGCGGACCGCGAGGCCGGTGCACCTGCCCGGCGGGCTCTCTGCGCGTCCGTGCCGGACCGCGGACGCGGCGGGACCCGCCGCAGGGCATCGGCGGCCGGACCGGGCCTTCGGGACCCGGACCGGATCAGGTCGGGCTCACGCCGGGCTCACGTAAGGCCGCGGCGCATGGCGTCGGCGACCAGTTCGCCGATGAGCACGGCGGTGGCCGCGGGACCCCGCAGCGGCGGCGTGGGCAGGATCGAGGTGTCCGCGACCCGCAGGCCCGCCACGCCGTGCACCCTGCCGTAGGCGTCGACGGCGGGGCCCAGCGGAACCGTGCCACAGGTGTGATGACAGGTGCCGAGGTGCCCGCGGATCCACTCGTCGAGCAGCCGGTCCTCGGCCGTCACCCGGGGCCCCGGGTCCGTGAGGCCGCCTCCGACCTCCGCGAAGTCGGCCGTCGCCGCCAACTCCGCGGTGACCCGCACCACTTCGCGCAGGCGCCGCCGGTCCTCGGCCGTCGAGAGATAACCGTGGTCGAGGCTCGGCGGCTGCCCGGGACCGGCGGGGTCCAGGCGCAGCCGACCGGTCGGCCGGGGCGTCTGGACGGACACCAGGAACGCGAGCGGCGCCCCCGGCACGGACACCCGCCCGCTGGTCAGCCCGGCCATGGGGACCAGGGACTGCAGTATCTCCAGATCGCCGCCCGGGTGGTCCCCGTCGGACGCGGGCAGGTGCAGGGCCCCGCCGAGCCACGAGCCGGCCGGCTCCGGCAGCGGCCGCCGGGGCGCCCACTCCAGAACCAGCTGCGGATGGTCGCCGAACCGGGCGCCCACGGCGGGCACGTCCCTGACGACCGGGATCCCGAGCGCCGCCAGCTCCGCGCGCGGCCCGACGCCGGAGAGCAGGAGAAGCTGCGGGGAGCGCAACGCACCCGCGCAGAGCACGACTTCACCCCCGCGCACGGTCGCACGGCGCCCGTGCCGTTCGACCACGACACCGGTCGCCCGCCCGCGCTCGACGACGATCCCGAGGACCGTGCTGTCTCCTTCCACACGGAGATTGGGCCGGCCGGACATCCGTGCCAGATAGGCGAGGCCGGTGTTGACCCGCACCCCGTCCACGGCGTTGGACGGGACCGGGCCGAACCCCGGCGGGTCCTGGGCGTTCTTGTCCGGTTCCTCGGGAAAACCCAGCCGCCGGGCGGCCGCCCCGAACGCGACGGCGGCCGGGTGCCGCAGGTCCGTGCGGCGGATGCGCACCGGCCCGCCGTCGCCGTGCAGCGGCCCGGCGCCGTCGTCGAGGTCGGTCTCCAGCGCGCGAAGGAGCGGGAGCATCCGCTCGTACGACCAGACCGGACCGCCGCCCGCCGCGGCCCACCGCTCGAAGTCCTCCCGCCGGGCGCGCACGAAGTACCCGCCGTTGACCGTGGTCGAGCCGCCGAGGACTCGGCCCCGGACGACCGTGTACGGGCGGCCGGCGGTGAGGCGGGCGGGATACGGCTGGACGGCCGGGTGCCCGGGCCGCGCACCGGGTACCAGCCGGGCGTCCAGCAACTCCGGCGGGAAGGACGGCGGCAGGCCCGGCACCGGGCCCGACTCCAGCACCAGCACCCTGCGGTCGGGGTCCTCCGCGAGCCGGGCCGCCAGCGCCGCCCCGGCCGCCCCGGCGCCCACCACGATCACGTCCGGGCCCGGAGTCCGGCCCCGCGCGTGCCCGGTCCGTCTCATGGTCCGGTGATTCAAGGCGTGGCGACTGCCCCGTACAACGGTCCGTCCCAGTGGCCGGGACGGGCCCGGGCACCGGGCACGGCCGTGACCTAGCGTCGGGATTGTCCACGAAAGGAGATCCGCATGAACGAGTTCCACCTCGCACCGGCCGAGGAGGCCGGCCCCGAGGCCGACGACACCGCGCTCACCGTCTCGCTGATCGAGGCGGAGGACCTCCTGGAGGAGGTCTCGATCGACGGCATGTGCGGCGTCTACTAGGCCCGCACCATGACAGTAATGGATCTCGACGGCGCCTGGGACCTGCATCCGCAGGTCTCGGTGCGACCGGAACCCTTCGGCGCGCTGCTCTACCACTTCGGCACCCGCAGACTCTCGTTCCTCAAGGACCGCCGGCTCCTGGCCGTCGTCCAGGCCCTCGCCCACGCGCCCACGGCCCGTGCAGCCTGCCTGGCCGCCGGCCTTGCGGACGACGAACTGCCCCGCTATGGGCGGGCCCTCGCCGTCCTCGCGCAGTCGTCGATGGTCATCGGAAGGACCTCATGACCACCACGTCCCGGCTGGTCGACCTGTTCGAGTACGGGCTCGACGCACCGATCTGCCTCACCTGGGAACTCACCTACGCCTGCAACCTGGCCTGCGCCCACTGCCTGTCCAGCTCCGGACGCCGTGACCCGCGCGAGCTGAGCACGGCCGAGGCCAAGGCCGTCATCGACGAGCTGGAGGCCATGCAGGTCTTCTACGTCAACATCGGCGGCGGCGAGCCCACCGTCCGTCCCGACTTCTGGGAGCTCCTGGACTACGCCACCGCCCACCACGTGGGCGTGAAGTTCTCCACCAACGGCGTGCGCATCACCCGGGAGAACGCCGAGCGGCTCGCCCGCAACGACTACGTAGACGTGCAGATCTCCCTCGACGGCGCGACCGCCGACGTCAACGACGCGGTGCGCGGCCCCGGCTCGTACGCGACCGCACTGCGGGCGATGGAACACCTGGCCGCCGCGGGTATGCGCAACTTCAAGATCTCCGTCGTCTGCACCCGGCACAACATCCCGCAGCTGGACGACTTCAAGGCCCTGGCCGACCGCTACGGCGCTCAACTGCGCCTGACCCGGCTGCGTCCCTCCGGCCGCGGCGCCGACGTCTGGGACGACCTGCACCCGACCGCCGCGCAGCAGCGGGAGCTGTACGACTGGCTGCTGGCGAACGGCGAGAACGTGCTGACGGGCGATTCCTTCTTCCACCTCGCCGGCTACGGTCAGGCGCTGCCCGGCCTCAACCTCTGCGGCGCCGGACGCGTCGTCTGCCTGATCGACCCGGTCGGAGACGTCTACGCCTGCCCGTTCGCCATCCACGAGGAGTTCCTGGCCGGGAACGTCCGCGCGCCGGGCGGCTTCCGCGAGGTCTGGCGCGGCTCCGAACTGTTCCGGCGGCTGCGCACCCCGCAGCACGGCGGCGCCTGCGCCTCCTGCGCCTTCTACGACACCTGCAAGGGCGGCTGCATGGCCGCGAAGTTCTTCACCGGGCTGCCGCTGGACGGCCCCGACCCCGAATGCGTCCAGGGACACGGCGAGAAGCTGCTCGCCCTGCGCCCGGCCGGCGGGGCCGGGCTTCCCAAGCCGTCCGGGGACCACTCCCACCGGACCACCCCGCCGGTGCGCGACTGCGTCGAGGACCCGCTGGCCGGGCTGCCGCTCATCCCGACGCGAAGGGACCACACCCATGCCTAAGAACCCGTGGTTCGAGACGGTGGCCGAGGCGCAGCGCCGCGCCAAGCGGCAACTGCCGAGTTCGGTGTACGGTGCCCTCGTGGCGGGCTCGGAGCGCGGCCGGACCATCGACGAGAACATGGCGGCCTTCGCCGAGCTGGGCTTCGCACCGAGGGTCGTCGGCCATCACGCCGAGCGCGACCTGTCCACGACCGTCCTGGGTGTGCCCACCTCCCTGCCCGTGCTCATCTCGCCGACCGGTGTGCAGGCCGTCGACCCCGACGGCGAGGTGGCCGTCGCAAGGGCCGCGGCGAGCCGGGGCGTCATCATGGGGCTCAGCTCCTTCGCCAGCAAGCCGGTCGAGGAGATCGCCGACGCCCAGCCGGACCTCTTCTTCCAGCTGTACTGGAGCGGTACGCGCGAGACCATGGTGCGGCGCATGGACCGGGCCCGGGCCGCCGGCGCCAAGGCCCTCATCGTCACCCTCGACTGGTCCTTCTCGCACGGCCGCGACTGGGGCAGCCCCGCCATCCCGGACAAGCTCGACCTGCGGACCATGCTCCGGTTCGCCCCCCAGGTGCTGCCCCGGGCGAGCTGGCTGTGGCGTTTCGCCCGCTCCGGGCGCCTCCCCGACCTCACCGTGCCCAACCTGACGGCCCTGGGCGCCGACGCCCCCACCTTCTTCGGCGCCTACGGCGAATGGATGCAGACCGCACCGCCCACCTGGGACGACGTCGCCTGGCTGGGCACCGAGTGGGGCGGCCCCATCCTGCTCAAGGGGGTGACCCGGGTGGACGACGCCAAGCGCGCGGTCGACGCCGGCGTGTCCGCCCTGTCCGTCTCCAACCACGGCGGCAACAACCTGGACACGACCCCGGCCACCATCCGCGTCCTGCCCGCGATCGCGGAAGCGGTCGGCGACCAGATAGAGGTCCTGCTGGACGGCGGCGTCCGCCGCGGCGGGGACGTGGCCAAGGCACTCGCCCTCGGCGCCCGGGCGGTGCTGATCGGCCGTGCCTACCTGTGGGGTCTCGCGGCGAACGGGCAGGCCGGCGTCGAGAACGTCCTGGACATCCTCCGCAGTGGCCTCGACTCGGCCGTCCTGGGCCTCGGGCACTCCTCCGTGCACCAGCTGTGCCCCGAGGACCTGGTGATACCTCCCGGCTTCCGGCTGACGCTGGGCGGCGGGGACGTACCCGCGGCTCCGCAGGCCGTCCCGGACGCAGCCGCCGAGTCACCGGCAGCCTGACCGTGCCAGGGGACGGGATGCCGCGAGTCCTGGCCGACGCCGTCTGGCCGGCGGTGCCGTCCGGTGCGCTCGTCCTGGTGCCGATCGGGTCCACCGAACAACACGGCCCGCACCTGCCGCTGGACACCGACACCGTGGTCGCCCGTGCCGTCGCGCGCCGGGCGGCCACCGCCCTCGACCGGGGCCCTTACGGCCCGCCGCTGGTGGCGCCCGCCCTGGAGTTCGGCGCGAGCGGCGAGCACACCGACTTCCCCGGGACCGTGTCGATCGGGCACGAGGCGCTGCGCGCGGTGATCGTGGAACTGACACGCTCGCTGTCCCTCTGGGCGGGCCGGGTGGCATTCGTGAACGGCCACGGCGGCAACACCGCCACCCTCGACGCGGCCCTCACCCAGCTGCGGGCCGAGGGCCACGACGCCGTCTGGACCGGCTGCGCCCCGCCCGGCGGCGACGCACACGCCGGCCGGACGGAGACCTCCCTGCTGCTGCACCTGGAGCCGGAGCGGGTACGCCTCGCGGACGCCGTCGCCGGTGACCCGCGCCCGCTGACCGCCCTCCTCCCGGAGCTGGTGGCCCGTGGCGTCCGCGCCGTCTCGCCCTCGGGGGTACTGGGCGATCCGGCCGGGGCCTCGGCGGCGGAGGGGCGACGGGCGATGGACGCGATGGTGGCCGCGACAGTCCGCCGTATCACTGCGTGGACCGCGGACGGCCGGGGCCGGCTCGCCGACCCCGGGCCGGGCCCCGGTGTACCGGCGACGGCCTCCACCGGACAGAAGGGCGTACGCCGATGACACTTCCCCACGGCTTCGTCGTCGAACTCGACCGGCACACCCGGGTGGTCGACGACGGCGCGGCCCTCCTCGGCGGATTCCCGACCCGGCTGCTGAGGCTGACCCCGCGGGCGCGCCGGCTGTTCGGCGGCCGACGGCTCCTGGTGCGCGACGCGGCCGGAGCGCTTCTCGCCGACCGGTTGCTCGACGCCGGCATGGCCCATCCCGTCGCCGGCCTGCTCCCGGCGCCCGCCGACCCCCGGTACACGGTCGTCGTACCGGTCCGTGACCGCCCGCGCCAGCTCGACCGCCTGCTGCGGAGCATCGGCACGGGCCACCCCGTGATCGCCGTCGACGACGCCTCGCACCGTCCGGCCGCGGTGGCCGCCGTGGCCGCCGAGCACGGCGCCCGGCTGGTCGCCCTGGCCGCCAACACCGGGCCCGCCGGAGCGCGCAACGCCGGACTCCGGCTGGTCACCACGCCGTACGTGGTCTTCGCCGACTCCGACATCGTGCTGGACCCCGACACGGTCCCCACCCTGCTCCGGCACTTCGCCGACCCGCGCGTCGCGGCCGCCGTACCCCGCATCACCGGCCTGCCCGCCGCCGACCCGACCTGGATCACCCGGTACGAGAACGCCCGGTCGTCCCTCGACCTCGGCACCCACCCGGCCCCGGTACGCCCCGGAACCCCCGTCTCCTGGGCCTCCTCCGCCTGCGTCGTGGCACGGGTCGACGCGCTGGGGGACGGGTTCGACGACAGCATGAGGGTGGGGGAGGACGTCGACCTGTGCTGGCGACTGATCGCGGCGGGCCGGCGGGTGCGCTACGAGCCCGCCGTCAAGGCCGCCCACGAGCACCGGGCGCGCCTCGGGGACTGGCTGCTGCGCAAGGCCGTCTACGGCACCGGGGCCCACCCCCTCGCCGAGCGGCACCCCGAGTCCGTCGCACCCGCCGTGTTCGCCCCGTGGAGCACGGCGTTCGCCGTCGCGCTGCTCGCCGGGCGGCGCTGGTCGGCACCGGCCGCGGCGGCCGTCCTCGGCGTGGTCACCGTACGCATCGCCCGCAAACTCGACGGCACCGAGCACCCGTACCGGCTGGCCGTGCGGCTCACCGGCAACGGCGCCCTCGCCACCCTGGCACAGACCTCCGCGCTGCTGACCCGCCACTGGTGGCCGCTGACCGCAGTCGGCTGCGCGTTCTCCGGCCGGATGCGACGCGCCACGGCGATCGCCGCGGTGGCCGATATCGCGCTTGAGTACCGATCTGATCAAGCCAGTCTTGATCCGCTCCGCTACGGCGTCGCCCGTCGCCTCGACGACCTCGCCTACGGCGCCGGGGTGTGGCTCTCCGCTCTCCGGGGCCGCTCGTCCGCCGCGCTGCGCCCTCGCGTCACCCGCCGCGGCACACCTGTCCCGGTCAGCGGAAAGCGCGCCGTGCGAGCCGCTCAGGTGCCCCGACACTGAGGCCATCCCGCCGCGGGCCGCGCGGCGGCGCGTGCGAGGGACCAGTCACCGGGAGGTGTGCGGAGTGGCGCATGAAGTGGTCGGCCGTGTCGAGGAGTCGGGTCCTGAACTGGCCGCACTGGCCGACGAGAACGAGTCACTCGGCAAGCTGAGTGACCGCACCGTCGAACTGCTGCGTTCCGCCGGGGTGATCCGGATGCTGCAGCCCAAGGAGTTCGGCGGATTCGCCGCGCATCCCCGGGACTTCGCGGAGGCGGTGATGGCGGTCGCGCGGCACGACGGCGCCGCCGGCTGGGTCTGCGGAGTCGTGGGAGTCCACCCCTGGGAGCTGGCCCAGATGGACCGGCGGCTCGCCCACGAGGTGTGGGACGACGACCCCGACACCTGGATCGCCTCGCCCTACATGCCCAACGGCATCGCCGAGCCGGTGGACGGCGGCTATGTGCTCAGCGGCCGCTGGCCGTTCTCGTCGGGCAGCGACCACTGCCGCTGGGACTTCCTCGGCGCGCTCCTCGGGGACGGAAAGGGCAAGCCCGCCATGCCCGTCACCGTGCTGCACGTCGTACTGCCCCGCTCGGACTACGAGATCGTCGACGGCACCTGGGACGTGATCGGCCTGTCCGGTACGGGCAGCAAGGACGTCGTCGTGGACAAGGCGTTCATTCCCGAGTACCGCGCCGTACGGCAGGAGTCCGTCCAGGAGGGCGCAGCGGCGGATGCGATCGGGCTCACGGAGACGCTGTACCGGCTGCCCTTCGCGTCGATGTTCCCGCTCGGCATCACGGCCGCGGTCATCGGCATCTGCGAGGGCGCGCTCGCCGTCCACCTCGCCCAGCAGCGCGACCGGGTGGCCGTGACCGGCGTCCAGGTGCGCGACGACCCGTACGTGCTCTACGCGGCGGGGGAGGCCGCCGCCGAGATCGCCGCGTCACGGGTCCAGCTCATCGACGGCATCAGCCGGATGTACGACCAGATCGAGTCCGGCCGCCCGGTGACGATCGAGGACCGGGCGAACGTACGGCGCAACCAGGTGCGCTGCGCCTGGCGCGCGGTGTCCGCCCTGGACGAGATCTTCACGCGCTCCGGCGGCAACGCCATCCGGCGCGGCAACCCGATCCAGCGCTACTGGCGGGACGCCCACGTCGGACTCCAGCACATGATCCACGTGCCCGGCACGGCGTACCACGCCAACGCCCTCGCCCAGATGGGACTTGAGCTCCCCGAGGCGATGCGGATCCTCATCTGAGCGTCGACGCGAGGCGCCGCTGACGCCGGTTTCGGCGCTGCTGCACGACAGGCCCGTCGGCCGGGACGCGACGGGCCGTCAGGGAACGGCGTCAGTCCGACGCCGTCGGTGAACAAGGGAGCTGCACATGCGGAAAGACCTGTACCTCAAACTGGAACGCATTTCGGCCTGGTGTGGATTCGTGCTGCTGGTCGGCTTCGTCGCCGCCTTCGCCGCGGGCGGCATCCTCACCCCGATGAGTCCCACCAAGAGCCCGGCGGACATCGTGACGTTCCTGCACGACCACCGCACCGGGATCCTGTGGTGCGTCGTGCTGATGGTGCTCACCGTCCCCTTCGAGTACCCGTACGTGATCGTGACGAGCCTTCAGATGCGCAGGGTCGAGGGCGGCTGGGGTCTGCTGTCGATGATCCAGCTCACCACGGGTGTCGTCGCTCCGCTGGGGTTCTTCTTCCCGCTCGCGATCCTGGCCGCGGCGGCCTACCGGCCGGACATCCACTCCCCGGACGTGCTGGCCGCGATGAGCGACATGTTCTGGCTCATGTTCGTCGGCAACGCCTGCATCTTCGTGCTGCAGGTCTGGTCGATCGGGTACGCGTCGTTCGTCGACCGGCGCGAGCGCCCGATCTTCCCGCGCTGGTACGGCTGGCTCAGCATGGTGCTGGGGGCCCTGCTCATCCCCGGGGCCTTCGTCTTCCTGTTCAAGACCGGTCCGCTGGCCTGGAACGGGATACTGGCCAACACCATTCCGATGTTCACGTACTTCATCTGGAAGATCTCCACACCGATCGTGCTGCTGCGCGCGGTCAAGTCCGAGGAGCAGGAGCTGGCCGGCACCGCGGCCTCCGATCCGGTGACCGTCTAGAGCCCGTCCTGCCACTGTGGCCGGGTCCCGCGCTGCCGAGCGCGAGACCCGGCCACAGCCGTTTGCACAGGCCACGCTCACCACACCTGTCGTAATTGAGTATCAGCAATTTTGCTTTCATCGAGGGGGTTCGACGCCAATGTCCGCTGTCAGTAATCTGTCAGGCTTTTCAAATCTTTGGGCCATCGCGAATTCCGTGTTCTCAATTATTGACTGGACCGGGCGGTACAGCTAACTTCGCATCATCCGCGGGTTGGGTTCTGCCACGAACGACGAGGTTCGAAAGAGGTACCGCCTGTGTTCAAGGAATTTGTCGTGTCCGGCGACTCGCACATCATCGAGCCGGTCGATCTCTTCAAGACCCGGCTTCCCCGGCAACTGCGTGAACGCGCCCTGTGGGAAGAGGAGTTCACGCTCGACGAGCCGATCGTCGACGGCGGCCACACCGAGTTCAAGAAGCTGCACACCATCGGTTTCGACGGCTGGACCATCTCCAAGTACCGTCAGTCCGGCGGGCAGACGCCGGACGGCGATCCGGACCACATCATCCGGGACATGGATCTCGACGGCGTCGACGCCTCGGTGATGTTCCCGAACCTCTCGCTGTTCGTCCTCTTCACCGACGACCACGAGCTCTCCATGGCCCACGCCCGTGTCTGGAACGACTATGTGGCCGAGCGGTACCTGCGGTACAGGGCCCGGTTGCGTCCGACGGGGGCGATCCCGCTCACCGACGTCCCCGAGGCCGTGGCGGAGATCGAGCGCTGCGCACGGCTCGGGATCGGCGCGATCCTCCTCCCCGAGATCCCGCCGCTGCCGTACTACTCACGCGAGTACGACCCGGTCTGGGCGGCCGCGCAGGCGCACGGGCTGCCGGTGTTCATCCACGTCGCCACCGGCGGGGTCCGGGTCAGGGAAGAGGTGTCCGAGACGGCGCTGACCGTCCGGGGCCTGATGACGGCCATGAACATGGGCAAGGGCAACCTGACCGACGACATGGTGGCCGGCCGCACCATGGGCAGCGCGGTCGGCTCGGCCGTGGCCGGTCCGCAGGGCATCATCGCCAGCCTGGTCGGCGGCGGGGTGTGCGAGCGCTTCCCCGATCTGCACTTCAACCTCATCGAGTACACGGCCGGCTGGCTGGTCTCCTTCATGGGCTACATGGACAAGGCATGGAAGACCGGCACCGGTCAGGACCCCGACTGGTGGCTCGGCTTCTGGGACGACAGCCGGGGGCCGAAGGACCAGCCCGCGATGGGGCGGCTGTTCGCGGTCAACGGCCGGTGGCCCTACCCGCTCAAGCCCACCGAGTACGTCCGCCGTCAGATCCACGTGCAGTTCGCGGATGACCCGACGGCCGTGAAGGCCCGCCACATCACCGGCCTCTCGACGGTCATGTGGGGCAACGACTACCCGCACGCGGAAGGCACCTTCCGCAGCAGCGCCGAGTGCATCGCCGAGAACTTCGAGGGAGTCGGCGACGAGGACCGTGCCGCCATCCTCGGCGGCACCCTCGCCAAGGTGGTCGGCTTCGACGCGAGCCGGAAGCTGGCGCCCGTGGCCGGGGAAGTCTGAGGTCACCGGCGGGCAACGAGCGCACGGCAGACCGGCGCGGCGGACGAGGGCGTCCGCCGCGCCGATGCCGTTGCCCATATAAAGTCCACTCAATTGCGGGGCGCGGGGCCGGGAAGACCCCTGCGCTTCCCGCCGCTGCCCCCGAATCGAAGGGGGGTGTAGCAGAATCCGACTCCCGCTCAGTGGCAGCCCTCTCGACGCGATCGCTTAAATCAGTACACTCATTTGTCATTGGCTCGGTGTCGTCGCGGTCGAGATCGACGCGGTGGCGGCACCGCGGACGCAGGCCGAGAGGAGCCGCGATGAGCACGACACTCGACGAGCCCGGCGGTACGTACGACGGGATGCCCGCCTACGAGTTCGACAACCGACTCGGCGGTCCGGTGCTCAGCCACCAGGAGCGCTGGGACGAGATGGCCGGCGCCCACTCCGGGTTCCGCAGCACGGTCGCTCGCGGGTTCTGGGTCGTCACCGACGGGCCGGCCGTGCAGCAGGCGCTGCAGGACTGGCGTACCTTCTCCAACAGGTCGGTGACGGCGCTCGACCCCGACCCGAGGTTCCTGTGGATCCCGGAGATGCTGGACCCGCCCACGCACAGCGTGTGGCGGCGCCTGCTGGGCCGCTACTTCTCCCCGGGCACGGTGGCCGCCAAGGAACCGGAAGTCCGCAGGATCGCTGCGGAGATGATCGACGAACTCAAGGACCGCGACGGCGCCGACGTCCTCGACGAGTTCACCCGCCGCTTCCCGACCCTGGTCTTCATGCGCCTGATGGGCCTGCCCGAGGAGGACCTGCCCACCTTCCTCGCCTGGACCCGGGAGATCCTGCACCTTTCCCACGGCGAGGACCCGGACGGCGCCCGCCAGCTGACCGCCATGCGGGCGGTGTCCGCCTACTTCGAGGAACAGATCGCCCTGCGCCGCGAGAGGCCGCGGGACGACCTGCTCTCCCACGCCATGACCTGGACGATCGACGACGAGCCGATCGACGACCGCGACATGCTCGCCTTCTGCGTCCTGATGTTCCAGGCCGGCTTCGACACCGTGCCGATCTCGATCGGCTGGGCTCTGTACCACTTCGCCACCCACCCGGAACAGCGCGCGGAGATCCTCGCCGACCCCTCGCTCATCCCCACCGGCGTCGAGGAGACCCTGCGCGTCTACTCGTTCGTCGTCCCGGCGCGCAAGGCGACGAAGGACGTCGAGATCGGCGGCTGCCCGGTCAGGGCGGGCGAGATGGTGATGCTCCCGCTCGCGGTGACCAACCGCGACCCCGGCCGCTACGAGAACCCGCGCGAGGTGGACCTGCATCGCAAGGCCACCAACCACATCGCGTTCGGCTCGGGTCCGCACCGCTGCCTCGGCTCGCACCTCGCCCGCCTGGAACTCAACGTGGCGATCGAGGAGTGGCACCGGCGGATCCCCGACTACCGGCTCGCGCCGGGCCAGGAGCTGTGGCAGCACGGCAACATGTACGGCCTCAAGTCGCTCCGGCTGGAGTGGTGAGCGGATCCGAAGGCCTCGGCACCTCTCCCCGGGACGGTCGGCACCGGCGTTCCCGGGGGACGAGTGCCCCGATCACGGCACCGGCTGACGCTCTGCCACGCCTCCACGCCGACGACGAATAGACTGGGGATCCGCAATCTTCCCCGGAGGAGCTGGCCATGGCGACTGCCGTCGACCGCGGGCCCGCCGACGGCGAGGCGGAGGTTCCGGTCGGCAAACTGGCCGCGCAGACCGCCCAGCGCATCGAGGCGAGCGTGATCCGGCGGGGTTGGCCCGTCGGCGAGTCGTTGGGCTCGGAGGGGGATCTGCGAGAGCGGCTCGGGGTGAGCCGGGCGGTGCTGCGTGAGGCGGTACGGCTGGTCGAGCACCACCAGGTCGCCAGGATGCGGCGCGGCCCCGGCGGCGGCCTCATCGTCCGCGCACCCGACGCGGGTCCCGCCACCCGGGCCATGGTGATCTACCTCGAATACGTCGGCACCAGCGTGACCGACCTGCTCCGGGCCCGCCTGCTCCTCGAACCGATCGCCGCCGGCCTGGCGGCCGAACGGATCACCGAAGAGGGCATCGTCACGCTCCGGGCCGCGCTCGACTCGGAACTCCGGCACCAGGACGTCCCGTCGCTCGGGTCACAGGATCCGCTGCACTCCGTACTGGGGCGCCTGTCGGGCAACCCCGTGCTCCATCTGTTCATCGACGTGCTCACCCGTCTCACCACCCGCTACGCGCACACCTCCCGGCGCGTCACCAAGGCGGAGACACAGGCCGCCAGGGAGTTCTCGCACCGTGAGCACCGTGCCGTCGTGGACGCCGTGATCGCGGACGACGGCGCCCGCGCCCAGGCCGAACTGACCGCCCACCTGGAGTCGGTGGCGGCGTGGATCGAGAAGCATCGCGTGCGCCGCGGAACCCGGATCTCGGGGAAGGTGATCGAGCCCGAACTCGCGGAGGGGTCACGGGCCAAACTGGCCGAGGTCGTGGCCGCCCGCATCCACGAGGACATCGCCGCGGGCGGCTGGCGGGTCGGCACGGTCCTGGGCTCGGAGACGGAGCTGCTGGCCCGCTACGAGATCAGCCGGGCCGTCCTGCGGGAGGCCGTGCGGCTCCTGGAGTACCACTCGGTCGCCCGGACGCGTCGCGGTCCCGGCGGCGGCCTGATCGTCACCGAGCCCGAGCCGCAGGCCAGCATCGACACGATGGCGCTCTTCCTGGAGTACCAGGGCGTCACCGCCGACGACCTGCGGATCGTCCGCAACGCCATCGAACTCGGCGTCGTCGCCAGGGTCACCGCCCGCCATGCCGCGGGGGACACGGAGGTCGCCGCGCGCCTCGGACAGGCCGTGCGCTGGGCCACGGAGGGCCCGCCCGGGGACTCCCGCAAGGCCGACCTGTTCCACTCCGAACTGGCTGCCCTGGCCGACAACCCGGTGCTGTCGCTCTTCCTCGCCATCATCACCGAGCTGTTCCGCCGGCACGCCGCCGGACACGACCGGTCGCTGCCCGGGGACTCGGCCGCCGACGAGGTCCGCCACGTCCACCAGCGCATCCTCGACGCGATCGGACAGGGCGACGCGGCGCTGGCCCGGCACCGGATGCGCCGCCACCTCGACGCGCTGATCCCCTGGTGGCACTGACGCACCGGCGCCGGCGCACCCGGCACTGCCGTCCCGTGTCCGGGAAACCTTGAACAACCTTCCCGGAACCCGTGAACAACCGTCAGAACGTGGGAAGTTGAGGCCGCCTTTTCACGTAGCCGGCGGCGTCCACCCGCAGTTGCATGCCGGACACGTAACGGGACTCGTCGGAGACGAGGAAGAGCACGGTGTCGGCGATGTCCTCCGGCTCCACGTAGGGAATGCCGAAGCCCGTCGTCGCGGGGAAGGACGGCAGCGCGTCCTCGCGGCTCGGGTTCTCCAGGTCGGGACGGAACGTCCGGTACATGAGGTCGCTGTTGAGCATGTCGGTGTTGACGTTGGTGGGGTGTACCGCGTTGACCCGGATCCGCCGGGGCGCCAGGACCGTCGCCAGGTCGTGCACGAACGCGGCCACTTGACGCTTCGCGAACGAATAACCCAGCCCGCCGGGCCCGTTGGCCGGGTTGTCGGTGGTGGCCGGTGTCAGCCCCGCAAGGGAGCCGGTGGCGACGATCGAGGCGCCGTCGGGCAGGTGGGGGAGCGCCGCGTCGACGGCGTGGACCACCCCGTTGAAGTCGACGGTGACGGCATCGAGGAAGGCCTGTGCGGTCTGGTCGGGCCCGAGCGGGCAGATCCCGGCCTGGGCGACGACGGCGTCGAGCCGCCCGAGTTCGGCGACCCCCTCGACGACGGCCGCCCTGAGCCCGGCGGGATCCCGTACGTCCGCCTTGCGCGCGACGATGCGCCGGCCGAGTTTCTCGACCTTCCGCACGGTGTCCGCGAGGTCCTTCTCGGTGGCCAGCGGGTAGCCGTTGGTGGCGATGTCCTCGCAGAGGTCGACGGCGATGATGTCGGCGCCCTCCGAGGCGAGCCGGACCGCCTGGGCCCGGCCCTGACCGCGCGCGGCTCCCGTGATGAACACGGTCTTGCCCTGTACTCGGTCCATGGGGTCTCCTTCTACGGAGAGAAGAGTTGCCTTAATGTCGATCCCGAACGACAGTGCTTCGATGATCGCCGCTCTTCTGCACTTACTTGCCGGTGACTCCCGGCTGCTGGGACATATTCAGTGCACACAATGCGCGGTGCTGGAGACTCGACGAGAACCCGGGAGCCGGACACGGCCCTTCGGCCCACCACCTCTGGAGACGGAGCTGTCACATGAAGATCACCATTGACAGGGCGGCGTGCTCCGGTCACGCCCGATGCGCGGCGGCGGCACCGGAACTCTTCCGCCTGGACGACGACGGCTACGCGCTGCCCTTCGACAGCGAGGTGCCGGAGGAGCTCGAACCGGCGGCCCGCGACGGCGAGACGGCCTGCCCGGAGCGGGCCGTCACCGTCGTCCGCTGAACACCGCACACGAGTGAGCCCCAGGGCCCGTCGGCCCTGGGGCTCACCCATGTGCACCGGCTCAGCCGGCCGGCTGCGGCGGCGGGGTGAAGTGGTGACCCCAGAACGCCCCGTCCGTGATCTCGTAAACGGGGACGGGCTCAGGCACCTTGAGGCCGTTCCAGCCGAACTCGACGGCGTAGTTCTCCGGCGACCAGACGTAGAACGACACCATGTGGTCGTTGGTGTGCTTGCCGAGCGAGTGCATCATCGGCACCTCGTACTTGCCGGCCCGGTCGAGGGCGCGCCCCACGTCGTCCAGGGTCGCCGCCTCCACCATGAAGTGCAGCAGCCGTCCGGGACCGGGCATCGGCGTCACACCGAGCGTGTGGTGCCGCGCGTTGCATCCCATGAACCACGTCGTACCACCGGGCGAACGCATCGTGTTCCGCTCGATGAAGCCCAGGACGTTCACATAGAAGTCGAACGTGGTCCGGGCGTCCTCGGCGGAGACGATCACGTGCCCGAAGCCCATGTCACCGGTGACGAACTTCGACACCAGCGGCGTCTGAACGGGGACATGGTCGAGGACGGTGCCGTAGAACAGCTCGACCGGGTTCCCGCCCGGGTCGTTGAACTTGACGAAGCCCGTGACCTTCCGCTCCGCCGCCTCGGCCTCGGTGCCGGCGGTCACCTTGATGCCCGCCTTCTCGACATCCGCGACCAGGCGTGCCAGCTCCCGCTCGTCGAGGACCTCGAAGCCCAGCGCCGTCATCCCGCTCTGGGCTCCCGGAGAGACCACGATGCGGGCCGGATAGTCGTCCATCCGGAAGGACAGAGACCCGGAATCACCGCCTTCGACGGGCATCAGACCGAGGAAGTCGGCACCGAACGCCTTCCACTTGTCGATGTCGTTGGACTCCAGACGCAGGTACCCGAGTGAGCCAACACCCATCAGGCCCTCCCCTCACATTGGTCAGGTCCGGGGCGGCCATCGGGCCCCGGTGTCACGTACGTCTGCGACGGTAGACAGCCTGGTCCGTCCGGCGCCGAGGCCGTCCCACTGATCGGGAGGGTTACGGCGTGGGCCGCGTCACCGATGGGACGGTGGCCGTCATGACACCGAGCTACGACGACACCCTGCGTGAACTGTCCACCGACGAAGGGACCCTGCGGTACCACGAAGTCGGTGACGGACCCCCGCTGCTCCTGCTGCACGGATCGGGGCCGGGCGTGACGGGCTGGCGCAACTACCGGGGCAACCTTTCCGCGCTGGCCCGGCACTTCCGCTGCCTGGCGCTGGAGTTCCCCGGCTTCGGTGTGAGCGACCCGACCGCCGAGAACCCGATGGTGGCCGCCCCGAAGGCGGTCCTGCGTTTCGTCCAGGGCCTCGGTCTCGACCGCGTCGACGTCATCGGCAACTCCATGGGAGGCTACGTTGCCGTGGGACTCGCGGTCGCCCACAAGGACCTGTTCCGCAGGATCGTGACCATCGGAGGCGTGGGCCGCAACATCCTGTCACCCGCGCCCAGCGAAGGACTGAACCTCCTGGTCGACTTCGCCGAGGACCCCACCCGGGACAACCTCGTGCGGTGGCTGCGCTCGATGGTGCACGATCCGGCACTGCTCACCGAGGAACTGATCGAGGAACGCTGGGCGAGCGCCACCGACCCGGCCACCCTGGAGGCGTCCCGCCGGATCTACGGCCGGCAGGCGATGGCCGCGCTGCAGGCCGCCCAGGACCATTCCGACCAGCCCATCTGGGCCGCACTCCACAAGGTGACCGCCCCCACGCTGCTGACCTGGGGCCGGGACGACAGGGTCACTCCGCTGGAGGGCGCGCTGCTGCCGATGCGCACCATCCCCAGGGCCGAGCTGCATGTGCTGCCGGACTGCGGGCACTGGGCGATGATCGAGCAGAAGGAGGCCTGGGAGAGCACGGTGACGGCCTTCCTGACCCGACCGGGGGCCGACTGAGCGCGGGCCGGCGGCAGCACCCGACGCAGGGGGAGAACCGAGTGGCGAGGTCCATGGCCGCACGGCAGCCCGCCGCACCGATGTCGAGCGGCCAGGCCGCCCGCCGGGTCCGCATCCTGCGCGCCGCCTCCGACCTCGGTACGCGCGAGGGGCTGGCCAACGTGCAGATGCACGACGTGGCCAAGGAGGCCGGCGTCGCGATCGCCACGCTGTACCGCTACTTCCCGTCCAAGCCGTACCTGTTCCTGGCGGTCCTCGAGTGGCACATCGACCAGTTCCTGGGCGGCCGCGACTGCGGCGCCGGGGCCGGTGAGGGGGTGGACCGTGCGACCGAGACGGGCGAGACGCTCGTGGCGCTCAGCGGGAAGCTGCTGGGCAGCCGGCTGCTGGCTTCGGCGGTGACGCTGTCGTCGTTCACGGAGTACACGAGCGACGTCCCGACCCGGATCGACATCGTGGAGAGCGCGCTCGGACAGCGACTCCTCGGACTTCTCGGTGGCCGCGCGGACGCGGCGACCGAGCGCAGCAGGGTGCGATTGCTCGTCTACTGCTGGTGGGGGGTGTTCGTGGCCATGCTGACCGAAGAGATCTCCACCGAGCAGGGCAACGCCGACCTGCGAATGGCCGCGCGGCTGATCGTGGCGGGGTGAGAGCGGCACGCCGCCGTGCCCGGTACACCCGCCGCGTCCCGGGTGCGGATGCCGTGCCGGTCCTCGCCCGGCGCCCGTCCCGGCCCGTCGTGCCGGCCGAGTCCAGGACCGCCGGACAGGCGAACGAGGGACTCGAAGCGCTCGGAGTGCCCCCCACCGGGACACGCGCGTCCGGGCATCGTGGCGGCGGTGCCGCCGGTGGCGCACGGCCGTCGATCGGCCGGCCGTCCGGGTCCAGGACCCGTGCGCCCGTGCGCCGGCCCGCGGACCGCCCCTGGACCGATCCCGGACGGGGCGGGGGCGCGCCGCGGTCGTGGCCGAAGCCGCCGGCCGCGAGCAGCGCCCTCGACCCGCCCGGTTCCGGCCGTCGTTCCCCGTCGGCGACGGCCTCGGCACCGGTGACGAAAGGACTGTGCGGCCGGTCAGCGGGACCCGCCGTGTCCCCGGCATTCCAGTCCCGGTGAGCGGAACACCCGGAACAGTCGCCCCGGACAACGGCCCAGGCTGAAGGCCGGCACGAGATGAGGATGGCAATGACAGACGTTTGGGAACCGGCGGCGGTCGCGGACCGGGAGACGGCGGTGGCGGAGGCGGCTACGCGGCTCACCGTAGCGGCCCGTGACCACCGGCCCTGTGCACCCGTACGGGACCTGCTCGGACCGACCGACATCAGCCTCGCGTACGCCGTCCAGCGGCGCGTCATCGGCGAGCGGATCGCCGCCGGTGCACGGGTCGTCGGGCGCAAGATCGGGCTGACGTCGGAGTCGGTGCAGCGCCAAGTGGGCGTCGACCGGCCCGACTTCGGCGTCCTGCTAGACGACATGGACGTCTCCGGTCTGCCGGCCGTCCCCAGCGGCCGGCTGCTCCAGCCCCGGGTCGAGGCGGAGATCGCGTTCGTGCTCGCCGCCGATCTGGACACCGACGACCTCGACCTCGACCGGGTCCGGTCGGCGGTCGGCTACGCCGTGGCCGCACTGGAGATCGTCGACAGCCGGGTGACCGGCTGGGACATCGCGATCACGGACACGGTCGCCGACAACGCCTCCAGCGGGCTGTTCGTGCTCGGCCGGCAGCGGGTCGGACTGGGGGAGTTCACCCCCCGGGACGTGACCATGCGGCTCTACGCCGACGGCGAGCTCGCCTCCCAGGGCAACGGCGCCGCCTGCCTGGGCGACCCCCTCGCCGCACTGCTCTGGCTGGCGCGCACCGCCCGGGAGTTCGGCGACCCGCTGCGCGCCGGGCAGGTGGTCCTGTCGGGCGCCCTCGGCCCGCTCGTGCCGACACCGCCAGGAATCACCGTACGGGCCGAGATGACCGGCGGCCTCGGCTCGGTGACCGCGACCTTCTCACCCAAGGACCAAGAAGGATGACGAAGACCAAGGTGGCCGTAATCGGCTCCGGCAACATCGGCACCGACCTGATGATCAAGGTGCTGCGCCTGTCCGACACCCTGGAGGTGGCCGCGATGGTGGGCATCGACCCGGAGTCGGACGGGCTGGCGCGCGCCGCCCGTCTGAAGGTTCCCATCACGCACGAGGGCGTGGACGGCCTGATCCGCATGGACGGTTTCGACGACATCGGCATCGTCTTCGACGCCACCTCGGCCAAGGCCCACGTCGAGAACGCCAAGAAGCTCGCCCCGTACGGCAAACGCCTGGTGGATCTGACCCCGGCGGCCCTCGGCCCGTACGTCGTGCCGCCCGTCAACCTGGACGAACACGTCGCCAACGATGTCGAGAACCTGAACATGGTCACCTGCGGCGGCCAGGCGACCATCCCGATCGTGTACGCGGTGAGCCGTGTCACCCCGGTGCCCTACGCCGAGATCGTCGCCTCGATCGCGTCCAGGTCGGCCGGGCCCGGTACCCGCGCCAACATCGACGAGTTCACCGAGACCACGGCCGGCGCCATCGAGAAGGTCGGCGGTGCGCGCCGGGGCAAGGCCGTCATCGTCCTGAACCCGGCCGAACCGCCGCTCATCATGCGGGACACGGTGTACTGCCTGACCGGGGACGCCGACCACGACGCGATCCGTGCCTCGGTGCAGGAGATGGTGGCCGCGGTCGCCGAGTACGTGCCCGGCTACCGGCTCAAGCAGGAGGTCCAGTTCACCCCGATCGCGGCCGGTGACCCGGTGCACACCCTGCTGCCCGACGACGTCTCCGAGATGCCCACCACCAAGGTGTCCGTCTTCCTGGAGGTGGAGGGCGCCGCGCACTACCTGCCCGCCTACGCCGGCAACCTGGACATCATGACCTCGGCCGCACTGCGCGTCGCCGAGCGCATCGCCGACCGGACCCGTGAGGTGACGAAGTGACTCGCAGGCTCTACGTGCAGGACGTCACCCTCCGGGACGGCATGCACGCCATCCGGCACCGGATCACCCCCGAGTTCGTGTCCAAGATCTCCGCGGCCCTCGACCGGGCGGGCGTGGACGCGATCGAGGTCGCCCACGGCGACGGTCTGGCCGGCGGCAGTCTCAACTACGGCCCCGGCAGCAACACCGACTGGGAGTGGATCGAGGCGGCCGCCGACGCGATCGACCGCGCGGTGCTCACCTCCCTGTTGCTGCCCGGCATCGGCACCATCGCCGAACTCAAGCGCGCCTACGCCCTCGGCGTCCGCTCGGTGCGCATCGCCACCCACTGCACCGAGGCGGACGTGGCGGCACAGCACATCGCGACCGCGCGGGAGCTGGGCATGGACGTGTCCGGCTTCCTGATGATGGCGCACATGGCCTCCCCCGAGACCCTCGCCGGACAGGCGAAGCTCATGGAGTCCTACGGCGTCCACTGCGTCTACGTCACCGACTCCGGCGGCAGGCTCACCATGGACGGAGTCCGCGACCGCATCCGCGCCTACCGGGACGTACTCGACCCGGAGACCCAGATCGGCATCCACGCCCACGAGAACCTCTCGCTCTCGGTCGCCAACTCGGTGGTGGCGGTCGAGGAGGGGGTCACCCGGGTCGACGCCTCGCTCGCCGGGCAGGGCGCCGGCGCGGGCAACTGCCCGATCGAACCGTTCGTCGCCGTCGCCAACCTCCACGGCTGGAAGCACGACTGCGACCTGCACGCCCTCCAGGACGCCGCCGAGGACCTCGTACGACCGCTGCAGGACCGGCCGGTACGCGTGGACCGCGAGACCCTCACCCTCGGCTACGCCGGTGCCTACTCCAGCTTCCTGCGCCACGCCGAGGCCGCGGCCGAGCGGTACGGCCTCGACGCCCGCACCATCCTGGAGGAGGTCGGCCGACGCGGTCTGGTCGGCGGCCAGGAGGACATGATCGTGGACATCGCCCTGGACCTCACCGGCAGCTGAGTAACACCCGACGTACCGCTCACGGGAACGGTTTCCCGCTGAGCGGTACGCTTTTTTATTTTCCCTGAATATTAGACCAACCGCCCCAAACAAGTGGGTGCACGACCCTTTCTCTGCGGCCGACGGCGTTGTAGTTTGGCGTCGGCGCCGAACTAGAATTGATTTCAGTTTGAGCAGAGAGGCACCGACGATGACGTCTGCCCTTCGCCTGAGTGAGCGTGCAACCGAGGCCGACGGTCATGCGCTGCCTCCGTCGATGATGGAGCGTGTGACGCTGATCATGGATCTCTTCGAACGTCCGCAGACCCACCTGACGCTCGAAGCCGTCTCCCGTCGCACACAGTTGCCCCGCTCGACGACGCATCGCATTCTCGACCAGCTGGTCCGACTGGACTGGCTGCATCACACAGCGGCCGGATACGGGCTGGGAAGCCGGGCGCTCGGCCTGGGCGGCCGGGAGACAGGCCACAGCGCGCTGCGGGCGGCCGCCGCACCGCATCTTCTCGATCTGGCGGTGCGCACCAGGATGGTCGTCCACCTGGCCGTGCTCGACGGGCCGGAGATCTACTACCTGGACAAGGTGGGCGGCCGGGCCGCGGCGGACATCCCGTCCCAGGTCGGCGGCCGGGCGGTCGCGCACTGCACCGGGCTCGGCAAGGCCATGCTCGCCTGGCTGGCCCCGGAGGAGATCGACGCCTGGTACGCGCAGGTGATCGAGCGACGCACCCCGCACAGTATCGGCCGTCTCGACCAACTGCACCGCGAACTGGGCCTGATACGGCGCCGCAACGGAGTGGCGATCGAGCGGGGGGAGTGCTTCCCCGACCTCGGCTGCGTCGGCCTCGCACTGCGGGGGTCCCGGGGGCCGCTCGGCGCGATATCGGTGGTCGGCGACGGCCGTTCCGCGCTGGAGCTCATGGTCCCGCTGGTGGTCAACACGGTGCGTGCCGTGTCCGAGGAACTCCTCGCGGCCCCGCGGCCGGACCGCCGGGACATGCCGAGCCTCGTCGGCTAGTGGAGCCGGCCCGACCGCCCGTCAGCCCGTGGCGGAGAGCTGCTGCCACTCCGTCTCGGGGTCGAGCGACAGCCCGGGGTGTTCCTGCTTGAACGCCTCGGCCTGCTCCTCGATCTTCGGCAGGGCGTGGTCCGGCGCGCCGAAGCCGCGGAACAGGGTCGCGCAGTACTCCCGGGACAGCAACTCCGCGTCCCACTGCCCTTCCGGGTTCACCCACTGGTAGGTGTGGTTGTGCAGGTTGAGGAACTGCAGGGTCGCCAGCCGCGCCGGCATCGTGCGGAGGACGTGCTGTTCCATGGCCTCCGAGAGCAGCCCCGCGACCACCTGCTCGAAGTCGGCACGCTGTCCCAGCAGGGTCTTGAGCTCCTCGCCGCTCAGGGAGCGGTAGTCGTGCTCGTAGACCCAGATGTGGTCGAGCCTGCGGAAGATGATCGTGAGCAGCGACTCCGAGAGCAGACGCAACCGGAGCAGCGGGCCGGCGTCGAGTTCCGCGATCTGACGGGCGCGGGCGAGGAGCGGGCCCATCACCCGGGACTGGATCTCGACCAGCAGGTTCTCCTTGGACCCGATGTAGTAGTACAGGGCGCCCTTGGCGAGCCCGACCGCGCGTCCCAGGTCGTTGATCGAGGTCGCCGCGTATCCCTGCTGCGCGAACAGCGACGCCGCGATGTCGATGATCTTCTGGCGTCTGACCTCGAAGCCCGGTCCGTGGCCCGGCGGTCGTGGCATCTGTTCTCTCCCCGCTCGACGTGACGATGTGCTGATTGAAACAGGCTCCCGTGGTCCGCGTCGAACAGCCTTGTATGCAGGGGGACAGCGGACCCCGGGCCCGTCTTCCGGTTTCCTCGACCGGACGGTGCGTCGGGGGACCGCCCGTCCCACGCGCGGCGCCGTTGCGCAAAGGCCCCGGGATCGAAGTCCCGGGGCCTCTCTCCCCCCTCTGTTCCGGTTCGGCTCCGTTGTCAGACGGTGGCGATGGGGGTGAGGGGGCTGCCTTGTGTGCCGGGGAGGTTGAGGGGTGGTGCGGTGAGGAGGAAGCGGGTGCGGTTGTGCTGGCGGAGCCAGGTGGCGAGGTCGTGGAGGTACCAGAGTTCGCCGAGGGGGACGCCGAGTTTGAAGAGGCAGAGGTGGTGGATGGGCAGGAGGGTGTGGGGGCCCTGGGCCTGGGTGACGCCGACGCCTTCGACGGCGTAGTTGTCGGAGATGAGTGCGGTGATCTGGGACTGGGTGATCCTGAGGAGATGGTCGGGGTCGTCGGCCTCGACGTAGGCGGCGGTCTGGTGGATGGCGACGGGGTCGGGGTTCTTGCCCCAGGCGAGGATCTGGGTGGCGAAGCCGGTGTGGAGCAGGAGCATGTCGCCGGGTTCGACGGTGACGTTGTCCGCGGTCATGATTTCTTGGAGCTGTTTGAAGTTGACGGGCTGGTAGCCGGTGCCGAGGTGGTGGGCGATGTCGATGAGGACGCCGCGGCCCTGGACGCCGTGTTCGGCCATGTGTTCCATGCCGAGGTGGTGGGCGTGGCTGAGGCTGCCGCTGCCGTCGTTCTTGACGTTTTCCTGGGGTCCGGTGATGTCGGTGTGGGCGCGGTAGCCGTTGTAGTAGAGGGGTTCGGGGATGCCGTCGCCGTCGGCGTCGAATTCGGCGCCCTGGTGGGCGAGGGCGTCCCACTGGGTGGAGTACTGGAGCCAGAGGGTGACGACGTCGTCGGACCAGACGTCGATGAGTGAGGGGTCGATCTGTTCGCGGGCGACGACGTTGTAGAAGACGTCCTGCTTGTGGGCGAGGTCCTCGGTGGGGCGCAGGATCGGGGGGTAGCGTCGCTGGTTCATGGCCGAGCCGCCGGGGTAGTCGAGCGGCAGGCTCAGGCTGAAGGTGAGGCCGTGCTCGACCTCGCGCACGCCCTGGAGGACCTTCTCCTTGGTGAGCAGGTTGATCCGGCCCAGCTCGTCGTCGTCACCCCAGTCGCCCCAGGTCGAGCCCGGCGGCCGCTGCTTCCAACGCTTCGTCACGATAAACGCCTCCTCCGTCGGCAGTCCCGGTACCGATCGGCGGCATGTTATTGAGTTTGTACCGATCGGTCAACAAGATGGTTGACTGTAAATATCCCACCTCCTTGGGGCTGGTGTATCAATAGACTTGGTAGTCGAAAAATGGGTTCGGGTGCCTGCTGTCGAACTGCGGGCCGACGCGCTGTGGGCCCTGCGCCACTCCAACCTCTGTACTGACTTGGGAGAGAAGATCTATGACCATTACCGCTGAGGCCGCCCTGGCCGGTGTGCAGGCCGCCATCGCCGCATACGCCCACGCGATCGACTCCGGGAACACCGATGTCATTCCCGACCTCTTCACCGAGGACGGCGTGGCCGAGATCGTCGGTCAGGGCACCTTCGAGGGCCGGGAGGCCATCCGCAAGGCCTATGGGGCGTTCGCGCCGCAGACCCCGCAGGTGCACATGGTCGGCAACATCCTGCTCACCTCGCCGCCCGGTGAGGAGGTGACCGTCAGCAGCAACCTGGTGTTCTTCGCGCGTGGCGAGGAGGGCTGGGGGGTGCAGCTCGTGGGGGCCTATGAGGACACGCTGGTCCGCGAGGGTGACGTGTGGAGGTTCCGCAAGCGGGTCACGACGTTCAAGTAGCCCGAGTCGTCGCGCGCCTGTGCTGAGGGCCCCGCCGAGGGCGGGGCCCTCAGCACAGGTCGGTCGGCGATCGGTGGTTCCTTTTGTCGAGGACTGCGGTTTTTCGACCGTGAGCCGCTGGCGGCTCGGTCCACGAAGCCATTGATTGTACCGATCGTTTGAATTAACTTTCGCTCAGGCGAACCACACAGAGCTGTGTCAGAGGAGTCGCACATGACACCCAAGGACGTCCAGGATCCCCCCGCGACGGTGTCGGGAGCCCCCGACGATCTGCGAGCCGTCGGCTGGAAGGCCATGCGTGCGGCGTTGCCCGGGGTTTTCCCGGAGGGGGATGTCGACCTGCGCGACGGTCGTATCGGCGAGGAACTGGTGGACATCGGTCTCACCAGTGTCTGGGGCGCGCTGTGGGGCCGCGAGGGGCTCAGCCCCAGGGACCGTAGCCTGGTCACGCTGGGCCTGCTGATCGCGCTGCGTGCGGAGACGGAGCTGCGGACCCATGTCCGGATAGCCCTCACCAACGGCCTGAACAGGGACGAAATCGCAGAGGTCGTCTACCACGCCGCAGGCTACGCCGGTTTCCCCGCCGCAGTCGCGGCCCGGACCGCGGCGCGCGAGGCGCTGGGCGAGTAGGGGTTCCGGGCGGCATCCGAGTCGGGCGAACCGGGCGAACGAGGAGCACGCATGTCACTGGAAGGAAGGGTCGCGGTCGTCACCGGCGGTGCCCGTGGCATCGGGCGGGCGGTCGCGATCGTGCTCGCCTCCCGCGGCGCCGCTGTCGCCGTGTGGGACCTGAACGCCGAAGGCGCCGAGAGGACCGTCGCCGAGATCCACGAGGCGGGCGGCAGAGCGATCGCCGTGGGCGGTGACGCGGCCGACGCCGCGGCCGTCGCCGCCTCGGCGGCCCGGACCCGCGAGGAGCTCGGACCCGTGTCGATCCTCGTCAACAACGCCGGGATCACCGGCTACGTCCCGTTCACCGACATCGGCGAAGCCACTTGGGACCGCATGATCGGCGTCAATCTCAAAGGGCCGTTCCTGGTCACCAGGGAACTGGTACCCGACATGCTCGAAGCCGGCTGGGGACGGATCATCAACATCTCGTCCTCGTCCGCGCAGACCGGTGCCCCCGCCATGGCACACTACGCGGCTTCCAAGGGCGGGGTCATCGGCCTCACCCGGGCGCTGGCGATCGAGTACGCCGACAAGGGAATCACCGTCAACCACGTCCCGCCCGGTTTCATCGACACCCCGCTGGTGCGGGAGGGCCCCGTCGACATCGACGCGGTCGCGAACACCATGCCGATGAAGCGGGCCGGCCGACCGGAGGACGTCGCCTACGCGGTGGCGTACCTCGCCTCGGAGGAGGCCGGTTATGTGACCGGCCAGGGCCTCAGCACCAATGGCGGGCGCTACCTGGTCTGAGCCTCGCCGAGGTGACGCCGGAGCCCGGCTCGCCGCCGTCCGAGAACCAAAAGGACGTTGCCGACGGCGAGTTGAGCGCCGGTGGTCTTCGAGACCCCCGCCCCCCACCCGTCGAACCACTGGAGACAGCCCATGAAGGTCGTCGTCGACGAGGAGAAGTGCGTGGCGGCCGGACAGTGCGTGGCAGCCGCCGCGGACGTGTTCGACCAGCGCGAGGACGACGGCATCGTCGTCCTGCTCAACGAGAACCCGCCGGCGGATCTGGCCGACGACGTCCGCAACGCGGCCGCCGTCTGTCCGGCTCTCGCCATCCGCATCGAGGAATAGCGCGTCCGAGTCCGGCCCTCACCCCCCACCCACCACCGTAGGAGAACCCATGGCCGAGGCAGAGGCCTCGCTCGCCCCCGACGAGCAGATCTACTTCTACCAGGACGACCGTGACGCCAAGTGCCCCTTCGCCCCGCCGCCCGGCCTGCGGGCCCTGAACGAGACGGCGCCCGTCTCACGGGGCCGGATCTGGGACGGCAGTACCCCCTGGCTCGTCACCGGTCATGCCGCGCAGCGCGCCATCCTGTCCGACCCGCGGGTGAGTTCGGACGACAAGCGGCCGGGGTTCCCGTACCCCAACCGGGCCATGTCCGAGAACGCCCACCACCACCCGCTGACCATCTTCAACGCCGACGGCGCCGACCACACCCGGATCCGCCGCATGATGACGCGCCCCTTCACCCGGCCCCGGATGGAGGCGCTGCGGCCGGAGATCCAGAAGTTCACCGACGACCTCATCGACAAGATGCTCGCCGGTCCCAAGCCGGCCGACCTGGTGACCGCCCTGTCGCTGCCGCTGCCCTCGCTGATGATCTGCGCGCTGCTCGGAGTGCCCTACGAGGACCACGAGTTCTTCCAGGAGCACGCCTCCGTGGCCACCCGGAGTGACAAGACCGCGGAGGACGACCGGCGGGCGAACGAGGCGCTCGGCGGCTACCTCGCCCGGCTGCTCCAGGAGAAGATGGAAGACCCCGCCGAAGACGTCCTCTCCGACTTCGCCGCGCGCATCAAGGACGGTGACATCACCCTCCCCGAAGCCACCCTGCTGTGCATGATCCTGCTCATCGCCGGTCACGAGACCAGCGCCAGCATGATCACGCTGGGCACCGCCCTGCTGCTGGACAACCCGGATCAACTGGCGCGCATGCGCGAGATCGGGGACACCAAGGACGCGGCGCCCGCGGTCGAGGAGATCCTGCGCTACCTCTCCATCGCGATGTTCGGGCAACGGCGCATCGCCGCCGAGGACTTCGAGTTCGAGGGCGTGCAGATCAAGGACGGCGACGGCATCGTCGTACCGCTGCCGGCGGGCAACTGGGACCCGGAGGCGTTCCCCGACCCGGAGAAGCTCGACCTCACCCGGGACTCCCGTCACCACCACGCCTTCGGCTGGGGTATCCACCAGTGCCTCGGCCAGCAACTCGCCCGTATCGAACTCCAGGTCGTGTACGGCACCCTCTACCGCCGTGTCCCCACGCTGCGCCTCGCGGTCGACCGCGACGGACTCGCCTTCCGCCCGGCCGACGCGCTCGCCTTCGGCGTCAAGGCGCTGCCGGTCACCTGGTAACCGGGGCACCGGCCTCGGACCGCGCACAGACCGCCGGTTCCGTCCACTGGGACGGGACCGGCGGTTCTCTGCGTTCTGAGCGTGGCCGCGTGACGGCCCGGCGGAGGGGCGACCGACGGGGTGTAGCGGCCTACACCCCGGCTCGGGGAGCCCGCTCCATCGTGGCGGAAGGGGGCGCGACGGGATCGTTGTCGGCAGAGACCAGACTCCACGGCTCCGTCGCCGGCGTCAGAGAGATCGCTGACATCGCCGAGCTGAGCCGACATCAGGAAGGGGCCTTCCCATGGCCGTCAACAGCCGTCGCCGCCGTACCGCCTTCGCCACCGCGGTGGGCGCTGTCGCACTGACCGCCGGGCTCGCCACCGGCTGCGACCCCACCGACTCACTGGACTGCCTCTCCAACGCCGACACGATCGCCGACAGCATCACGGCCATCAACAAGGCCGGCGCGGACGCGGCCAAGGACCCCGCACAGACCCAGGAATCCATCGTCACGATCCGGAAGAACATCGACAAGATCAACGACAAGACGGACGACGGCAAGGTCGACAAGGCCGTGGACCGCCTCAACAAGGCGATCAAGGACTACAACCGCGCCATTCTGAACGGCGACACCAACCCGGACTCCAGCGAGATCGACGCCGCGGCCGACGGGCTGAAGAACGTGTGCACGTCGTGACGAACCTGAGCACGACGTGATGTCGGTGCGCCGCGGTCACTCGCGAGACACTCGTCCTGTGACGAGTGTCTCTGGTGAGGAGTGACGCATGACCACAGTAGGGATCGCCACCGGCGCAGGGCGCGGCACGGGGGAGGCATGCGCGAAACGCCTGGCGGACATGGTGGACGTGCTGCTGCTCACCGACCGCAGCGAGGCGGCCGTGGCCGCGGTGGCGAAGGACCTGTCAGGCAGCCACGGGAATACGGTGGTCGAGCCGCTCGCGGTGGACGTCACCGACCGGGGCGATCTCGTACGGCTCGCCGAGCGCGTCAGGGAGCTCGGCACCCTCCGGGCCGTCGCGCACGCCGACCACGTTCCGCCCGAGGACGCCGACTGGCGCCGGATCCTCGGCGCCGACTACGTCTCCGGTGCCCTGCTGGCCGACGTGATGCGCCCTCTGGCCACCGCCGGAACGGCCTTCGTGTACCTCGCCTCGGTGTCCCCGCTGATCGCCCACATCGACCCCGATCCGCAGGTCGCGGCCGTTCTGGACACCCCGCTGGAGGGCGACTTCCTCGTCAGGATCCGGGACGTGATCGGCCCTGCCGTCGAGGATCCCGCGTGGGCGTACCCGTGGGCGACCTACGGGGTGCACCGTCTCGCCCGTGCCGAGGCGGTGCGGCTCGGGCCGGTGGGCGCCCGCGTCTGCTCCCTGTCACCCGGTGCCCTCGACACGCCCGAGACGCGGATGGAGGCGGCGCGGCACGCATCGGTACGGGAGCTCATCGCGCAGACGCCGCTGGGTCGCACCGGCCGGTGCGAGGAGGTCGCGGAGGTCGCCGCGTTCCTGCTGTCGGACGGGGCGAGCTTCGTCAACGGTGTCGACATCGTCGTCGACGGCGGCCTGTGCGCCGCCCTCCGGGACGAGTGACGGCCCGTCATCCCGGCGCCCGGTACGGCACGAATGCGGGCCGCCCGACGCACACCGGCGTGTGCGTCGGGCGGCCCGCATCAGGTCGGGTTCAGGCCGCACTGAGCGTCGGCGCACCCGCGGGCTCGACCGAACCGGCGGGGTGGACGAGGGCGAGCGCGGGGAACCGGTTACCGGTCCGCACGGGCCGGGTCTGCTTCCGCACCGGCGCGGCGGCGCGCTTGCGGCCGGCGAAGACGTACAGGCGCAGCACCAGAAACCGCCCGATCCCGGCAAGTGCGGAGGCGGTGAGGTACACGATCTGCTCCCACGTCGTCCCGGCGGACGGCTGGACGACGTGGAGTACCAGCACCGCCGCCGAGGTCACCGCGTACGCGGCGGTGGCCGACCCGGCGGACTGCCAGTGCCGGCGCCAGCCGGCCCGGCGTCCGGTCCCGAAGGTGAAGCGCGCGTGGAGTTCCGTGCACAGGACGGTGGAGGCGACCGTTATCAGCGCGTTCGCCAGGATCCAGGGCATCGACATGGCGAGCAGGGTCACCGCCGGGCTGGAGGCGAGCCCGACGCCTCCGCCGCACACCACGAACCGGACGAAGGAGGCCAGCGGACCGGGCGCGGCCGGAGAAGGGTCCGCCGCCGACGCGACCTCCGTCCGCGGGCTCCGACTCGACGTCCCCGGCTCCGACGTGAGCGTCGATGTCATGGCGATTTCCTCCCGGACAAGCACTGCGACCCCTGTGATCGGCTGATCTCAACGATCCCGTGCCGGCCTCGCCGAAACGAGGACGCGCACTCCCGGACCAGGGGTGTAGCCAGCTCCACCGCCCGCACGGGGTGGGCCGGACCAGGGCGCGGCAGGAAGGTCGGGGGCGGGGACCCGCCGCGGCCGTCGGGAGCGGGCCCGGTGGCCGCCGTCGCCCCGGACTCGCGGTGTCCGGTCCGCGTGCCGCGGGACTGCCCGGACGGCCGTTCCGGAACCGCCGTCGGGATTCGCACCGGCTCCGCGGCCCCGGCCGGGCGGGGCCGCGGAGCCCGAGCGAGGACCGTCGCGCCCGGGAGAACCCGGCCGGTGCGGTTCCTGCTCCGCCTCGGACCCGGGAGTGGGCGCTCAGGGCTGGTAGGGCTTGTCCGCCAAGGTCAGGCCCTCCAGGGCCAGGCCCAGGGTCGTGCCCTCGTCCAGTCGCCGGGCGAGTCGCTGGCGGAGGGCCAGAGGGGTGAGGCGCAGCAGGAGCGGAGGCTTGGACGCGAGCTGTTCGGCCAGCGCCAGGGCGCGGGGGAGTACGTCGGCGGGCGGGACTACCTCGTTGACCATGCCGAGCCGGAGCGCCTCGTCGGCCTGGATCACCTGCTGGGTGAGGGCCGCGTAACGCGCCCGGTTGATGCCGAGGATCTCCTCCCAGACGACGTGGACGCCGTCGCCGGGTACGACCTCGCCCGCGAGGTGGGGGAAGTCCTGGAAGTACGCGGTGGCCGAGGCGATGGTGATGTCACCGAGCAGGACCCACTCCGAATGGATCGTGGCCGGTCCGTTGATCGCCGCGACGACCGGCATCGGGAGATCGACCAGCGCGCGCAGCACCTGGCGGCCCTCCCAGTAGATGTCGTCCCAGTTGAGCGGCTTGTGCACCTGGCGGTCGACCGTGGTGTCCATGTCGGTCATGAAGCGGTCGCCGGTGCCCGTGAGGACCAGGACCCGGTTGTCCCGGTCGTCGGCGATCTCCCTCAGGACGCGGGGGAAGTCGCGGTGGAGCGAGACGCTCAGAGCGGCCGGCTCACCGCCGCTGTGCAGCCGCAGGGTCAGCACACCGCTCTCGGTGCGGTCGAAGGCGAAATCCGGGAAGCCGTCGAAGTACGCGGGGGTCTCCATGCGGGAATCCTCAAGTTCGTAGGTCGTGTCAGCGGATGCTGAATCCGGCGTCCAGCGGCCATTGGATGCCGGTGATGAAACGTGCTTGCTCGGAGACGAGGTAGGCCACCGCGTCGGCCACGTCCTGCGGTTGCAGGACTTCGATGGGCAGGGCGTTCTGCATGCCGGAGACGAGGTTGTTCTCCCCGGCGGCGGCCTCTGCCATGAGCTTCTCCATGGCCGGGTTCTGGGTCATGCCGCTGAGCACTCCGGTGGGATGGATCGTGTTGACCCGGATCCACTCCGGCGCGAGGGCGCCGGCGAGGTTCTGCATCAGGCCGACCAGTCCCCGCTTCGCGGCGGTGTACGCCATGCCGCTGGTGTTCAGTGAAGGGGTGCCCTTCAGCCCTGCCGACGAGCTGGTGATCACGATCGAGCCGCCGCGGCCGCCGGCTCGCAGGGCCGGGAGCGCGACGCGGACCGTGTGGAAGACACCGGTGAGGTTGACGTCGATCACGTCGTTCCAGTCCGCGAGGACGTCGTCGGACTCGTCTCCGATCCGGATGATCCCGGCGTTCGCGATGACGATGTCCAGCCGGCCGAACTCCGCGTAACCCGCGTCGAACGCCTTCTGCAGGGCCTCGTAGTCACGCACGTCGCACTTGCGCGCGACGATGCGGCGGTTCTCCCGCTCGACCAGGCGGACGGTTTCGGCGAGGTCGTCCTCGGACGCGTTCGGATACGTCATCGTGGGAATGTCCGCGCAGATGTCCACCCCGATGATGTCGCACCCCTCGCGCGCCAGCCGTACGGCGTGCGCCTGGCCTTGGCCGCGGGCGACTCCCGTGATGAAGGCGACCTTTCCCGCGAGATCCTTCGACATGGTCTCTCCTAGAAGGTGATCGACCCGCGGCCGGCACACCGTGCCGGGCAGGCGAAGCGGCCATGAGGTTTTCCGCTCCCGGGTGTGCCGGACGCCCGGGCCCCGTACGGATGCGGTTCGGTGCCGCCCTGAACAAGCAGTGTGATCGCCGACGCGGTACCCCCTGCGGGTGTTTCCGCTCAGCGGAACGGAATCTGCCGGAGCGTGCGGGCGGGCGGGCCCACCGGTGTCCGGGGCCGACGGCCGGGGCGACCAGCCGTACTCGGCTGTCGGGCAGCGAACTAAGTGCACTCAATTAACTGATTCGCGGTTACAGTGTGCTGAGTTCACAGGGGTGCGGGGCCGTCCGCCATGCCGGGGGCCGCGCATACGACGCCACTGCGAAGGAGTGCGCGTGACCGAAGTGACCGAATCCCTCGATCAGGTGTCACCGGACGGGGCGCCGCCGGAGCGGCCGCTCGCCGGACGCCGGGTGCTGGTGACCGGAGCGGCCGGCGGAATCGGGGCCGCGGCGGTGTCCGTGTTCCTCGACGCCGGAGCGCGTGTCGTCGGCCTGTTCCACTCGACGCCGCCGCCGGACGAGCTCAAGGAGCGATGTGACTGGGTGGTCTGTGACGCGCGCTCCCGTGCGGCGGTCGGCGCGGCCTTCGAGCGGGCCGCCTCGCTGCTGGGCGGTCTCGACGTACTGCTGAACGCTGCCGGGACCTGGCGGCCGGCCACGCCGGAGTCGCTGTCCGACGACGAACTCGACCTGATTCTCGACGCCAACCTCCGGAGCACGGTGCTCACCAACCAGGCCGCGTTCGAGCTGATGCGGCACGGCGGCGGGCAGATCATCAATCTCGGATCCGGAGAGGGCGTGCGCGGGAACCCGCTGGCGCCGCACTACGCGGTGGCGAAGGCCGGCGTTCACGCGTGGACCCGCTCGGTGGCCGCGGCGTGGGGCAGGTTCGGGATCACGGTGAACGCCCTGTCGCCGGCGGTGCAGACCGCGGGGGCCGACCGCCTGTGGGAACACCTGGGCGAGGAGCGCGCCCTGGCGTTCAAGGAGAGCCTGCGGACGGCCATGCCGCTCCGGGGCGAACTCGGCGATCCGCAGGCGGACCTCGGGCCCGTGATGGTGTTCCTGGCCGGCAGCGGGGCCCGGTTCATCACCGGTCAGCTGATCGCGGTCAACGGCGGCCTGCAGATGCTCGGCGCCTGACACCGGGCGACGGCGGCGAAGCCGCAGGGACGAGTGCACGGGGACGCGTCCACGGCGACGAGGACACGGCGCCCCCGCGTCGGCGCACTCTTCGGAGCCGCCCGAAGGACCAACTGCCCGGCTGCCTCACTTGGGATGTGATCATGAACGCCGACGAGCACGAGCCGCGTCGCCCGAAGGTCGGCCTGGAGCACCTGACCGTCCGCCAGGATCCGCTGCGCGTGTTCGTGGCGGCCGCTGCCGCGGGCGGCGCCGACAGTGTCTGCGTGAGTGTCCGGCACCCGGACACCCACGACCCGAAGGTCCTGCGCGAGACCGTGTCGCGGCTCGACGCGCTCGGCATCCCGATCGCCATGGGGGACGGCTTCCTCATCAGCCCAGGTGCCGGTCTGGACCCCCTCAGACAGGGGCTGGACATCCTCGCGGACATGCGCGCGCCCCTGGCCAACGTCTGTGCCTACGAGCCCGATGAGAACGCCCCGCGCGATCCGGCGGCGATGGCCGACCTGCTGGGGGAGTTCTGCCGGATCGCCCGGACCGCGCAGGTCGACGTGCTGCTTGAGTTCACGCCGCTCTCGCATGTGCCGTCGCTGGCGGCGGCCGTCGCACTGGTCGAGCAGCTCGGCCAGCCGAACCTCAGGATCCTCATCGACACGCTCCATCTCGTACGAGCCGGAGAGGGACCGGCCGACCTGGGCGGGATCGACCGGCGCCTGATCGGATACTGCCAGTTGAGCGACGGCGCCCTGGAGTCCACGGGCCTCGCCGCCTACTTGGAGGAGGCCAACAACGACCGGACGATTCCCGGGGAGGGCGAGTTCCCCCTGGACGAGATCCTGTCGCTCATCCCGCACGACGTGACTGTCAGCGCCGAGGTTCCGCTGCGCCGGCTCGAACGGGCCGGGGTCTCTCCGGAGGAACGTGCCCGGCTGATCCTTGAGGGAAGCCGTCGTCTGATGGCCAGGGTCCGGCGCTGAGACGGCGGCGGTGTCGTGCCGAGGGCCGTGCGCCCGCGGCCGCGTCGGGCCGTAGCGGGCCTCCCGAACGGCTCGCCCTCCGCCGTGCGCACCCGTGCGGTCGGCCCCTTTCCGGGGCTCGACGGCACGGGTACGGCCTTCGGGCGAGGTGTCACCGCCGTCCTCTTGCCAGGTCTGCCGCCGCGGTGGCCCGGATCAGGCCGCCACCTGCTCCGCCGCCTTCTCCTCGGTGCGCCGGCCGCCGGCCTCCCCGCGGAGCGCCGGAATGCAGGCGGCGATCAGCGCGGCGGTCAGCGCGACACCGCAACCGATGAGCAGACCCGTGCGGAAGCCGCTTTCGGAAGTGAAGGTGTAACCGTGGACGGTGGAGGTCATCTGGGCGAGGACGACGCCGACGACCGCCGAGCCGACCGAGGTGCCGAGGGACCGCATGAGGGTGTTGAACGCGTTGGCGGCACCGGTCTCGGCCGGCGGCACCGCACCCATGATCAGGGCGGGCATCGCGCCGTACGCCAGGCCGACCCCGCTGTTGATCACCATGCTGGCCAGCATGCAGCCCCATGCCTCGCCCATGAGGGCGAGCGAGAAACCGTACCCGAGGGCGATGACCAGTACGCCGGAGACCAGCGTGAACTTCGGCCCGCGGGCGTTGGTGAGCTTGCCGCCCAGGGGAGAGACGAACATCATCATGAGTCCGCCTGGCGCCATCCACAGGCCGGCCGCGAGCATCGACTGCCCGAGACCGTAACCGGTGGCCTTGGGGAACTGCAGCAGCTGCGGCAGGATCAGCAGGCTCGCGTACATGCCGAAGCCGACGAACACCGAGGCGAGGTTGGTCACCAGGACGCGTGGCCGGGCCGTGGTCCGCAGGTCCACGAGCGGGCTGGTGATGCGCAGCTCCCAGATGCCCCAGCCGAGCAGCAGTACCACGGCGGCCACGAAGAGCCCGAGGACCGTGCCGGAGGCCCAGCCCCAGTCGGCGCCCTTCGACACGCCCAGCAGGAGGCACACCAGTCCGGCGGCGAAGCCGAGCGCGCCCACCGTGTCGAAGCGCTCGCGCCGGGCGACGACGGGCGCGTCGGGGACGAGAGTCCAGACCAGCACGGCGATCAGGCCGGCCAGCGCCGCCGCGCCCCAGAACAGGACGCGCCAGCTGGCGTACTGGGCGACGGCGGACGAGATCGGCAGGCCCAGCCCGCCGCCGATGCCCATGGAAGCGCTGACCAGCGCGATGGAGGAGCTGAGCTTCTCCGCCGGGACCACGTCACGCAGCAGCGCGACGCCCAGCGGGACCATGCCCATGCCCATTCCCTGGAGACCACGTCCGACGATCATGGGTATGACGGACGAGGAGAGCGCGCACACCGCGGATCCGACCATGAGGGGCACGGTGCATACGAGGATCATCCGCCGTTTCCCGATCATGTCGCCGAGCCTGCCGGTGACCGGTACGCACACGGCGGACACCAGCAGGGTCACGGTGATGACCCAGGCGGCGTTCGAGGACGAGGTGTGAAGGATGCTCGGCAGCTCCGCGATCAGCGGGGTGACCAGCGTCTGCATGATCGCTGCCACCGTGCCCGCGAATGCCAGGGTGGCGACCACGCGGCCGGCACGACCGGCCGGTTCGGGGGTGTCCATTCAAGGACTCCTACGGTTTGGGAATATGTATTGTGCACATGATGTGTATCACGCATATGTTGTGTACGGTGCATCGGCCGTGCGTGATACACATGACAGGGAGATCAAGGCCGGCGGCAGGCGTGCCCCAGCGGACCGGAGAGCGGAGGTGGCAGGCGGGTGAATGACCCTGTGCACGAAGTCGAGTACGAACAGATGCTGCTGAGCCGTCACGGCCTGCGCCGACGTGGCGGCCGACGCAAGGGCGGGCACATGGAGCACAGCGCCTACGTCATTCTCAGCCGTCTGCGCGTCCAGGGCCCCATGTCGATCGGGGAGCTCAGCGAGGCCTTCGGGCTCGATGCCTCGACCCTCAACCGCCAGACGGCCGCGGCCCAGCGCGACGGGCTCGTGGAACGCATCCCTGACCCGGACGGGGGTATCGCCCGCAAGTTCTGCCTCACCGAGACCGGCAGACAACTCCTCGACGCGGAACGCGAGTCCACGATCGCGGCGCTCGAACGTGTCATGGACAACTGGCCGGACGAGGACGTCGCGGCGTTCGCCGGCTATCTCAGGCGTTTCAACAGCGGAATCGAGCGGCTGGAGGGCCGGCCGTGGCCCAGGCCGTGAAAGCAGCCAGGCCGTCGGCGTGCGCGTTCCCGGTACCCGGTGGCGTCCGGGCGCTCGGGGGAGGCGGGGTCCGGTGTGCGGTGCCGGTCGACGGCGACCCCGTCCGTGGCGCGGCGGATGCCGCCGCGGACCGTGAGAACGTCCCGGCCCCCGGCGGTCGCGTACCGTGGGTCCCGCTCGCTCCTGACGCCGGCGACGGCACCCGTGCCCCGGGCCGGTCGGTCGGCCGCCTAACGGACGCAGAACCCCGCGTCGAGCGGGAGCTGGATTCCGGTGACGTACGACGCCTGGTCGCTCAGCAGCCAGGCGACCGCGTTGGCGATGTCCTCGGGCTGCAGGATCTCGATGGGCAGGGCGTTCTGCATCTGCGCGATCTCGCTGCCGGCCTGCGCGGCCTTCTTCGCCAGCGCCTCGTTCTGGGTCATGCCGCTGACGACGCCCGTCGGATGGATGGTGTTCACCCTGATCATGTGCGGCGCCAGGTCGTTGGCGAGGGTCTGCATGTAGCCGACGAGACCTCGCTTGGCCGCGGTGTAGGCCTGGGCGCCCGCGTTCGGGGAGCCGGTGCCCTTGATGCCGGCGCTCGAACTGGTGATCACGATCGAACCGCCGCGACCACCGTCGATCATGGCCGGCAGAGCGGCGCGGACGGTGTGGAAGACCCCGGTCAGGTTCGTGTCGATGATGTCCTGCCAGATCCGCACGAACTCGTCGCCCTCCTCGGCGGCGAAGCGCACGATGCCCGCGTTGGCGAGGATGAAGTCCAGCCGCCCGAACTCGGCGTAGCCCTGGTCGAACGCCGACTTCAGGCTCGTGTAGTCGCGTACGTCCGCGGACAGCCCGATCATCCTGCGGCCCTCGCGCTCGACCAGACGTACGGTCTCGGCGAGGTCGTCGGGGGAGGCGTTCGGGTAGTCCATGGTCGGGATGTCGTGGCAGATGTCGATCCCGATGACGTCGGCACCTTCGCGTGCCAGTCGCACCGCGTGTGCCCGGCCCTGACCACGGGCGGCTCCGGTGATGAAGGCGACCCTGTCGGTGAGTGATCCGGTCATCGCTGCCCCGCTTCCTGATCCCGACGCCGGTGCGCTCGACGCGCACCGGCGAGAACTACCGGCAAGAAGTGTGATCGCCGCCGCGGCGAGGGGGGCGGCGGATGCCCACTCAGCGGGACGGGACCGACGCGACGGGGCTCCCGCACCGCGAGCGGCGGTATGCGGGAGCCCCGTGCGGTCAGGCCGCCTGACCGACCTCGGCGTCGTCGAGGCGCTCGGCCTTCGGGACCAGGGTGACCAGCAGTCCGCCCAGCGTGCAGCACCCGATGACCAGCCACATCCCGTTGGTGAAGCCCTTGTCGAGGTAGAACTGGGTTCCCTTGAGGACCATGCCGTGCTGCGCCATCACCACGTAGGCCAGCTGGGAGACGATGATCTGCATCACGCCCAGGGCCAGGTTCTGGGCGCCGTTGGCCAGCGCCTGCTCCTCGGGGCTGACGACCTCGATCACCATGATGGGCAGCACCGCGACGACCACACCGGTACCGAGTCCCGCGACCACGCCCCAGGAGATGATCTGGGCGGCGGTCGAGTGGTACTGCGTGCCGATGCCGTAGCCGATGACGGCCAGGGCGACACCCAGGGCCAGCAGGATCCGGCTGTCCATGCGGCGGGCGACGGCTCCGGTACCGATCGCGCCCACGATGATCATGGCGCTGATCGGGCTCGTGACGATGGCGTTGTGCTCTCCGGTCCAGCCCAGTCCGTCGGAGACGTGCGGGATCTTCGGCATCAGGATCAGCAGCTGGATCACCACGCCGACCGCGTTGAGCGCACCGGCCGCGATCGCGGTGGCCAGCAGGGCGGCCCACACCGGCCGGCGGCGCACCATGGTCAGCGGGAACAGCGGCTCGGCGACCCGGCGTTCGACGAGCAGGAACACGACGAGCGCGGCCGCGGCGGCGACCATGTAGCCGATGAACTTGCCGCTGCTCCAGCCCCAGTCCGAGCCCTCGCCCACGCCGTAGATGATGAGGGTCACCCCGCCGCCGAGGAGGATGCCGCCGACCCAGTCCATCCGGCCGCCCCGTTCGCGCACCGGGCTCTCCGGGACGAGAAGGGCCACCAGGACGAAGCTCACGGCCGTGCTGACGGCCATGAACCACAGGACGCCGCGGAAGCCGTGGTTGTCGAGCAGCCAGCCGGACAGGAACGGTCCGCCGAAGGCGACCAGGCCCACACCGCCCGCCATGATGCCGTTGGCGAGCCCGACCCACCGGCGCGGGAATATGTCGCGCGTGATGGCGTAGCCGAGCGGGGTGGCCGCGGTGTAGATGCCGGCGATGCCGCGCCCGATCAGCAGGGTGCGGTAGTCGGTGGCCATGGCGGCCACCAGGTCCCCGGCGAAGCCCAGGCCGGTGGCGACGAGCAGCGCGCGCCGCTTGCCGAACAGTGCCGCCCCCTTGACCACGAAGGGCAGGAAGAACGTGCCCGTCAGCAGGGTCATCAGGGTGAACCAGGCGATCTGGGTGGTCTGGAAGTGGATCGCGATCGCGGCCTGGGTGGTGCCGGAGAGGGCGGCGACGAGCGACACCAGCTGGACCGACCACAGCAGCGCGGCGACGATGAGCCCGTTGCGCGTGGCGGAGCGGGATCTCTCCGGGGTCTGGGGTGGCGTGATCTGTGTCTGGGACATGGAAGGCCTTCCGAGGGTGAACGGAGGTTCGGGGTGCGGCTCCGGTCCAGGCGGCCTTGGCGGACGTCCGGCGCAGGATCGGTCCCGGGGGGATCGTGCCGTTGCGTGTGGCCGCGACCCCGGAGGAGGGTGCGGCCGGTGCACGGCCTTGTGCTGTGTGTCGAGGCGGACCGGCGGGCTTGCACGGAGTCCCGCCGGTTGTGTGCCGACGCCGAGCCGCGGCTCAGGTCGGCGAGGGCTTCGACGGCCCGCTTCAGCCGGTGAGTCGGCCGGGTGGGACGTGGTCGGAGCGCTGGGACGCGGGAACGGCTGCGCGGTGTACCGGCCCGTGGGACGTCCGAGAGGTGCCGGCCGGCCCGGTTGCGCGGGTGGCTCGGCGTGACGGTGCTGCGTGTTCCGGTTGGGTGGCCCGGGTGCGGGAAGGGAAGTCGGTGCTCCCGATCAGCGCATGATCTTCGTTGAACATACGGGTCTCTCCTGGCAGCAGCGATGCGGCTGCCGGTAAAGTAGACCCAACGGTCGGTACAATCAATCGGTTGGTCAAGAAAAAGTGTGCGAGCCGGCGGAAATCATTCGCCGGAGATCACCACTCAGCCCTGTGACCTGCGACTTCTTGGTCTTGGGAGCGCTCGGGCCCCTTGATCGCGTTCGGCGCATGGCTGAGGGACGGTTCACCGACCGTCCCTCAGCCATGCGTATGCGGTTGTGTTCCGGGCTCCTCGCGTCGGGCTACCAGGCCGTCCAGCCGCCGTCCACGGTGACCGTGGTGCCGGTGACGTACCGGGAGGCGTCCGAGGCGAGGAACACCACGGCGCCGCCCAGCTCGTGGGCCTCGCCGACCCGGCCCAGCGGGGTGCCGCCCACGATGCGCTCGCCCCAGCGGCTGTCCAGCAGGCCCGAGCTCAGGTCGGTGCGGAAATAGCCGGGTGCGAGGGCGTTGACCCGCACCCCGCGGTCCGCCCACTCGACGGCGAGCGACTTGGTGAGGGCCTCGACCCCGCCCTTGCTGGCGGCGTACGCGGCGATCCGTTCGAAGCCGGTGCCGGCGTGCACCGACGTGACGTTGATGATCGAGCCGGACCCCTGCTCCAGCATGACCTTGCCGGCCTCGCGGCAGCAGTAGAAGGTGCCCGCCAGGTTGATGTCGAGGACCTGCTGCCAGGCCTCGTCCGTGACCTTCTCGCTCCGGGTGAAGTGCGGGCTGACACCGGCGCAGTTCACCACCGCGTCGAGGCGGCCGGCCCACTCGGTGATCCGGCCCACCGCGGTCCGCACTGTGTCCGAATCGGCCACGGAGCCCGGCAGTACGAGGACCTTGCCCCCGTGGACGGCCAGCTCGGCGGCCAGCCGCTCCAGGTCGTCGGCCGTGCGGGCCGTCACGGCCAGGGTCGCCCCGGCCTGCGAGAGGGCCACGGCCATGGCCCTGCCGAGCCCCTTCCCGGCGCCGGTCACCCAGACCGTCCGGCCGTCGAGCCGCAGATCGTTCATCACGTCAGTCATGCCTGGACCTCCGTCGGCAGGTCGCGCAGGTTGCGCTTGAGCACCTTCCCCGAGGGGGTGCGCGGGAGTACGTCGACGACGTCGAAACGGGCGGGCACCTTGAACTTGGCCAGCCGCGCCTGGCAGAACTCCCGGAGCTCCTCCGCCTCGGCTTTCGTCCCGGGCCGGAAGACCACGAAGGCGCGCGGCACCTCTCCCCATCGGGGGTGGGCGAGGCCGACCACGGCGGCCTCCAGGACGGCCGGATGCTCGTACAGGACGCGTTCCACCTCGGGTGTGGCGATGTTCTCGCCGCCGGAGACGATCATGTCCTTCTTGCGGTCGTCGATGTAGAGGAAGCCGTCCTCGTCGAGGTGACCTATGTCCCCCGTGTGGAACCAGCCGTCCCTCAGCGCCGCCGCCGTCGCCTTCTCGTCCCGCCAGTAGCCCGCGAAGACCTTCGGCCCCCGCAGCGCGATCTCGCCGAGCTCGCCGGCCGGCGCCTCCCGGCCGTTGTCGTCGACGATCCGGATCCGGGTGTGCGGGACCGGACGGCCGACCGAGCCCAGTTTCGACAGGCAGTGCTCGCGGTCGAGAAAGGTGTCGCCGGAGACCGTCTCGGTGAGCCCGTAGGCGTCCGCGAACCAGGCGTTGGGGAAGGCGGTCATGACGCGCCGGAGCACGGGTTCGGGGGTCTTCTCGCCACCTCCCAGCACGAAGCGGACCGAGGTGGTGTCGTAGGACTCGCGGCCGGGCACCTCCAGCACGGAGTTGACCATGGCGGGGGCGAGCCACAGGTTGGTGACGCGCTGCTCCTCGATCGCCCTGAGGACGCCCAGTGCGTCGAACTTGCGCTGGAGGACGACCTTGCCACCCGCGTACAGGACACCGAGCGCCGGCATGTCCAGGCCGCCCACGTGGTACAGCGGGCCGCACACCAGTGTGGTGTCCGCGGCGGTCAGTCCGAAGTGGACGATGTGCGCCAGGTTCTTCGCCTGCAGGTTCCCGTAGGTGATGCACACGCCCTTCGGCCGCGAGGTGGTGCCGGAGGTGTACATCAGCCGTTGCAGGTCGCCCGGCTCCACGTCCACGGGATCCACCGAGGCGCCCCGGTGCCGGGCAAGCAGCCCCTCGTAACTGCTCCACCCGGGACCGGTGGAGCCGTCCTCGACCCGGATGCGGTGGTGCAGTCCGGTCAGCACGGGGGCGATCCGGTCCACCGCCGGGACGAACTCCGGCTCCGTCACGATCACCTTGGCCCGGGAGTGGTCCAGGATGTACTGCCATTCGTCCTCCGACAGCCGGTAGTTCAGCGGCAGGAAGACCGCGCCGATCCGGTTGACGGCGTACACCAGCTCCAGGAACTCCGGCCGGTTGTAGAGCAGCAGTCCGACGATGTCACCTCGGCCCACGCCGAGCGCGGTCAGACCGGCCGCCAGCTCGTTGACCCTTCGATGTAGCTCGCGCACCGTCAGGTGTCGTTCGTCCTGTACGACCGCCACGGCCTCGGGTCGCTGTGCCGAGTGGTAGTCGAGGATGCTCGCGAAATTGTCCACGGCGACTCTCTTGTTCGGTGACCGGCATTGTCCCGACCGGTCGGTTGCCCGCTGCAAAGTTTTCGTGTACCCATTGGTCTATAAAACTGGTAGCCGCACTTTACGACGCTCCGCTGCCACCGACAACCGCCGTGAGGGGCGGTTTCCGCCGAGAAGGGGGTTTTCCGTGTCACGTATCCGTCTGGAGGCGCATGGGCCGGTCGTCGTGCTTCGGCTGGCCAACCCGCCGCTGAACGCGTTCGACTCGGTGCAGCGCCAGGAGCTCGCGGCCGCCGCGCGTGACCTGGCGGACGCCGGCGACGTACGGGCCGTGGTGCTCTACGGCGGGGAACGGCTGTTCGCGGCCGGTGCTGACATCAAGGCCCTGGCCGCCATGGGACCCCAGGAGGTACGCGGCTGGAACCGAGCCCTGCAGCGGACCTTCGACGAGGTCGCCCGGCTGCCGATGCCGGTGGTGGCGGGGATCACCGGATACGCGCTCGGCGGCGGCCTGGAGCTGGCACTGTGCGCCGATTACCGGGTGGCGGCCGAGGACTCGGTGCTCGGACAGCCCGAGGTGCTGCTCGGCATCATCCCCGGCTCGGGCGGCACCCAGCGGCTCACCCGGCTGCTCGGCCCCGCTCGGAGCAAGAACCTTTTGATGACCGGCCGCAGCGTCCGGTCGGAGGAGGCGCTGCGGATCGGGCTCGTGGACGAGGTCGTCCCGGGCGACCAGGTGCTCGCGGCCGCGCTCTCCTACGCACGGACGCTGGCCGAGGGACCGGCCGCGGCCCTGGAGGCGATCAAGGAAGCCGTGGACCACGGCGCCGATGCCGCCGTGTCCACCGGTCTCGCGCTGGAGCGGTCCCTGTTCACGGGCGTCTTCGGCACGGCGGACGCGGCGACCGGACTCCGTTCCTTCATCGAACACGGCCCGGGCAAGGCGACGTTCGGTGGCGACACGGACCACGACGACACGAAGGAGCGGGAGGCATGAAGGCACTGCGCTGGCACGGTGCGGGAGACCTGCGGCTTGAGGAGGTGTCCGATCCGCCGCCCCCGAAGCCGCACGAGGCGGTCGTCGAGGTCTCCTGGTGCGGAGTGTGCGGCACCGACCTGCACGAGTTCCTCGAAGGCCCGCACATGATCCGCAGCGGCCCGCATCCGCTGACCGGGGCCCGGCCGCCGCTGGCCCTCGGACACGAGTTCAGCGGAACGGTGCTCGCCCTGGGCAGCGAGGTGTCCGGAATCCAGGTCGGTGACCGGGTGACCGCCGACCCGGTCTGGCGCTGCGGCACCTGCTACTGGTGCGTGCGCGGCGAGTACCACATCTGCCCCAAGAGCGGCTCCGTCGGACTCGCCTCTCCGGGCGGGTTCGCCGACCGCGTCACCGTGCCCCTGGCCGGGCTGACCCGCCTGCCCGACAACGTCACCGACGAGATGGCCGCGCTGGCGGAACCGCTCGCGGTCGGCCTGCACGCGGTCACCCGGGCGGGCGTCGGCCCCGGTGACAACGTCCTGGTGGTCGGCGGCGGGCCGATCGGCTTCGCCGTCGTGCTCGCCGCCCGGCTCGCCGGAGCGGCCGGCCTCTATGTGAGCGAGCCGCTCAAGGAACGCCGGGAGAAGCTCCTGGACCTCGGTGTGACCGAGGCCTTCGACCCCCGGGAGACGGACGTACGGCGCGAGGTGTTCCTGCGTACCGGCCGCATCGGCCCGGACGTGGTGATCGACGCGACCGGGGTGGCCTCGCTCGCTTCCCAGGCGGTCGCCACCGTCCGGCGCGGGGGCCGGGTCGTCCTCGCCGGCGTCGGCCACGGCAACGTCGAGATCGACATGGGGCAACTCGTCTTCTACGAACGGTCCGTGCTCGGCACCCTCGGCTACAACTTCGACATCCCCCGGGTCATCGACCTGATGAGCACCGGGCGCCTGGACGCCTCGGCGCTGCTGACCGGGCGACGTTCACTGGACGAGGGCGCGGAGGTCTTCGCGGACCTGGCCAGGGACCGGGCCTCTCATCTCAAGGTTCTGCTGACTCCGAAGGGACTGTGACATGGATTTCGACCTGCCTGAAGAGACGCAGGCGCTGCAGCAGATGGTCTGCGAGTTCGCCGCTCGCGAGATCACGCCGCACGCCGCCGAGTGGTCCGAGAACGAACAGTTCCCCACCCACATCTTCACCAAGCTCGGCGAACTCGGGTTGATGGGCATGCTCGTGCCCGAGGAGTACGGCGGCGCCGGATCCGACATGGTGTCCTACGTGGCGGTGATGGAGGAACTGGGCGCGGCCGACCAGTCCGTCGCCTCGACATGGAACGCGCACTCCACGATCGCCACCCTGCCGCTGCTCGCCTACGGCACCGAGGAGCAGAAGCACCGCTGGCTGGCTCCGTTGGCACGGGGCGAGGCCCTCGGCGCCTTCGGCCTGACCGAGCCCGGCGCCGGCTCCGACGCGGCCGGCATCGCCACCACCGCCCGCCGGGCGGACGGGGGCTGGGTGATCAACGGCACCAAGATGTTCATCACCAACGCCGGTACGGACATCAGCCAGGGCGTGACCCTGCTGGCGGTGACCGGACGCGACGGCGAAGGCCGCAAGCAGTTCGCGACGTTCTACGTGCCGACGGACACGCCCGGATACACCGTGGGCCGCAAGCTGAAGAAGCTCGGCTGGCACGCGATGGACACCCGCGAACTCGTCTTCACCGACTGCTTCGTGCCGGACGACCACCTGATCGGCGAGGAGGGCGGGGGGCTGCGCCAGTTCCTGTCCGTGCTGGACAAGGGCCGGATCAGCGTGGCCGCGCTCAGCATGTCGCTGGCGAAGGCGGCGCTCGCGCTCGCGGTCCAGCACGCCAGGGAACGCGAGCAGTTCGGGCGCCCGCTCGCTGCCTTCCAGGCCGTGGCCCACAAGATCGCCGACATCGGCACGGAGTTCGAGGCCGCCCGGTGCATGGTCTACCGCGCCGCCTGGCTCGCCGACCAGGGGCGCCCGCACGCCACGGAGTCGGCGATGGCGAAGCTGTACGCCTCCGAGGTCGCCAACCGCGCGGCCTCCCAGGCGGTACAGATCCACGGCGGCTACGGGTACATGCGCGAGTCGGAGATCTCACGCTTCTACGCCGACGCGAAGATCCTGGAGATCGGCGAGGGCACGAACGAGATCCAGCGCAATGTCATCGCCAGGGATCTGGTCCGGCGGGGGTGAGTCCCGGGGCTGCTCCCTCCGGCGGTGGTATGTCACACACCGCCGGACCGGATCAGCCTCCCACCGGGACCGGCGTCCAGCCGGTCTCCGGGTCCAGCGGGAGTCCGGGCCGCTCGCGCTTGAACGCCTCGGCCCGTTCCTCGGCGGCCTGCAGAACATGGTCGGCCGCCCCGAATCCCCGGAACAGGGTCGCGCAGTACTCGCGGGCGAGGAAGGGCGGATCCCAGGAGCCGTCGGTCCGCACCCATTGGTAGGTGTGATTGTGCAGATTGAGGAATTGCAGGGTCGCCAGCCGGGGCTGGACCGCCCGGATCATGTCCTGCTCGGCGGCCTCGTCGAGCATCCCGGAGACGAGCCGCTCGAACTCCGAGCGCTGCCGCAACACGGTGTCCAGCTCCTCCCCGCCGAGGCTGCGGTAGTCGTGCTCGTAGACCCAGATGTGGTCGAGTCGATGGAAGATGATCGTCAGCATCGACTCGGACAGCAGCCGCAGCCGCGTCAGCGGGGACTCGTCGAGCCCGGCGACCTGTCGCGCGCGGTTCAGCAGCGGCTCGAGCACCCGCGACTGGATCTCGATCAGCAGGTTTTCCTTCGAGCCGATGTAGTAGTACAGCGCACCCTTGGCGAGCCCGACCGCCCGGCCCAGGTCGTTGACGGAGGTCGCGGCGTAGCCCTGACGGGCGAACAGCTCGGCTGCCGTGTCGATGATCCCCTGACGTCTGACCTCGAAGTCGGGACCGTGTCCTGGCGGTCGCGGCATCCGCATCTCCCCTTCTCGTGCGGCAGCGCTCCGACGGGATCTCCGGTTCGCTGGACCGACCAGTACATTAAATGATGGCCGAGGCGGCGCCGTTGGCGCATCGCCTGCGTGAGTGTAGCGAGGACGCACATGACTGTGGCACCGCAGATCACCGGCGTGGAATCCACGCATGCGAATGAACTCCTGGAAATGTACCGGCGGATGAGCCGCATCCGCCGGTTCGAGCAGCGGGCCTCGGAGCTCTACAAGGCCACCGAGATCCCCGGCTTCCTGCACCTGTCGATCGGCCAGGAGGCCTCCGCCGTCGGCGCCTGCTGGCCGCTCCGTGCCAGCGACGGGATCACCTCCACCCACCGCGGCCACGGGCATGTCCTGGCCAAGGGGCTGGATGTGGCTCCGATGATGGCGGAGCTCATGGGCAAGGACGCCGGCACCTGCCATGGCCGCGGGGGCTCCATGCACATCGCCGACCCCGGTCTGGGCATCTTCGGCGCCAACGGCATAGTCGGCGCGGGCCTGCCCATCGCCGCAGGCGCGGCCACCGCGGCCAAACTGCGTGCCGCCGGCGATGTCGTGGTGGCGTTCTTCGGGGACGGGGCGGTCGCCCAGGGCATGTTCCACGAGGCCGTCAACCTGGCCGCCGTATGGGATCTGCCCGTCGTCTTCCTCTGCGAGAACAACCACTACTCGGAGTTCTCCCCGGCCTCCGAACAGCACCGCGCGCCGCTCTCCGCCCGGGCCGCCGGCTACGGCATCGGATACGCGCGGATCGACGGCAACGACGTACTGGCCGTGGCCGGGATGATGACCGACGTGGTGGAGCGGATCCGGCAGGGCGGCGGTCCGGTCCTGGTGGAGGCCGAGACCTACCGCTGGCACGGCCACTACGAGGGCGACCCGCAGCGCTACCGCAGTGCCGAGGAGGTCGCCGAGGCCAAGGAACGCGACCCGCTGCTCGTGGCCCGCCGGCACCTGGCGGCCGCCGGGGTGAGCGAGGCCCAGGTCGACGTGGTGGACGACGAGATCGACAAGGAGATCACGGCGGCGGTCGAGTGGGCACGGAGCCTGCCCGAGCCCGCCCCCGAGACCCTCCACGACTTCGTCTCGGCGCCGCGGGCCGTGATCGCCGAACCGGCCCCGCTCCCGGCCGACGCCGAGATCTTCCGCTCGATGGACGCCGTACGCCTCGCCCTGGAGCACGAACTCGCCGCGGATCCCTCGGTCTTCGTGGCCGGTATCGACGTGGGCGCGGGCGGCAACGTCTTCGGGCTCACCCGCGGTCTGGCGCAGGCGTTCCCCGGCCGGGTCCGGGACACCCCGATCAGCGAGAGCGCCATCCTCGGTACGGCGGTGGGAGCGGCCATGGCCGGCATGAAGCCGGTCGTCGAGATCATGTACATGGACTTCATCGGCGTCTGTCTCGACATGCTGCTCAACCAGGCCGCCAAGCTCCGCTTCATGACCGGCGGACGCGCCTCGATGCCCCTCGTCGTACGCACCCAGTTCGGCGCGGGCCGCTCCTCGGGCAGTCAGCACTCCCAGAGCCTCGAAGCCATCCTGGCGCACATCCCGGGTCTGACCGTGGTCATGCCCTCCACCCCCGCCGACACCTACGGGTTGCTCCGCGCCGCCATCCAGGACCCGAACCCGGTCGTGTTCGTCGAGAACCGCCTCCAGTACGGCTTCAAGGGCCCGCGCCCCGCGGCCGACCACCTGATCCCGCTGGGCAAGGCCAAGGTCGTCCGCGAGGGCACCGACATCACGCTGGTCTCCTGGTCCCGGATGGTCCAGGACTGTCTCGCGGCCGCCGAGCAACTGGCCGCCGAGGGCGTCAGCGTCGAGGTCGTCGACCTGCGCACCATCGCCCCGCTGGACCGCGAGACCGTCCTCGCGTCTCTGGCCAAGACCAACCGCCTCGTCATCGCCCACGAAGCGGTACGGGACTTCGGCGTCGGAGCCGAACTGTCCGCCCTCGCCGTCGACGAGGGGTTCTGGCACCTGGACGCCCCCGTCACCCGCGTGGCGCCGCCGGCGATGCCGGCTCCGTACGCGCCGTCCCTGGAGCGTGCCTGGCTGCCCTCGCGCGACGCGATCGCCGAGACACTGCGCCGCATCGCCGCGGTCTGAAGACAAAGATGCCTCCGGGAAATCTCCCGGAGGCATCTTTGTTACTGAAGTCCGAACCCGGTCCGGTTGAATCGGCAGGACCCCACGGTAGGACCGGCGGTGAGGTATGACCTCACCCCGTTGGACTAATCGAATTGTAGTGAAGCGGAAACGGGAGGTCAATGATTCACTGAATCGGAATCCGGGTGGCGGATCAGTAATAGACCGCCAGGTCTAAAAACAAAGGAGAGTTGTTGCGTGACCTGCGGACGGGTGTGGTGCGGCGACGGCCTCGGCGTCGTTTCCCCGCGCCGCAATCCAAGATCCGGAACGGCACTTCGATCATCGAACCCAAGCCTCTAGACTGCGGAGTCATGGCAAGACCACCAGGGCACGGACCGGGATACGAGATCAAGCGGCAGGAGATTATCGACAAGGCGGCCGCACTGTTCGCCAAGAAGGGCTACGCCGCGACCGGTATCGCGGAGGTGGGTGATGTCGCGGGGCTGGCCAGAGGCGCGCTGTACTACTACATCGGCTCGAAGGAACATCTCCTCGTCGAGATCCAGGACCGGGTGATGCGCCCGATGCTCGCCAACGTGCATCGGATCGCCGCCCTGGACGAGGACCCGGTGCTCCGGCTCCGGATGCTGTCCCAGACGCTTCTGGAGAACATCCTGGCCCGGCTCGACCACGTCTGGGTCTACGAGCACGACTACCGGAACCTGCGCGGGGCCAACCGCGCGCGACTGCTGGACCAGCGTCGTGAGTTCGAGGACGTCGTCCAGCGCCTGCTGGAGGCCGCCATGGAGGAAGGGTCCTTCCGGAAGCTCGATCCACGGCTCGCCACCCTGCAGTTCCTCAACATGCACAACCACACCTACCAGTGGATCAACCCTTCCGGCGAGTGGGATGCGGGCTACCTCTCGCGCGAGTACTGCGCGACCCTGTTCCGGGGCTTCGCCAGCCCCGGCAACGGTTTCGACGACCTCGAAGACCGTATGTGTGAGTTCCTCGCCAAGAGGGAGACCGCCACCCCCGAGCCGATCACCCGGGCCAAGGGGTCCGGTCGGGCGCCGTCGCCGCGCCGTCGGCCGGCGCGTAACGGCTGATTGCCACTGCTCCGAGCATTGCCTCGCGCCGCGAGGGCCGGGTACTGTGTCGGCGTTTTAAATCGCCGACCGATCGGTCTAATCCCCGCTGAGCAGTGGACGACTGCTCTGCACGTGGAGGATCCATGACTGGACTGACGAACGTTCCCGGCGGAGAGGCTCTGCGCGCGAGGGGCCGGCAGGCGCACGGGGTGCGCCGGCCGGCCGAGGTCGACATGCTGGTGATCGGGGCCGGAACGACGGGCCTCTACCAGCTCTACCGTGCGCGTGCCGAGGGCTTCTCCGCGGTGCTGCTGGAGGCCGGCCTCGGCGTCGGCGGCATCTGGTACTGGAACGACTCCTTCGAAGCCCACTTCGAGACGGACGCCGGCATGCGCGGGCATCTCTTCTCGGCGGAGCTGGGAGCGGGGCGGGAGCGGCTGCCCGAAGACGCCGGCCAGCCGGAGATCGAGCGCTACCTCAACCACCTGGTCGATCGCCACGAACTCCGCGGTGACATCCGGTTGGGCGCCAGGGTCCGCTCCGCGGTGTACGACGATCCGACAGGGACGTGGACGGTACGGACCGGCGGCGGGACCGAATACCGGGCGCGCTATGTGGTGGCCGCCACCGGAGTCCTGCCCGTGCCGCTGTCGGAGACCGCCGGCGGCGGCCGTGGTGCGGGCGGCGCGCACGGCTCCGGATCAGGGGTGTTCAGTGACATCGGCGTGTGCGGTGGCGGCATCCTCACGCTCGGCGAGCGCGCACTCGGCGGCGCGCTCACACGGCTCGGGGTGCGCGGGCGGGACGGACTGCGGCTCTCCGGCTACTGGGCGGACGGCCCGCGCACCTACCTCGGCGTGATGACCGCGGGCTTCCCGAACTTCTTCTTCCCCGGCGGACCGCACAGCGTGCCCGAGGACCCCCGGCACCCGGGCGACCAGGTGGACTTCGTCACCGGAGCGCTCCTGCACGCCCGCGACAGCGGACGTGAGGTCGTGGAGGTGGGGCTGGCGGCCGAGGAGGAATGGACGGATCTGGTGCGCGGCACCCTGGTGTCGTCGCTCCTGGACGTCGGCCGGCCCCGGGACTCCCGGTCGGCCCTGGCCGGCGCCTTCGGGGCCTTCATCTTCTCCGAGGCCGGCCGGGCCGCCTGAGGCCACGCGCAGCGATGCCCCAGAACCGGGGTTCTGGGGCATCACGTGGGCGTCGGGGGGTGTGACTGCCCGTTGTCAGACGGTGGCGATGGGGGTGAGGGGGCTGCCTTGTGTGCCGGGGAGGTTGAGGGGTGGTGCGGTGAGGAGGAAGCGGGTGCGGTTGTGCTGGCGGAGCCAGGTGGCGAGGTCGTGGAGGTACCAGAGTTCGCCGAGGGGGACGCCGAGTTTGAAGAGGCAGAGGTGGTGGATGGGCAGGAGGGTGTGGGGGCCCTGGGCCTGGGTGACGCCGACGCCTTCGACGGCGTAGTTGTCGGAGATGAGTGCGGAGATCTGGGACTGGGTGATCCAGTCGAGGAGGTCGGGGTCGTCGGCGTCGAGGTAGGCGGCGGTCTGGTGGATGGCGACGGGGTCGGGGTTCTTGCCCCAGGCGAGGATCTGGGTGGCGAAGCCGGTGTGGAGCAGGAGCATGTCGCCGGGTTCGACGGTGACGTTGTCCGCGGTCATGATTTCTTGGAGCTGTTTGAAGTTGACGGGCTGGTAGCCGGTGCCGAGGTGGTGGGCGATGTCGATGAGGACGCCGCGGCCCTGGACGCCGTGTTCGGCCATGTGTTCCATGCCGAGGTGGTGGGCGTGGCTGAGGCTGCCGCTGCCGTCGTTCTTGACGTTTTCCTGGGGTCCGGTGATGTCGGTGTGGGCGCGGTAGCCGTTGTAGTAGAGGGGTTCGGGGATGCCGTCGCCGTCGGCGTCGAATTCGGCGCCCTGGTGGGCGAGGGCGTCCCACTGGGTGGAGTACTGGAGCCAGAGGGTGACGACGTCGTCGGACCAGACGTCGATGAGTGAGGGGTCGATCTGTTCGCGGGCGACGACGTTGTAGAAGACGTCCTGCTTGTGGGCGAGGTCCTCGGTGGGGCGCAGGATCGGGGGGTAGCGTCGCTGGTTCATGGCCGAGCCGCCGGGGTAGTCGAGCGGCAGGCTCAGGCTGAAGGTGAGGCCGTGCTCGACCTCGCGCACGCCCTGGAGGACCTTCTCCTTGGTGAGCAGGTTGATCCGGCCCAGCTCGTCGTCGTCACCCCAGTCGCCCCAGGTCGAGCCCGGCGGCCGCTGCTTCCAACGCTTCGTCACGATAAACGCCTCCTCCGTCGACGTCCCTGTCGACTGTTGCGGTCATGTTATTGAGTTTGTACCACTCGGTCAATGAAATCCGTCGGTACTTTCTTGTGGCTCGGAACAGTTTTTCTGCCGCGAGAATGGACTGAGCGGTCGAAATGAGGTACACCATGCTCTGCAAGTCACTGTCAGGACTGGGAGCCATCCATGAGCGAAACCTCTTACGCCGCGACCGCCGCCGGTGTGCGGGCCACCATCGGCGCGCACACCCAGGCGCAGGACGCCGGCCGCACCGACGAGATCGTCGCCCTGTACACGTCCGACGCCGTTCTGGAGGTGCCGGGCATGGACTCCTTGGAGGGGCGCGAGGCGATCCGCCAGGCGTTCAAGGGATGGGAGCCCACGCTGCCCCAGCTCCACATGGTCACCAACACGGTCGTGACCCCGGCCGGCGAGGACGAGGCGACCGCGGTGAGTGACGTGGTGTTCTTCCAGCGCGGTGAGTCGGGCTGGGCGGTGCAGATCACCGGCCGGTACGTCGACACGCTGAGGCAGGCCGACGGGAAGTGGTTCTTCCTGCGCAGGGCCACCACTTACCAGGTCTGACGGGTCCGATGCCGGGCCGGCTCCACGGGAGGCGGCCCGGCATCGCCGTGCCAGGATCAGGCGTTGGCTGTGGTGCCTGTCTTGGTGAGGTCGAAGGTGTTGAAGTCGTTGTTCTTGACTTCTGTGATGAGTTCTTGGAGTTTCCAGCGGCCGGTGGGGTTGAGGAGTTGGCTGACGGCTTTGCCGGGGATGTTGGAGCCGTAGAAGTAGCTGGCTTTCTGGAAGATGGACATGGTGTCGCTGTTGTTCATGAGGTCGGTCCAGTCCTTCTCCGCGGATGCCTTGGGCTCGATCACGTCGTGGCCGGACTCGCGTGTGTGGAGGATGGCGTCGTGGGTGAAGTCGGCTTGGTCGCCGGCGTAGCGGGGGTTGTTGCCGAGGGCGCCGTGGGGGCCGCCGGGGAAGAAGAAGTTGGGGAAGCCTGTGGTGGCGATGCCGAGGTAGGTGCGGGGGCCGTCGGCCCAGTATTCCTCCAGGGGCAGGCCGCCTCGGCCGCGGACGCCGAGGCGGTTGAGGGCGCCGGTGCCGAAGTCGTAGCCGGTGCCCCAGATGATGATGTCGTATTCGTGCAGGCCCTTGGGGGTCTCGATGCC
>NZ_JBEYVI010000054.1:0-65376 GCF_040643955.1 Streptomyces sp. NPDC047061
ACCTGGCACCTCGCACCCGCCGGTACATGACCGCAGGGGCTGTCCGGCCTGACGGCCGGACAGCCCCTCACCAAGATCTTCATCGACCTTCTAGGCCCCCGCCCGCTGCTTGTACGTCTCCGGATAGCGCTCGGTGAACTTCACCGCCCAGACCAGCAGGGCGATGGGGACGACCCAGTTGAACCAGTCGCTGCCCGCCGGGATCAGGATGGCCAGCCAGGTGGAGAGGGCCATCAGCGCGAAGACCGCTCCCCAGGCCGCGGTCAGCACCGTGTTCACGTGCTTGAAGACGGGCGAGTCCCAGTACTCGCGGGGCACCGAGTGGCGGGCGTACTGCGCGGTGAAGGGGTCGGACAGCAGGGAGCCGAGCGCCACGAGGGCCACGACCGCGCTGGAGACGACCTGGGCGTATGTCTCCAGCCAGATCAGCTCGTGGCGGTCCAGGGCCAGGGCGAGGACACAGAGCACGGCGAAGAACACGATGGCGACCATGTCCAGGAGGAAGAAACGGCCCCGGAGCATGTCCTTGCCGGAGAGCACGGCGGCGGCGATCAGCGCGGCCAGCGCCGCGTACTCCCAGGTGCTGGGGCTGGCCACGACGCCGAAGACGACCCATGGGGCGAAGGAGAGGAACACGCTTCCGGCGCCGACGGGCTTCTCGGCCCGGGACCGGGTGGCGGGTCGCTGTTCGGTGTGTCCCATGGGAACTCCTCCCATCACCACGTCGCTCTCCTACCAGCGTGCCGCTCGGGCGGGCCGCTCGCATGCCTGGCCCGGTGCGCGACCCGGCGGCACGGCTCCTGACGTGGGAAGGGCCGCCGACGCGGGCGCCGGGAGCGTTCCGGTGCCCGGGGCTCGTATCCGGTGACCGGGGTCCGCATCCGGTGACCGTCGGTGTGGGAAAGCCGGCCGCCATGCCCTACCGGTTCGCCGAGGCCCCCTCGCCCGCCCCCGCTGCCGAGGCCTCCGCCCGTCCCTGCTGTTGTCGGCGGACGCCGGATCGTGCCGGTCGGCATCGGCCGGGCCGACTCGGGGGGCGGGGCGGCCGGATTCGAACCGGCGTGTTCTGGTTCTGGAGACCGGTGCGCCTGCCTCTGCGCTACGGCCCCGCCCTTGCGCCAGATCGTAATGCCTTGGCCCGTTGTCAGTGCCGGCTGGTACCAATGGAGCACTGGGGGAACTGCGGCACGGGGGACGGCACATGGCGTACGGAGAGCGGGGGCGGCCACGCCCTCTCGTGGTCGACCTGGCCGACCGCAGGGCACTCGAGGCCTACCGCCCGGCGGATCCGGAGGTCGTGGCGGAGGCACGGCGGCTGAAGGAGGCCGCGCTGCTGGACTTCGGGCTGACGGAGTCGGCGGTGGCCTCGTGGCTGTACTCGAAGTGCCCGCACCAGATCCCGACGACGGCGGTGGACACGGCGGCCGTGGTCGCCTCGGGCGACGGCACCTGTCTGCTGCTCTACAACCCGGACTTCTTCGTCGGACTGGGCCTGGACGGCGTGAAGTTCGTGCTGTTCCACGAGGCCCGGCATCTGGTGCACCGGCATCTCCTGGCCGACCCCGAACTGCGCGAGGACCCGGTCTTCACGCTCGCCGCCGAGGTCGCCGTCAACCACGTGGCCCTGGTCCGTCTGGGCCGCACGGAGCTGCCCCTGGTGGAGGGCCGGCCGACGGGGGTGGACCCGCGCGCGGTGCACGACGCCTACCTCGAAGACCTGACGGCCCACGGCCTGGAGCCCCTCGCGTACGAGGAGTTCGTCGAGACCGACATGCGCATCTACGGCGAGCTGAAGCGCATGTGCGATCCGCCGGTGCCGCCGCCGCTGTGCCCGCACCTGGTGGCCGGTCTGGTCCCCGCCGACCAGGAGACGGTCGACGCGGTGACCTCGTCCGCGCTGCTCAACTCCCTGCTGGCGGCCCGGCGCGGCCACGCGGGCGCCGAGCACGAGCTGCTCGACCTCATGAACCGCACGGAGGAGGGTTCGGCGCGGGCCGCGAAGCTCTGGGGCAAGCTGGGCGCGGGCATGCTGCGTGGCGAGACTGCCCGCACCGGGACCGTCGACTGGTGGCAGCGCTGGCTGGTCGACGTCCTGGGCTCCCGGCTGCGTGACGGCGAGCGACTGGTGTACCCGAAGAAGCGCGGCGCCCTGCTGGCGGCCCTCGGCCAGGACCCGATGCTCGCCCGCCGCGGCCCGGTGCGCGACAAGGTGCTGGTCATCGCCTACGACACCTCGGGTTCGATGCCGGACCGGGTGATCGACTGGCTCACCCGGCTCGTCGGCCGGATCGACGGGGTGGCGGCGCACTGGCTGTCCTTCGACGCCGTGGTGATGCCGTTCCGGCCCGGCGAGAGGGTGTACGGCGGAGGCGGTACCAGCTTCCAGGCGGTCGCGGACTACGTGGAGGGCCGTACCGAGGTGGCGGGCCGGCGCTGCGAGGTGGACCCGGACGCGGTCGTCGTCCTCACCGACGGATACGCGCCGCCGATCACCCCGGCCGAGCCGGAGAAATGGATCTGGCTGATCACCGAGGGCGGCAACGACTGGCCCGAGACGCACACACCCGCGATGGACTGCCATCGCGTCACCACGGGATCACGGTAGATGACCACAGAGCCGCAGAAGACACAGCAGGCGCAGAAGACACCGGAGCCCACCGCCTCCCGTCTGGAGTCCTTCATCGACGCGATGATCGACCTGGGGCAGACCGGACAGGTCTTCGGCGAGCACGGCATCGGCAAGACGGCGACGTTCTTCTCGCACCTCGCCCGCGCCCACCCGGACACCACCCTGGTGTACGTGCCGGCGGCGAACCTGACCCCGGACGACCTGCTGGTCAACGCTCCGGTCCGGGACCCGCAGACGGGCGAACTGGTGCTGCGCCAGCTGGTGATGAGCCAGCTCAAGCCGGGCCGGCCGTTCGTGCTGCTGATCGACGACTCGCTGCAGGCGGGCGACACGATCCAGTCGCAGCTCATGCAGATCGCCTGCAACTGGTCGCTGGGCGAGCACGATCTGCGCGCCCTGGGCTGCGTCGGCGTGTTCCTGACCGACAACGAGTCGCTGTCGGAGACCTCGGCACGCCGTGGTGACCTGGCGCTCCTGGACCGCATGGTGACGATCCGGATCTCGGCGAACGACACGTCGTGGCGTCGGCACCTCGCGGCCAAGTACCGCCCGTGGGACCTGCGTCCGATCTTCTCGCTGTGGGCGTCCCTCTCCCCCGCGCTGCGCGAGCTGTTCTCCCCGCGCACCCTGGACCATGTGCTGGCCAACGCGCGCGAGGGCTTCCCGCTGCGCTGGGGCCTGCCGCTGGTCGACGGCGAGCGGCTGCGGCTGGCCGAGCCGGGCCCGGACGGACGGCCGGGGCAGAACCGCACGGCCGAGATCCTCGACCGGATCGCGGCGAGCGTCGGCGTGGCCAACCCGGCGACGGTCGCGGACCCGGTGCGGCAGGTGGTGCGGGCGGCGCTGCGCAGCCGCTGGACGGTGCTGCTCCAGGGGCCGCCGGGCTGCGGCAAGACGGAGCTGGTCCGGGAGACCCTGCGCGAGGGGCTGGGCCGGGACGCCCTGTACTTCTCGCTGCCGGTGACGAACGTCGAGGACCTGTGCGCGCCGGTGCCGTCTCCGGACGGCACGCTCGACAACCTCCTCGCCGCGCCCTTCACGGGCCCGGAGCCCAAGGCGATCGTGTGGGACGAGTACAACCGGCCCAAGGACAAGGCCGCGTTCGCCAAGCTGATGGAGGTCACCCAGGAGTGGTCGCTGGCGGGACGCCGGATCGAGAACCTGCGGGCCCAGATAGCCGTGCAGAACCCGCCGTACCACCTGGGCCGCAAGCTGCTGGTGTCGCGGAACAACATCGCCCAGGCGACCCGGTTCACGGCGTCGCTGCTGGTCGAGCCCGAGGACATCCCGGCCAACGAGTGGCTGCTCGCGCGGTACGGCCGGGACGCCGAGACGGTCCTGGAGTGGTGGAAGCACGACATCGACGACGAGGGCCGGGCCTGGATCACCAAGCGGACCCTGGAGCGGCTGGTCAAGCTGCACCGCAAGGGGCTGCCGCTGGAGATGGGCACGGTCTACCTCGGCGACGGCGAGTACGCGCCGGTGCCGCTGACCGCCCTCGTGGACCGTTTCAAGGGCCGCCCGGTCACCGGTCTGCGCGAGCTGGCCCGGGACGTCGACGCCTGGGAGGCCCGGCTGCGCAGGGCCGCCGCGCACTCCGACGAGGGCGGTGACGACAGCGACGTGGTGCACCAGGTCCTCGCCAACGCGGAGCTGTCCCAGCTGAAGAGGCACCGGGCGGCGGTGGGCCGCCTGGTGGCGCTGCTCCCGGCCAAGTTGCGCGCGACCTACCTGGTGGGGGCGTCCGAGCGGCAGCAGCGGTACTGGATGGAGGTCTTCACGGACCTGCGCCGGAGCTGACGGTCAGGCCTCCGGCGGCGCGGTCCGGTGGACGCTGCGTACGGCGGCCACGTCGGCCGGGACGGCGGGGGCCGGGATGTGGGAGCTGAGGTCGGCCAGGCGGCGCTTGACGCTCGCGGCGATGCCGGTGCCGAGCCGGTAGCGGGTGGCCGTGCCGGCTCGGTCCGCGTGGTCGAGGAGGCGGTGGGCTTCGCGGCTGCGCATCCCGGTGTGGGTGAGTACGAGGTGGGCGAGGCGGTGTTCCGAGCCGGACAGGGCCCGGCCGATCGTGTCGGCGGCGGCCAGGTCGATCCTGTTGTCGGCGGCCGCGAGCACGGCCGCCGCGCGGACCCGCCCCAGGTCGAGCAGGGTCACTCCGGCGGCGGCCGCCGCGGTCACCAGGCGGGCGGCGGCCGACGGGCCGATGCCGTTGCTGGCGACCGCGAGCCGGGTGAGCCGTCCGTACGGGGCCCGCTCCAGGGCGTCGGCCAGCTCCAGGGCGCCCGCGTCCCCCAACCGGGCGGCGGACACGTACAGTTCACCGAGCCCGCCGCCGGCGACGACTGCGGCGAGGGCCCGCGCCCCGGCCGCGCCCAGCGGGTTGCCACCCACGAAGAGCCGCTCGATCCGGCGCCCGTTGCCGGCCGCCGCCAGCAGCGCGTCGGCGAGCACCGCCGCTCCGTCCGGGTCGAGTCCGGTCTGGACGAGGTCGAGGGTGCGCAGGGAGCGTGCGGACTCGATGAGTTCGGCGGCGGCCTGCCCGCCTGCGCCGCCCAGCGGGTTGCGCTTGAGCCACACCCCGGTGACGACCTGCGGCGAGGCCCGCAGCTGGTCGGCGATCCGGCAGGCGCCGCCCGCCGTGATGCCGTTGCAGCCCAGGTAGAGCGTCTCCACCTCGGCGCCGGAACCGGCCACGGCTTCGGCGCCCTCGTCGCCGAGCGCGTCCGTGCCGAGCAGCAGGTGCCGTACCGGGGTGGGCCCCTGGCCGAGGGCCTCGGCGATGAGGGCGGCGCCCGCCGCGCCGACGTCCTGCTTGCACAGGTCGAGGCGGCCGTCCGGGAGGGCGGTGCCCGCCGCGAAGTCCAGCCGTTCCCCCGCCGGGCGGCCGGCCCGCAACCAGTCGAGCAGCGGGGCGAGTTCGGCGGCCGGGCGCGGCACGACGTGCGGGACACCGGCGAAGGTGTGCCGCCGAGGATCCTGCGGGTCCTCGGTCACCACTCCGCCTCCCGGTAGTCCTTCAGGAACACCCCGGACACCGGGTGCCCGGCCTCGCCGCGCACGATCGGGTCGTAGACGCGGGCCGCGCCGTCGACGATGTCGAGGGGGGTGCGGAAGCCGGCGCCCGCCATCCGGGCCTTCTTCGGCGCCGGGTTCTCGTCGGTGATCCAGCCGGTGTCCACGGCGCACATGTGGACGCCCCGCTCGGCGAGTTCGGCGGCGCTGGTGCGGGTGAGCATGTTGAGGGCGGCCTTGGCCATGTTGGTGTGCGGATGGCCGGCCATCTTGTTGCGGACGGCGAACCGGCCCTCGACGGCGGTCACGTTGACCACGTACCGGCGCGGGTGCGGCGAGGCCAGCAGCAGCGGCAGCAGCCGGTCGCACAGCAGGGCCGGGGCCAGGGCGTTGACGAGCTGGGTCTCCAGGACCTCGGCGGGGTCGAGCGCGCCGAGCCGGGCCGACCAGGAGTTCTCCGGCGACGGGTCGGGCAGCAGCCCGGCCTCGTCGGCCTCGCGCAGCGCGACGGGCAGGGCCGCGGCCGAGCCGGCCAGCCTGCGCATCGGGGTGAATCCGGGGGCCTGCCGGGCGCCCGGGGGCAGCGCCTCGGGTTCGCCGGCGGCCAGCAGGGCGTACGACTCGGGCGGTCTGCGCACGGTCTGGGCCGCGTTGTTGACGAGGACGTCCAGCGGCTTCCCTTCCTGCCGCAACTCCTCGCACAGGCCGAGGACCTGGCGCGGGTCGCGCAGGTCGACGGCGAGGACGGTGAGCCGCTCCAGCCACCCGTCGCTGCCCGGCACCGCCTCGAAACGCCGCCGGGTGTCGTACGGGAAGCGCGAGGTGACGAGGACCTCGGCGCCGTCGCGCAGCATCATCAGCGCCAGCTGGAAGCCGATCTTCACCCTGCCGCCGGTGAGCAGCACCCGACGGCCGCCGAGGTCGGTGCTCAGGGCGCGGCGCGCGGTGTTGTCGGCGGCGCAGTCGGGGCAGAGCCGGTGATAGAAGGAGTCGACCTGTCGATAGGGCGACTTGCAGACGTAGCAGGTGCGCGGCTTGTGGAAGACGCCGCCGGCGCCGGGCACGGCAAGGGGCGCGTCCTCGCGGCGGTCCAGGGCGCCGGTCGCGGTCGCGGCCATCGCCGCGGCATCCGCCGTCGACACCTCGTCGCTCCGTGTCCTGCGGCGGCGCAGCCGTCCGTCGCGGGCGAAGGAGGCGGCGACCTGCTCGGCGCGCAGCCGCACCGGGTCGTCGACGGGCAGCGCCCGCAGCTTCCCCACCACCTGGTGGAAGGCGGCCAGTTCCGCCTCGGTGATCGCCTCGCTCATCCGCCCCGCCCCGTGTCCGCCGTACCGCGGTCCCGACCGGATTCGAACCGGCGTATCCACCCTGACAAGGTGGCGAGTCTGCCTCTGCTCTACGGGACCTCGTCACGCGACCCGGACGACCGGATTCGAACCGGTGTGTTCCGTCTTGCCAAGCGGTGCGCCTGCCTCTGCGCTACGTCCGGCCGCGTCCCCGGATGGTATCCGGGCCTGGGCGTACGGCCGTACCGCATTATCCGGGCGGGGTTGTCCGGGCGGGCGTGGGTTCAGCGGGCGGCGCGGCGCAGTTCCAGGCGTTCCTTCTCGGACAGGCCGCCCCAGACGCCGAAGCGTTCGTCGTTGTCCAGCGCGTACTCCAGGCAGGCCGCACGCATCTCGCACATACCGCAGATGCGCTTGGCCTCGCGCACCGAGCTGCCGGGCTCGGGAAAGAAGAAGTCCGCCCCGGTCTGCGCGCACAACGCCTGCGCCTGCCAGGCCGGGACGGGCGTGCGGGGCGGGATGACGGTGTCGAAGTACATGGCCAGGATCGTGCCGGGCGGCGAAAAACGTTCGATCAACGCCCGCTCAACGCGACAGCGACAGACCACGGCAGCCTCGATCATGCGCCTGCGCGCCACGCCCGCGCACGGCGGCGCGCGGAACGATTCCGAAACTCGCCGAGTGCGTCGGGTGACCCACGGTAACCGGCCTGCGGTGGGCGTGGTCGGGCAGCGATTGTCAGTGGACGGTGGAAGACTCGGCGCAGCAGAGAACAGGACCCTTCCGAGGAGGGCGACGATGCTCACCACCCGTTTCGTCAACGGCGCTCCCAACTGGATCGACCTCGGCACACCCGAGATCGACGGCGCCATCTCCTTCTACAACGGTCTCTTCGGCTGGCAGTTCCAGTCGGCGGGACCCGACGCCGGCGGTTACGGCTTCTTCCAGTCGGACGGCAGGACCGTCGCCGGCGGTATGCAGACCACCCCGGAGCAGGGTCCGCCGTCCTGGACGGTGTACTTCCAGAGCGAGGACGCGCAGGCCACCGCGAAGGCGGCCGAGCAGGCGCACGGCAGCGTCCTCGCCCAGCCGACGGACGTCATGGGCCAGGGCCACCTGGCGATCCTCGCCGACCAGGCGGGGGTGCCCTTCGGCATCTGGCAGCCGGCACTGACCAAGGGCGTCGACGTGGCGGGCGATCCGGGTTCGCTGTGCTGGGTCGAGCTGTACACCCCGGACATCGCGGCCGCCGCGGCCTTCTACCACAGGACACTCGGTCTGGAGACCTCCGGCGTGCCCTTCCCCGGCGGCACCTACACCTGCGTCAACCCGGCGGGCGGTGACGACGCGTCGATGTTCGGCGGGATGGTCCCGCTGGCCGAGGACCCGGCCGAGGCGCAGGCCGGCGCGTACTGGCTGCCGTACTTCGAGGTGGAGGATCCGGACGCGGTGGTCGAGAAGGCCCAGCAGACGGGCGGCCGGGTGCGGATGCCGGCGACCACGCTGGAGGGTGTGGGCCGGATGGCCAAGCTGGCCGACCCGTACGGCGCCCGCTTCGCGGTGATCAAGGGCGAGCCGCAGCAGACCTGAGGGCAGCACCGGGAAGAGGCCTGACAGCGGGCCTGAGGCGGAGCCGGGCGGCTAGGCGGTCGCGCGCCGTATCAGTGTCGTGGGCAGGACGACTCCGGCCGGCGCGCCGGTCGCCGGCTCGCCGCGGTTCAGCGTGGTCAGCAGCAGCCGGGCCATCAACCGGCCCATCTCCTCGATGTCCTGACGGACCGTCGTCAGCGCGGGCTCGGTCTGTTCGGCGACGGGCAGCACGTCGTCGAAGCCGATCACGGCGACGTCCTCGGGCACCCGGCGGCCGCGCTCGCGCAGGACGCGCAGGGCGCCGAGCGCGGTGAGGTCGTTGGCGGCGAACACGGCGTCCACGTCCGGGCAGCGGTCGAGGAGCTCGCTCATGGCGCGCTCACCACCGGCCGGGGTGAAGTCGCTGGCGACGACCAGCCGTGGATCGGTCTCGCCCATGACGTCCCGGTATCCCTGGAGGCGGTCGGCGGCCGACGTCTGGTCCAGCGGCCCGGTGATGTGCGCGATCCGGGTCCGGCCGAGGCCGACGAGATGGCGTACGGCGTCCTCGGCACCGCCCCGGTTGTCGCAGTCGACGTACACGGCGTTCTTCGCGCCGCCGCTCCAGCCGGGCCGGCCGCCGAACACGGTGGGGACGCCGGCGCCCTCGATCAGTCCGGGCAGCGGGTCGTCGAGGTGGAGCGAGAAGACCAGTGCGCCGTCGACATGGCCGCCGGCGAGATAGCGGGCCACCCGTGCGTGGTCGTCCCGTCCCTCGGTGAGCAGTAGCACGAGCTGGTTGTCCTGGGCGGTCAGTTCCTTGCTGATGCCGCGCAGTTGGAGGGCGAAGAAGGGGTCGGTGAAGATCCGGGTCTCGGGTTCGGCGATGACGACGGCTACGGCGTCGTGCCGTTTGGTGACGAGGCTGCGGGCCGCCTGGTTGGGGACGTAGCCGAGTTCCTCGACCGCCCGGCGCACCCGTTCGACGAGCGGCTCGCGCACACCGTCCCCGCCGTTGACGACCCGTGACACGGTGGCCCGGGAGACCCCGGCCCGCGCGGCCACGGCCTCCAGCGTGGGGCGCGACACTGCCTCGGACACCTCGGCCCTCCTCGTCGGCGGCTGACGATCAGCATAGTCCCGGGCGCCGGGAGGCGGTCAGAGCGCTCTCGGGGCGGCACCGCCCGCCGACCGCCACCGGGATGCCGGCCAAGTCACGCCGTCAGGAGGGCTGTTCGGGCCGCGCCCGGCTCGGCTGGACGCGCTTGGGCTCGCCCGGCATCTTCGGGTACTCCGGCGGGTAGGGCAGGTCGCCGAGGCCGTGGTCCTGTTCGTCGCGGCGGGCGAGCTCCAGGAGGGCGTCCAGGGAGTAGGCGTGCTCGTCCATGTCGGCGTGCACGTCGCCGACTTCGGCGAACCGGACCGGCATGGTGGCCAGGTCGAAGTCCGCGGGCCGTACCTCGTCGACCTCCTCCCAGCGCAGCGGCGCGGAGACGGGGGCGTTCGGGCGGGGCCGCAGGGAGTAGGCGGAGGCGATGGTGCGGTCGCGCGCGGTCTGGTTGTAGTCGACGAAGATCCGCTCGCCGCGTTCCTCCTTCCACCACTTGATGGTCACCCGGTCCGGCATCCGGCGTTCCAGCTCCCGGCCCACGGCGATCGCCGCGCGCCGGACCTGGGTGAAGGTCCATCTCGGTTCGATGGGCACGAAGACGTGCAGCCCGCGGCCGCCGGAGGTCTTGGGCCAGCCCCGCAGGCCGCCGAACTCGTCCAGGACGGCGCGCAGTTCGTGGGCGGCACGGACCGCGTCGGCGAAGTCGGTGCCGGGCTGCGGATCCAGGTCGATACGGAGCTCGTCGGGCCGGTCGACGTCGTCGCGGCGCACCGGCCAGGGATGGAAGGTGAGCGTGCCGTACTGCGCCGCCCACACCACGGCGGCCTCCTCCGTGGGGCACATCTCGTCGGCGGTGCGGCCGCTGGGGAAGGTGATGTGGGCGGTGGGGATCCAGTCGGGCATGCCCTTGGGGGCGCGCTTCTGGTAGAACCACTCGCCCTCGATGCCGTCCGGGTAGCGCTGCAGGGTGGTGGGGCGCTCGCGCAGGGCGCGCAGGATGCCGGGGGCGACGGCCGCATAGTAGCGGGCGACGTCCAGCTTGGTGAAACCGCGCTCCGGGAAGAACACCTTGTCCGGGCTGGACAGCCGTACGGTCCGGCCGGCCACCTCCAGTTGCACCGCATCGCCCATGCGGCCACGGTAGGCGCACCACCCCCACCGCGCATATCGGCTCGACATGGTCCCCTGATCCAGGAGACGGCGGGTCCCGGGCCCCGAACCGGAGGGTGCCGCGTGACGAGCGCGCGCCGGGGACCGCTCGTACAGTCATGGCATGGATCTGCCGGTGATGCCGCCCGTGAAACCGATGCTCGCCAAGTCGGTGGCGACGATCCCGCCGGACATGCAGTACGAGGCGAAGTGGGACGGCTTCCGTGCGATCGTGTTCCGGGACGGCGCCGAGGTCGAGCTCGGCAGTCGTACCGGGAAGCCGTTGACCAGGTACTTCCCCGAGCTGGTGGCGGCGCTGAAGGAGCGGGTGCCCGAGCGGTGCGTGCTGGACGGGGAGATCGTCATCGCCCGGGAGGGCCGGCTGGACTTCGACGCGCTGACCGAGCGGATCCATCCGGCGGACTCCAGGGTGCGCACGCTGGCGGAGCGGACGCCTGCCTCCTTCGTCGCCTTCGACCTGCTGGCGCTGGCCGACGAGTCACTGCTCGACATGGTGCTGACCGACCGCCGCGCGCTGCTCACGCGGGCGCTGGAGGGGGTGACCCCGCCGGTGCATCTGGCGCCGGCCACGACCGATGTCGAGGTGGCCCGGCGGTGGTTCGAGCAGTACGAGGGGGCCGGCCTCGACGGGGTGATCGCCAAGCCGCTCACCCTGCGCTACCGGCAGGACGAGCGCGCCATGTTCAAGGTCAAGCACGAGCGGACGGCCGACGTCGTGGTGGCCGGCTACCGCTTCCACAAGAGCGGCCCGGTGGTGGGCTCGCTGCTGCTCGGCCTGTACGACGACGGGGGCGCCCTCCAGCACGTGGGCGTGTCGGCCGCGTTCACGATGAAGCGGCGGGCCGAGCTGATCGAGGAGCTGGAGCCGCTGCGCATGGCCGACGTCTCCGGGCATCCGTGGGCGGCCTGGGCGGAGGAGGCCGCCCATGAGTCGGCCCGGCTGCCCGGCGCGCCGAGCCGCTGGTCGGGCAAGAAGGACCTGTCCTGGGTGCCGCTGCGGCCGGAACGGGTGGCCGAGGTGGCGTACGACCACATGGAGAACGGGGCGCGCTTCCGGCACACGGCCCGGTTCCGCCGCTGGCGCCCGGACCGTACACCGGACAGCTGCACCTACGCCCAGCTGGAGGAGCCGGTGCGCTACGACCTCACGGAGATCCTGGGGTCCTGACCGCGCGGCCCCTCGGCCGGCCCGACCAGGCACGACGAGTTTCGACCGGGTATGGCCTCCGATGACCCGATGAGCACACAATCATGCAAGAGAGTGTGCGGGGTGGGACGAACGGGGTGGGCAGCGGTGGGCATGCGACACAGGGGGCCGACGCGCCGAACCGTGCTGACGGCAGCACTGGCGACGGCCGCGGCGGCCGTATCCCTCACGGCGGGCTGTACACGGCACGGCGCAGCGGACGACGGCCGCGCGCCAAAGGGCACCCCAGCACCGAGCGAGGGCACCCCGGCACCGACGCAGGCCACCGGATCCGTACTCGCCGTGAAGATCGACAACGTGGCCGCGGCCCGCCCCCAGACCGGGCTGGACTCGGCGGACGTGGTGTACGCGGAGCAGGTGGAGGGCGGGCTCAGCCGGCTGATGGCGGTGTACGCCACCCGGCTCCCGGAGGTCATCGGCCCCGTCCGCAGCGCCCGCGAGTCCGACCTGGAGCTGCTGCGCCAGTTCGACCGCCCGACACTCGCCTTCTCCGGCGCCCAGAAGAAACTGCTCCCCCTGATCCGCCGGGCACCGCTACGGCCGGAGTCACCCGCGGAGGCGTCCGACGCCTACTACCGGGGCAACGGCCGCGCGGCCCCGCACAACCTGTACCTCCGCCCGGCCAGGCTGATGAACGGGGCGCCCGGCAGGTCGGCGCTGACCACCGGCTTCCGCCACGGCCCGGCCCCGGCCGGCGGCACGGTCACCGCCGTACGCACCGTGCGGTACCCGGCGGCCCGCTTCGCCTTCACCTGGTCCGCCGGCCGGAACCGCTGGCTGGTGTCGATGGACGGCACCCCGGCGAGGGCTTCGGCCGGCGACCGGCTGGCACCGGCGACGGTCGTGGTGCAGCACGTGCGGGTGACGAGGTCGGCGTATCACGACGTGCTCGGCAACTACACGCCGTTCACCGAGACGGTGGGCTCGGGCAGGGCGGAAGTGCTGCGGGACGGGCGGTCGTTCGAAGCCACCTGGTCGCGCCCGGAGGCCACCGGCGGAACGACGTTCACGGGCACGGACGGCGGCCCGGTGAACTTCGCCGACGGTCAGGTGTGGGTGGTGTTCGCGAAGGCCTGACCCTGCGGCTCGGCCGGTTCGGCCGGGTTGCGCAGGTCCTCCGCCGCGTCCGAGACCCGGCGGATCAGGTCGAAGAACTGGGACTGCTCCGCGGCCGAGAGCGGGGCCAGGAAGACCTGGTTCATCCGGGCGGTGCGCACGGAGAGCTTGCGGTGGACCCGCACCCCCTCGTCGGTGAGACGCAGCAGGAAGCGACGGCCGTCCTGCGGGTCGCGCACCTTGTCGAGAAGCTCGCGCCGCCCCAGCCGGCTGATGACCTCGGCGATGGTCGACCGGTCCAGCCCCACCCGCTCCCCCACGGTCCGCTGGTCCAGTCCCGGCTCGGCGACGAGCGCGTTCAGCACGGCGAACTGCGGCGAGGTGATCTCCTCCGAGACCATCGTGTTCCACAGCAGGTAGTGGGCCTGCTGGAGCCGCCGGGCCAGGTGCCCGGGGTGGGTGGTGAGGTCCACCGCGGCCATGTGCGCTCCCGTGGTCCGAATTCGTTGGTGTACTGAACGATACCCGCAGCCACCCTTCCTGTCTGTACACCCGTCTGCCATCAGTGCAGGTCTTGACGGGTGGCGACGGCAGTGGCAGCGTGGCAGACATCTCGCTGAAATACTCAGTGCCCTGATTAATTCGCTGAGAGATGAGGCTGCACGGATGGACAAGGTGGTCGCCACTGCCGCGGAGGCGGTGGCCGATGTGCCGGAGGGCGCGTCGCTGGCGGTGGGCGGGTTCGGGCTGAGCGGTGTGCCGAACGTGCTGATCGGGGCGTTGTACGAGCGGGGCGTCAGCGGCCTGTCGGTGGTCTCGAACAACTGCGGGGCGATGGACACGGGTCTGGCCGTGCTGCTCGCGGCGGGGCGGATCGCGCGGGTGACCGGTTCCTACATCGGGGCCAACAAGGAGTTCGCGCGGCAGTACCTGGCCGGTGAGCTGGAGGTGGAGCTGATCCCCCAGGGCACCCTCGCCGAGCGGCTGCGGGCGGGCGGCGCCGGGATCCCCGCGTTCTACACCCCCGCCGGGGTGGGCACGCAGGTCGCGGAGGGCGGGCTGCCCTGGCGCTACGACGGCTCCGGCGGGGTGGCGCTGGCCTCGCCCGCGAAGGAGGTGCGGGAGTTCGACGGCACCGAGTACGTGCTGGAGCGGGGTATCCGTACGGACTTCGCGCTGGTGCGGGCGGCGAAGGGCGACCGGCACGGGAACCTGGTGTTCAACAAGTCCACCCGCAACTTCAACCCGCTCGCGGCGATGGCCGGGAAGGTCACGATCGCCGAGGTGGAGGAGCTGGTGGAGCCCGGCGAGATCGATCCGGACGCGGTGCATCTGCCGGGGATCTTCGTGCAGCGGGTGGTGGCGTTGACTCCGGAACAGGCCGGGGACAAGAAGATCGAGCAGCGGACGGTGAGCAGCTGATGGCCTGGACGCGCCAGGAGATGGCCGCGCGGGCGGCGCGCGAGCTGCGGGACGGGCAGTACGTGAACCTGGGGATCGGGCTGCCGACGCTGATCCCGAACTATCTGCCCGAGGGGGTGGAGGTGGTCCTGGAGTCGGAGAACGGCATCCTGGGCACCGGCCCCTACCCCACCGAGGACGCCGTCGACCCGGACCTGATCAACGCGGGGAAGGAGACGGTCACGGTCCTGCCGGGGGCGTCGTTCTTCGACTCGGCGCTGTCGTTCTCGATGATCCGCGGCGGGCACATCGACGTCGCGGTGCTCGGGGCCATGCAGGTCTCCGCGCGCGGGGACCTGGCGAACTGGGCGATCCCGGGGAAGCTGGTCACGGGGATCGGCGGGGCGATGGACCTGGTCCACGGCGCCCGCACGGTCATCGTCGTGATGACCCACACCGCCAAGGACGGCTCGGCGAAGATCCTCGAGCAGTGCGCGCTGCCGCTGACCGGGAAGGCGTGCGTGGACCGGATCATCACCGACCTCGCCGTCCTCGACGTGACCGACGAGGGACTCGTCCTCGTCGAGACCGCGCCCGGGGTCGGTGCCGAGGAGATCATCGCCAAGACCGACGCGAAACTCACTGTCCCGGAGGGTCTGCTGTGAACACGGTGTACATCGTCGACGCGGTCCGCACGCCGATCGGCCGCTACAACGGCGGCCTCGCCGGCGTACGCCCCGACGACCTGGCCGCCCACGCCGTCCGTGAACTCCTCGCCCGCACCCCCGGCCTGGACCCGGCCCGGATCGAGGACGTCTACTTCGGCAACGCCAACGGCGCCGGCGAGGAGAACCGCAACGTCGGCCGGATGGCCGCGCTGCTCGCCGGGCTGCCCACCAGCGTGCCGGGCGTCACCGTCAACCGGCTGTGCGCCTCCGGCCTGGAAGCGGTCATCCAGGCCGCCCGCGCCATCGCGGTGGGCGATGCCTCCATCGCCGTGGCCGGCGGTGTGGAGTCCATGACCCGGGCACCGTACGTGCTGCCCAAGAGCGACCGGCCGTTCCCCGCCCAGAACGCCGAGCTGTACTCGACCACCCTCGGCTGGCGCATGGTCAACCCGAAGATGGACCCGCAGTGGACCATCCCGCTGGGCGAGTCCGCGGAACGTATCGCGGACAAGCACAAGATCAGCCGGGAGCAGCAGGACGAGTTCGCCCTCGCCTCCCACCAGAAGGCGGCCGCCGCGCAGGATCAGGGCCTGTTCGACGCCGAGCTGGCCCCCGTGTCCGTCCCGCAGCGCAAGGGCGACCCGGTCCCCTTCGCCGCCGACGAATGCGTACGGCCGGATGCCTCCCTCACCGCGATGGCCAGGCTCAAGCCGTCCTTCCGCACGGAGGGAGGCACCGTGACCGCGGCCAACGCGTCCCCCCTCAACGACGGCGCGGCGGCGCTGCTGCTGACCGACGAGGAGGGTCTGAAGGCGGTCGGGCGGGAGCCGCTGGCCCGGGTCAGCGCGACCGGGGTGTCCGGGATCGACCCGGACTACTTCGGGCTCGCGCCGGTCGAGGCGGTGACGCGTGCGCTGGGCAAGGCCGGCAAGGGGTTCGGGGATCTGTCGGTGCTGGAGTTGAACGAGGCGTTCGCGGCGCAGGTGCTGGGGTGTGTCGCCGAGTGGCCCGAGTTCGATCCGGCGATCCTCAATCCGCAGGGTGGGGCGATCGCGTTGGGGCATCCGCTCGGCGCCTCCGGGGCGCGGCTCGCCGGTACGGTCGCGCACCAACTCGCCCGGCGCGGTTCCGGTGTCGGCGTGGCCAGCCTTTGCATCGGCGTCGGGCAAGGGCTCGCGCTTGTTCTTGAGCGATAGAGCGACAGAGCGACAGGTCGTCGAGCACCTGCGGGTGCGTTGTGGCTGGTCGCGCAGTTCCCCGCGCCCCTAAAGACAAAGTCAGGGCGCTTCACCGAGGACTTCTTATGACACTCACCCAGGGCGACATCGACCTCGAAATCGCCGCTGAGCATGCCGCCTATGAAAAGCGTGTCGCCGACGGTGCTCCCGTCGAGCATCATCCCCGGCGGGACTACGCCCCCTACCGGTCCTCCGTGCTCCGGCATCCGAAGCAGCCCCTGGTCGCCATCGACACGGCCAAGGACCCGGAGCTGGTGGAGCTGCACTCGCCCGCGTTCGGGGAGCGGGACATCACCGGGATAGACAACGACCTGACCCGGCAGCACGACGGTGAGCCCATCGGTGAGCGGATCACCGTCTCCGGGCGGCTCCTGGACCGGAGCGGCCGGCCGGTCCGGGGCCAGCTGATCGAGGTCTGGCAGGCCAACTCGGCGGGCCGCTACGCGCACCAGCGCGAGCAGCACGACGCCCCGCTGGACCCCAACTTCACGGGTGTCGGCCGTACGATCACCGACGCCGACGGCGGCTACCACTTCACCACCATCCAGCCGGGCCCCTACCCCTGGCGCAACCACCTCAACGCCTGGCGTCCGGCCCACATCCACTTCTCGATGTTCGGTTCGGCGTTCACGCAGCGGCTGGTGACGCAGATGTACTTCCCGAGCGACCCGCTGTTCCCGTACGACCCGATCATCCAGTCGGTGACGGACGACGCGGCCCGGCAGCGCCTGGTCGCGACGTACGACCACGGTCTGTCCGTGCCGGAGTTCTCGATGGGCTACCACTGGGACATCGTGCTGGACGGCCCGAACGCCACCTGGATCGAAGAAGGACGCTGACCTGACATGACGAAGATCGACACGAGCAGCCCGGAGAACGTGCTGCCCACGCCGTCGCACACGGTCGGCCCGTTCTACGGGTACGCGCTGCCGTTCCGCGGCGGCGAGGACATCGCGCCCCTCGGGCACCCGGACACGGTCACGGTCCACGGGTACGTCTTCGACGGCGAGGGCACCCCGCTGCCCGACGCACTCGTGGAGCTGTGGGGTGCCGATCCCGACGGGAACGTGTCCACGACCGACGGTTCGATCCGCCGCGATCCGGCGACCGGCGACTACCTCGGCCGCAACGGCGTGGAGTTCACCGGCTGGGGCCGGATCCAGACGGACACCAACGGGCACTGGTACGCGCGGACGCTGCGGCCCGGTGCCCGTGGCGGCGGCGCGCCCTACATCAGCGTGTGCGTGTTCGCGCGCGGGCTGCTGATGCACCTGTTCACCCGGATCTACCTGCCGGGCGACGACGCGGCACTCGCCGCCGACCCGCTGCTCACCCGGGTGGGCGAGCGACGCGACACGCTGGTCGCCGCCGACGAGGGCCGGGGGACCTACCGTTTCGACATCCGCCTTCAGGGAGAGGGCGAGACGGTCTTCCTGGAGTTCCAGTGACAACAGCGGATGACGGCGGCGGCGACGGCGGGCTGCTCGGTCCCGGGTGGTCCGGTTCCGCCGCCGCGGCCGCGACGAGCGACGGCGCGTACCTGCGGGCGCTGCTCGACGCGGAAGCGGCCCTCACCCGTGCCCAGGCCGCCCTGGGGCTGGCCCCGGCCGGGGCCGCCACGGCGGTGACCGAGGCGGCCGGGCACGGCCGTTTCGACGTCGGGTCCCTGGCGGAGCGCGCCCGGGGCGGCGGCAACCCGGTGATCCCGCTGGTCGCCGATCTGACGAAGGCGGTCGGCGCGGAGCACGGGCCCTACGTGCACCGGGGCGCGACCAGCCAGGACATCATGGACACGGCGACGATGCTGGTCGCCGCCCGCACTCTTGACCTCGTACGCGCCGACCTCGGACGGACCGGGCAGGCGCTGGCCCTGCTGGCCGCCGAGCACCGCGACACGCCGATGCCGGGCCGCACGCTCACCCAGCACGCCGTGCCGACGACGTTCGGGCTGAAGGCGGCCGGCTGGCGCTCGCTGGTCCTCGACGCCCGGGACCGCGTGGCCCTGGTCCGGGAGTCGCTGCCCGCCCAACTCGGTGGCGCGGCAGGCACGCTGGCCGCCTTCGGCGCGTACGGCGCCCGGCACGCCGAGGAGCTGCCGGCCGCGTACGCCCGTGAACTCGCCCTCGCCGCCCCGCTGTTGCCCTGGCACACCCTGCGCACGCCGATCGCCGACCTCGCCGGATGTCTCGCCTTCGCGGCCGGGGCGCTGGGGAAGGTCGCCGCGGACGTGCTGACCTTGTCCCGTACCGAGATCGGCGAGGTCTCCGAGGGCGGCGGGGGCGGTTCCTCGGCGATGCCGCACAAGGCCAACCCGGTGCGGTCGACGCTGATCGCTGCGGCCGCGCGGCGGGCCCCGCAGCTCGCGGCCGTCCTGTACGGCTCGATGACCGCGCAGGACGAGCGGCCGGCCGGTGCCTGGCACGCCGAGTGGGAGCCGTTGCGTGACCTGCTGCGGACCGTGGGCGGTGCGGCGCGGGACGCGGCGGAGCTGGCGGAGGGGCTGCGGGTGCACCCGGAGGCGATGCGTCGGCACCTCGACCTCACCAACGGACTGATCGTCTCGGAGCGGCTCTCCGCCGCACTGGCACCCGTGCTCGGCCGGGGCCGCGCCAAGGAGCTGCTGACCGAGCTGGCCCGCCGCACCCACATCGAGCACCGGGCGCTGCGCGAACTCCTGGCCGAGGAGCCTGACTTGAAGGACGTCGACCTCGACAGCCTGACCGATCCCGCCCGCTACACCGGCTCCGCCGGTGTGCTCACCGACCGTGCTCTGGAGCGACGTTGACCGAGAACCTCCTCAACCACCGTGTCGAGGGCCCTGCTTCAGCTCCCCCGCTGCTCCTCGGGCCGTCCCTCGGCACCTCGTACGCCCTGTGGGACGCCGTGGCGCCCGAACTGTCCACCGCCCACCGGGTGGTGCGCTGGGACCTGCCGGGGCACGGCGGTTCGGCACCCGACCTGATCAAGGCGGGGGCGACCGTCGGTGACCTCGCCGACCTGGTGCTCGCGCTCGCCGACTCGCTCGGCATCGAGCGGTTCGCGTACGCGGGGGTGTCGCTGGGCGGTGCCGTGGGCCTGCACCTGGCCGTCCACCACCCGGACCGGCTGGAGAACCTGGCGGTGATCTGCTCCTCGGCCCACTTCGGCGGGTCCCGTCCGTGGGAGGAGCGGGCCGAGCGGGTGCGCCGGGAGGGCGTGGAGTGGCTGGCGGAGAACGCCCCCGGCCGCTGGTTCACCCCCGGCTTCACCGTGCCGCGCCTGGTCGAGGACCAGCGGACGGCCGACCCGGAGGCGTACGCCGCCTGCTGCGACGCGCTCGCCGCCTTCGACCTGCGGGACCGGCTCGGCGAGATCGCCGTCCGCACCCTGCTGGTCGCCGGCCGGCAGGACCCCGCGACCCCGCCGCCGCATCTGCGGGAGATCGCGGACGCGGTGCCGTCGTCCACGCTGGTCGAACTGCCGGGCGCGGCGCATCTGGCGCCCGCGCAGTGCCCCGAGGCCGTCCTCACCGCGCTCCGCGCCCACCTCGACGGCGGCGCCAGGCGCGGGATGGCCGTACGCCGCGAGGTGCTCGGCGACGCGCACGTCGACGGCGCCCAGGCCCGGCAGACGCCCTTCACGGCCCGCTTCCAGGACTTCATCTCGCGCTACGCCTGGGGCGAGATCTGGACCGACCCCACCCTCTCCCGCCGCGAACGCAGCATGATCACCCTCACCGCGCTGGTCGCCCACGGCCACTACGACGAGCTGGCCATGCATGTACGGGCCGCCCGGCGCAACGGGCTGACGCCGGAGGAGATCGGCGCGGTACTGCTGCAGACGGCCGTGTACTGCGGGGTCCCGGCGGCGAACTCGGCGTTCGCGACGGCGCAACGGGTGCTGGCGGAGGAAGGGTGACCCTGCCGGTCGTACCCCCAGCGGCACCACCCACCCGGCGCCGCCCCGTGCCTAGGCTGGAGGCATGTCCACTGTTCTGATCACGGGTGCCACCTCCGGGCTCGGCCGGTACGTCGCCTTCGAACTGGTCCGCTCCGGCCACCTCGTCCTCGCGCACGGCCGCGATCCGGGCCGTACCGAGCGACTGGTCGAGGAACTGCGCACCGAGGGCGACGCGGAGGGCTTCGTCGCGGACCTGGCCTCACTGGCCCGGGTCCGCGAGCTGGGCGCACAGGTCGCCGACGCGCATCCCGACCTGGACGTCCTGATCAACAACGCGGGCATCGGCGCCGGCACACCCGGCTCGGGCCGCGAACTGAGCGCGGACGGCCACGAGTTGCGCCTGGCCGTCAACTACCTGGCCCCGGTGACCCTCACCCGCGCCCTCCTCCCGGTACTGCGCACGAACACCCCCGCCCGGATCGTGAACGTCGGCTCGGCGGGCCAGGAACCCCTCGACTTCGACGACCCCGAATTCACCCGCGGCTACCAGGGCTTCGCGGCGTACTGCCGGGCCAAGTTCGCCCTGGCAGCCCATACCTTCACCCTGGCCGAGGAGTCGGCGGACACGGGCGTCGCGGTGAACGTCCTGCACCCCGCCACCTTCATGGACACGGCGATGGTGAGGGAGGGCGGGGTAGCGCCCTGGAGCACGGTGGCGGACGGCGCGCCGGGGGTACTGGCCCTGGCGACACGGGACTTGGGAACGGGCGGTTATTTCGACGGAACGAGTCCCGCGAGGGCGCACGAAGCGACTTACGACCGAGAGGTACAGAAACGCCTGTCGGCGGTCACTGATCAACTCCTCGCGCTCTAGCGCCCCTTCTTTTTTTGGGGGCGCGGGGCTGCATCGATGTGCGGCTGCCGCCGCGTGGGCGCGACAAGCCCCCACGCACCCGCACCCCGCGACGCACCCGTCACCGCAGCCCCCGCCCCGTGTCCAGCACCTCCCGAGCCTGAGCGACCAGCCCATCTGCCCCACACGACCGAGCCAGCGCCAGCCCCCGATTCAGCTCGGCCACCGACCGCGCGGCAATCCCGTACTCCACCCGCGCCGCCGCATGCTCGTACTGGCAGGGCGATGCCTCCAGATAGGCAACGGCCTGCGAGGCCAGCCGCACCTGCCGTTGCCCGGTCTCCAGCGCGGCAGCGCACCGCAGCGCCTCGCCGATCGCCGTGTCCGTGCCGAACCGCTCGGCCTGGCGCCGCGCGTCGCCCGCCAGTTGCGCCGCCCGCGCCGGGTCCTCGCTCGCGAGGGCCCGGGCGAGATCGAGTGCCCAGGGCACGACCACGGGGTTGAAGTGGCCGCGCGCGGCGGCCGCCTTCTCCGCCGCCTCCAGTTCGTTCACTGCCTCCTTCGTGCGGCCGACGGCGAGCAGCAGCCGGCCGCGCACCGACCGCGGGTCCGGCATCACGATGGTGGAGGGGTACGGCGGTGCGAAGCCGTACTGTTCGGCGGTCTCCCAGGCCTGCTGGACATGGCCGCGGGCGAGCAGCGTGTCCACGAGGTTGCAGGTGGCGGTCCAGTACAGGGGCAGCCGGCGGCCGACCCGCTCGGCGATCCGCAGGGACTCCCGCAGGGAGATCTCCGCCTCCCGCAGCCGGCCGCGCCTGCGGTGGCCGAGGCCGACGTAGGCATGGGCGAGGGAGAGGTGGCCGCCGCTCCAGCCGGAGGACTCGTAGGCGCGCAGGCCTTCGTTGTACAGGCTCTCCGCGCGGTCGAGGCGGTCGGTGTAGACGTAGGAGTTGGCGAGCATCAGCAGGAGTTCGATGCCCCACTCGGTGTCGGTCCAGCCGAGGCCGGGCGCGAGCCGGCCGTTGACGAGGGCGCGGTCGCACAGTTCGACGACCTCTTCGGCGCTCTCGCCCTGGACGAGGAGGTCGAAGCCGCGCAGCATGAGCAGGGCGCGCTCGGAGTTGTCGCGGCCGGTGCAGGTGGCGGCGAGGTCGGCGAGCCGTTCGGAGCGGCGTGGGGAGACGGCCTCGCCCGCGATGCCCTCCCACATGAACTGGACGGCCTGGAGCCGGAGTCTGGCGGGTCCTTCCTCGTGCCGGGCGGCCTCCGCCTCGACCGTGCGGACGGCTTCCTCCAGCTGGTCGTTGTGGAGGAGGGCCTGGGAGAGCCGGAAGACGGCGTCCACGCGTTCGGGACCGGCGAGGCCGGACATGCCGAGGGCGCTCTGCAGGTGGCCGATGGTGACGGCGGGGTTGGTGAGGAGGGTGGCGCAGCCCAGTTCGTAGAGCACGCGCGCGTGGACCTCGGGGACGGGCGGTTCGAGGAGGGCGCGTTCGAGGCAGCGGCGGGCCGCGTCCGGGGCGCCGACGGCGAGGTGTTCCTTGGCGGCGTCCCGCAGCTGTTCGACGAGTTCCTCGTCGTCGTCCGGGTGCACCTTCAGCAGATGGCGGGAGGCCTCGGCGATGCCCCGGCCGTCGTCGATGACGATCTGGGCGGCGATGCCGTGCATGGCGGTGCACATCGCGGGCGGGATGGAGTTGTAGACGGCGGTGGCGATCAGCGGGTGGACGAACTCCAGGTCGCCGGCGTGGGACCGGGAGCCGGCCGGGTCGGGTTCGGTGAGGATACGGGCGCTGCACAGCAGTTCGGCACAGCGCTCGGCGTCGTCCACGGCCATGCTGGCGAGCTGGGCGACGAGGCCCACGGAGATGCCGGTGCCGAGGATGGCGGCGGCCCAGGCGAACCGGGTGGCGTCGACGCCTAGGCCTTCGAGGCGGGTGACGAGGCCGCCGCCCCTGGCCGAGCGGTTGAGGGCGCGCAGTTCGCCGGCCCGGGACTCGACGGGTTCGACCTCGCTGTCCTGGACCTTGGCGAGGAGTTCGACGGTCTCGTAGGGGTTGCCGCCGGTGACCGCCCAGACCTCGCGGCAGAACGGGGCGTCGGCGTGCTCGCCGAGGGTGGCGCGGGTGAGACCGGCGGTGGCGTCCGGGGTGAGGGCGCTGATGGTGCGGACGGGGCGGCCGGCCGCGGCGGCCACCGCGTCGAGGTAGCGGGCGCTGTCGCCGTTGACCTCGCCGGGGCGGCGGGCCATCAGGACCAGCACGGACAGGTCGTCCAGGCGTTCGACGAAGGCGGCGAGCCAGGCCAGGGTCTCCTGGTCGGCCCAGTGCGCGTCGTCGATCAGCAGGACCAGCGGCCAGTCCCGTTTGGCGAGCCGGCGGACGGCGGCGACCAGACCGTCGCAGACGCCCTGCGGGTCGGCCAGGCGGTCTCCGGGGTCCGTTATGCCGAGGGCGGGGCCGGCGATGTCGTACCAGTCGCCGAGGTACTCCCGGGCCTCCTCGGGCAGCAGGGAGACCAGGGCGGGCTGTAACAGCTGGCGTACGACGTGGAAGGGCACGCTGCGCAGGGTCTCGACGCCGCGGGTGGACCAGACGGTGCAGCCCCGGCGTTCGGCGATGCGGCGGGTCTCGGCCAGCAGCGCGGTCTTGCCGAGCCCGGCCTCGCCGCGCAGCACCAGCAGGTTCCCGGAGGTGGAATGGTCGGCGCCCAGTGCGTCGAGCGCCTCGGTGATGGCGGCGATCTCCTCCTCGCGCTCCCAGAGGGGGGCCGAGGCGCCTCCCGGGAGCTGCTCCTCCGTCATCCCGTTACCTCCCCAAGTCGCCCGAACGACGTACAGACCACGAGCGTAGCCGTCCGGTTGGCTGTCCGGAGGCGGGTCCGGGCAGCTGTTGCCGTGACGGGTGAAACCGGATGCGGCCGGGCGACGCGGAACGGCCCCGACCTGCCGATGTGCTGCTAACGGACCGTCAACGGGCAGGAACATGAGGCTGACTTTCGAAGATCGGGAAGTACGGGAGCGGAACCAGCCCCTCCGGGCGCTGGCGGCGGGCTCGGTGGGCAACTTCATCGAGTGGTACGAGTTCGGTGTCTACGGCTATGTCGCGACCGTCGTCGCCGAGCGGTTCTTCACCCCGGCGGGCGGGAGTGCGGCCGAGGGGCTGGTGCGCACCTACGCCTCGTTCGGGCTGGCGTTCTTCTTCCGTCCGCTGGGCGCGGCCCTGTTCGGCCGGCTGGCGGACCGGCTCGGCCGGCGGCCGGTGCTGATCCTGGTGGTGGCGCTGATGACGGGCGCGACGGCGCTGATCGGCGTGCTGCCGACGTACGCGCAGGCGGGGGCGCTCGCGCCGTGGCTGCTGACGTTCCTGAGGGTGGTTCAGGGGCTGTCGGCGGGCGGGGAGTTCGGTGGCGCGGTGGCGATGCTGACCGAGTTCGCGCCGCCGGGGCGGCGGGGGCTGTACGGGGCGTGGCAGTCGTTCACCGTGGCGCTGGGACTGCTCGGCGGGGCGGGGGCCGCGGTGGGGCTGTCCGTGTTCCTGACGGCGGACCAGTTCGGTTCCTGGGGGTGGCGGTTGCCGTTCCTGCTGGCGCTGCCGCTGGGTGCGCTGGCGCTGTGGCTGCGGATCGGGCTGGACGAGACCCCGGAGTTCCGGGAGCCGGGCGCGGGCCCGGCCGTGGGCGCGGTGAGGGTGCCGGTCGGGGCGATCGCGCTGGCCGCCGCCCGGGTGATGGGCTGGTCGGCGGCCGGGTACACCTTCCTGGTGGTGCTGCCGTCGTACCTGCAGGCAGCGCTGCACACCGGCTTCCGTGAGGCGTTGCTGGCGACCGTGGTGGCGAACCTGGGGTTCGCGGCGGCGATCCTGCCGGCGGGGCTGCTCAGCGACCGGGTGGGGCGGCGGCCGGTGATGCTGACGGGCGCCGGGCTCGTGGTGGTGCTGGCGCTGCCCCTGCTGCACCTCCTCCAGGATCCGGGGACGTCGGCCGCCGCGAAGGGGGCGGCCCTGTGCGGGGCGGGTGCGGTGGTGGGGCTGATGGCCGGGCCGGGGCCCGCACTGCTGGCCGAGATGTTCCCGGCGCGGGCCCGCTGCACGGGCCTCGGACTCGCCTACGCCCTGTCCAATGCCGTGTTCTCGGGCTGTGCCGGCCTCATCATCACGGAGGCGGTGCGGCGCACCGGGAATCTCGACGTTCCCGGCTACTACGCGGCGGCGACCTGCGCGGTCAGCGTGCTCGCGCTGCTCGGGCCCCCGAGGACGAAGGCGGGTTGAGACATTGCTGGTGATCGGCCTGATGTCCGGGACGTCGTACGACGCGGTGGACGCGGCGGCGGCCGAGCTGCGGCTGGCGGACGGCACGCTGCTGCTGAAGCCGCTGGGGATGGTGAGCACGCCGTACGACGAGGAGCTGCGCGAGGCGCTCGCCGGGGCGCTGCCGCCGGCCTCGGTGCCGCTGGCCCGGGTGTGTCTGCTGGACACCCGGATCGGGCAGGCGTTCGCGGCCGCCGCGATCCGGGCGAACCGCGAACTGTGCGGCGGACGAGCCGAGTTGGTGGTCTCGCACGGGCAGACGGTCTATCACTGGGTGGCGGGCGGCCGGGTGCACGGCACCCTGCAGCTCGGGCAGCCGGCGTGGATCGCGGAGGCGACGGGGCTGCCGGTCGTCGCCGACCTGCGGCCGCGGGACGTGGCGGCCGGGGGTCAGGGCGCTCCCCTGGTGAGCCTGTTCGACCTGCTGTGGCTGCGCGGGCGGCCGGGGACGCCGGTGGCGCTGAACATCGGCGGGATCGCCAACGTCACCGCACCGGACGGCACGGCCTTCGACACCGGGCCCGGGTGCGCGCTGATGGACGCGGCGGTCCGGGAGTTCACCGGAGGGCGGCTGGCGTACGACGTGGACGGGGCGCTGGCGGCGAGCGGCCGCCCGGACGGGCCGCTGCTCGACGAGTTGCTGGCGGAGCCGTACTACGCGCTGTCCGCGCCGAAGACCACCGGCAAGGAGCTGTTCCACGCGGGGTACCGGCAGGCGCCGGCGGGCCTGTCGGCCGAGGACGCGCTGGCGACCCTCACCCTGCTGACGGCGCGCACCGTGGCGGACGCGGTGCGCGGCGTGGCGGCGACGGAGGTGATCGCTTCGGGCGGCGGCACCCGCAACCCGGTGCTGATGCGGATGCTCGGCGAGCTGCTGCCGGAGATCCCGGTACGCGTCTCCGACGAGCTCGGTCTGCCCGCGGCGGCGAAGGAGGCGTACGCCTTCGCGGTCCTCGGCTTCCTCACCGCCCACGGCCTCCCGGCCACGGTCCCGACCGCCACCGGCGCCCGCCACCCGAGCCTCCTCGGCTCCCTGACCCCGGGACGCGACGGCCTGTGCCTGCCGCCTCCGGCACCGGGGCCGCCGGTCCGGCTGCGGATCGAATGACGCGTGCCGGACCGCTTCGGACGACGGATGCGGACCGCCTCGAACGACGGGCACGGACCGCCTCGAACGACGAGTGCGGACCGCCTCGTACGAACATTGCCGGATCCTCTCATCCGACTTTCACCGATGCCTCATACGGTGGGGGACATGACGCAGGTGACTCCTCCCGGGTGGTATCCCGATCCCGGGCAGACAAGTGACGGTCCGGCCACCGAACGCTGGTGGGACGGCAAGGCCTGGACGGAGCAGACCCGGCCCGCCGGGTCGGCCGCCGACTGGGGTCCCCCGCCGCAGCCGCCGGCCGAGGGGGCGCAGCCGGCCGACGGCGCACAGCCGCCGTACCCGGCGTACCCGGCCGACGGGGCGTACCCGGGTTATCCGGGGTACCCGGCGCTGCCGGCGACGGGTAGGCGCGGGCTGCGTACCGGTGTTGCCGTCGGCATCGCCGTGGCGGTCCTCGCCGCCATCGGGGTGGGCGCGTGGGCGCTCACCGGCAGCGGCGGCGACAGCGGCAACCAGCAGGCCTCGCAGCAGGGCTCGGGCGGCCAGGGCGGGTTCGGCCAGGGTGGTCCCGAGGGGCAGAACGGCGGACAGGGCGGCGGGCAGAACGGCGGGCAGGGCTTCCCGTTCGGCGGGTCGGGTTCCGGCGGCACCGACGGGGGCGCCTCGCCGTCGCCGGGCCAGTCCGAGGCGCCGGAGGTCAAGGGCGGCGGCACGGTGTCGGACTCGACCAACGCCATCAGCATCCCGGTGCCGGACGGCTGGACCGGGCAGGCGATCGACTACGGCGCCCAGATCAGCTCCGACGACTCGTACAAGTGCCCGGGCGACACCTCGAAGTCCTGCACCGCCGGCGGGGCCTACTCGCGGCCCGCGGTGCTGCTGGGCACCAAGGGCGACACCGCCGAGGCGGTCGCCAAGGCGGACATCTCGGCCAACGCCACGGAGTCCTACGGCGGCAAGAGCTACGGGTCGATCACCTCGCACGAGGTGCTGGCGTCCAAGGCGGTCACGGTGGCCGGGCAGAAGGGGTACCTGGTCCGCTGGAAGGCGATCACCAGCAAGGGCGCCGACGGCTACGTCGAGTCGCTGGCCTTCCCGTCGCCCGCGAACTCCGCACAGATCGTCGTGGTCCGGTTCGGCGTCGACGTCGGCCAGAAGGAGTCGATCATCGACACGATCACCAGCGGGATCAAGGTGTCCTCGGGCAGCGGCAGCGGTTCGAACGTCTGACCTGCTCCGGTCCCGGAACAGCAGTCGGCCGGGTGGAGCGCCCCTCCGCTCAAAGGGGCACCCCACCCGGCCGGGGGGTGCGCGCCGCCCCCGTCCCCACGGTGCGGCGCGAGCAGGTCGCCGTCCGGTCATCCCGTGGACGGCGGCCTGGGTCCTAGGTCAGTCCGAGTGCGGGCAGCGCGACGGCCTCCACGAACCGGACGAGATAGTCGGCGTCGGCGTACTCGCCGGTGAGCACCGGCCGCACCCGCAGGACGCCGAACATCATGGCGGGCACGTAGTCCAGCGCCGGATGCCCCTCGGGCACCTCGCCGCGCTCGACCCCGCGGCGCAGGATCTCCTGGAGCGCGGCGATCTCGGGCTGGACGAGCGCCTCGCGCAGCGCCTGCGCCAGCTCCTCGTCCGCGGTGACCGCGTGCCCCAGCGCCTGGAGCGTCTTGGTGTCCTTGCGTGACCAGTCGCCCGCGGCCCGCGCGACCTCGCGCAGGTCCTCGGCGAGCGACCCGGTGTCGATCCCGACGAAACGCACCCTGCGGTTGGCGCGCAGCGCGGCCGCGACGAACTGCGGCTTGGTCTTCCACTGCCGGTAGAGCGTGGACTTGCTGCACCGGGTGCTGGCGGCGACCCCCTCCATGGTCACGGAGTCATAGCCACACTCTCTGATCTGTTCGAGCACGGCGTCGAAGAACTCCCGCTCACGCTCCGGCGTGATCTTGGAGCGGCGCGAGGCGGCGACCATGTCCGGTCCGTCCGCGGCCTGCGACGTCATGTGCCCTGCTCCTCACTCGTTCATCACGTTCGGATCACTTCCGCCCCGCCCTCCGTTCGGCCGGCGCGGAAACCTACAACCAGTGTGGCCTACGTCTATCGATACGCCACTGTACCGGTACTCGACCGTATCGGTACAGTGGCGTATCGGTACGCTTCCGTATCGAAGAGTTCGGGCCACCGTCCGGTACTCGCACAGCACCACCGTCAGTGAGGGGGCCTGGGATGAGATCCCAGTCCGAGCCGGCATCAGCGGAGCCGGGCGCGATAGCCCGGCCGCCGCTCGTCCGTGAGCTCCTGCTCGTCGCAGGGCTCTTCCTCGTCTACAAATTCGGGCGCCAGCTGGCCACCGGCCACACCGCCGAGGCCCTGCACAACGCCCACCGGATCTGGGACCTGGAACGGACGCTGCACCTGCCCTCGGAGGTCGACGTGCAGTCCGCACTGCTGCACGGCGACACCCTCGTCCACCTGGCCAACACCTACTACGCCACGATTCATTTCCCGGCCACGCTGGCCTTCCTGGTCTGGCTCTACCTGAAGCGGCCCGCCCACTACGTCTGGGCCCGCCGGGTCCTGGCCGTGGTCACGGCCGCCGCCCTGGTCCTGCCCTTCACGTTCCCGCTGGCGCCGCCCCGGATGCTGGCCGCGACCGGCCTCGTCGACACGGCCCATGTCTACGGCCCCTCCGTCTACGGCCCGCCCTCCAGCGACCACCTCTCCAACCAGTTCGCGGCGATGCCCTCGCTCCACTTCGGCTGGGCCCTGATGGTGGCGATCGGCCTGATCGTCGCGACCCGGTCCCGCTGGCGCTGGCTGTGGCTGCTGCACCCCGCGATCACCCTTCTCGTGATCGTCGGCACCGCCAACCACTACTGGCTCGACGCGATCGTCGCCACCGCGATGCTCGGCGTGGCCCTCGCCCTGATCCACCCGCCGCACCGCACGGCCACCACGGCCGGACGCGGCACCCGGCACCTCGTCGCCGAGGAGCCCGCGCTGGTGGGGGCGGGCCGATGAGCGCCGCGGCCCTGGTCGCCGTCGCCCTCTCCCTGGTCTCGGCCGTCGCCTACGCGGCCGCCGCCGTGGCCCAGGAGCGCCTCGCCTCGAAGACCGACGGCGCCGGCCTGCTGCGGCTGCTCGGCTCCGGTCCCTGGTGGGCGGCGGTGGGCCTGAACGCCGGCGCCGCCCTCCTCCACGTCGTGGCCCTGAAGTACGGCCCGCTCACCCTGGTCCAGCCGCTGGGCGCGCTCACCCTCGTCGCGGCCGTGCCCATGGGCGCCCGGGTGGCCGGCCGCCGGGTCACCGCGACGGAGTGGCGGGGCACCGCCCTCACCCTGCTCGGCCTCGGCGCCCTTCTGATCACGGCCTCGGGTCCGGCACCCCACCAGGTACTGAGCCTCACCGAGGCCCTCGCCGTCGCCGGTACGACGGCTGCCCTGATCGGCGCCCTCTCCCGCCCCGGCACCCGCCCGGGCCTGCGCCACGCGACCGCGTCCGGCTTCGCCTCGGGCGTCGCCTCGGCCCTCACCCAGACGGTGACGGTGGCGGCGACGGACCGCTCGGGCCCGGCCCTGAGCGTCGAGGTGGTCGTGGTGGCTCTGCTGGTCGCCGCGTTCGCGGTCGGCGGCCTGCTGCTCTCCCAGACGGCCTACCGCGGCGGCCTGGGCGCCCCGCTGGCCATGGTCACCCTCTCCAACCCACTGGCAGCGGCGATCATCGGCCTGACCCTGCTGGGCCAGGGCCTGCAAGGCGGCGTGTGGGGCATCCTGCTCGCGCTCACGGGCGCGGGCCTGGCCTCCTGGGGCGTGGTCCTGCTCACCCGGGTGGCCCCGCCGACGCCGGTCCTCGAACTGGACGACGACGAACACCCGGTGGCAGCGGTCCTGGCCCTGGACCCGACGCTGCTCCCCCGGCAGACACCGGAGCCGAGAAAGCTGACGGCTCTCTAGTGCCCGGGCAGGCCGCGTCGGTCGGGTGCGGCTGTGTGGGGGCTGGTCTCGCAGTTCCCCGCGCCCCTAAAGGGGCGACGCGCCCCCGAAGGGGCGCGGGGCTGTATTGACTGTGCGGCTGCCGCCGCGTGGGCGCGACCGGCCGCGAACCACCCGCAGCCGCCGCACGACAGTCCCCCACGCCCCTTGGGCGCACGCTCACACCGTGATGATCGCCGGGTCGCTGACCCCGGCCTCCCCGTTCTCCACGTGCCCCGCGAACCGCCGCACGAAGCTCGCGTCGGCCTCGGACGTGACCGTCAGGTCGTACCACCGCTCGCTGTGGTTGAGGTGCACGATGTGCGTCACGACGGCCCCGGCCCGCACCGTGAACGTGCGGCCCCGGCCGCCGTACCCGTCGGCCACCGCCAGCTTCACCGTGCCGCTGCCCTTGTTGGTGAACGTCAACTCGATGTCGTCACCGTGCGGCCGGGCCGTGACCTCGGGTCCGGCCACCTTGCCGCGCCCCTGGAAGGTGCGCAGGAAGCCGTTCGGGCCGTGCACGGTCAGGTCGTAGGAGCCGCCCGAGTACACCGAGTTCCAGGTGTCGGAGACGGACTTGCCGGCCTCGGTGGTGTAGCTCCAGGGGCCGTCGGTGCGGTTGTTCGAGGTCACCAGGAAGGCGGCACCGGCGTGCGCGCCCGACGCGAAGGTGAGCGTGAACTTCCCGGCCGCCGCATCCAGCGAACCGTCCACCAGCGGGGCGTACCTGAGCGGCCGGGTGGGCCGCGAGCCGCGCTCCTGCTTGGGCAGGGAGGGGTTGGCGGGCGGGGTGGGGACGTAGTCGGGGTGGCGGTTGCCGTCCGGCGGCTGATAGCCGTCCGTGGACGGCAGGGCGACCGGCTTGGTGTCCTTGCGGGAGAAGTCGAACGCGGAGGTCAGGTCACCGCTGACGGTGCGCCGCCAGGGCGAGATGTTGGGCTCGTGGACGCCGAAGCGGGCCTCCATGAACCGGATGATCGAGGTGTGGTCGAGCGTCTCGGAGCAGACGTAGCCGCCCTTGCTCCACGGGGAGACGACGAGCATCGGGACGCGCTGGCCGAGGCCGTAGGCGCCGGCGGGGTGGCTCGCGTTGCCCGCGAAGAGGTCCAGGGCCGGGTCGACCGTGGACTTGCCCTGCGCGGCGGAGGCCGGCGGGAACGGCGGGATCAGGTGGTCGAAGAAGCCGTCGTTCTCGTCGTACGTGATGAACACGGCCGTCTTCGCCCACACCTTGGGGTCGGCGGTGAGCGCGTCGAGGACCTGGGAGACGTACCAGGCGCCGTAGTTGGCCGGCCAGTTGGGGTGCTCGGTGAACGCCTCGGGGGCGACGACCCAGGAGATCTGCGGCAGCTTGCCGGCCTTGACGTCGGCCTTCAGCTGGTCGAAGAAGCCCTCGCCCTTGGTCGCGTCGGTGCCGGTGCGTGCCTTGTCGTACAGCGGGTCGCCGGGCTGGGCGTTCTGGTACTGCTTGAAGTACAGCAGCGAGTTGTCGCCGTAGTTGCCGCGGTAGGCGTCCTGGATCCAGCCCCAGCCGCCGGCCGCGTCCAGGCCGTCGCCGACGTCCTGGTAGATCTTCCAGGAGACGCCGGCCTTCTCCAGGCGCTCCGGGTACGTGGTCCAGCTGTAGCCGGCCTCGTCGTTGCCGAGGACCGGGCCGCCGCCCTGGCCGTCGTTGCCCGTGTAACCCGTCCACATGTAGTAGCGGTTCGGGTCGGTGGAGCCCATGAACGAGCAGTGGTAGGCGTCGCAGATGGTGAACGCGTCGGCGAGCGCGTAGTGGAACGGTATGTCGTCCCGGTTCAGGTACGCCATGGTCGTGGAGCCCTTGGCCGGCACCCACTTGTCGTACTTGCCGCCGTCGACGGCGGTGTGCGTGTCGTTCCAGCCGTGCGGGAGGTCCTGGAGGAAGGCGAGGCCCAGGTCGTCGGCGTCCGGGTGGAAGGGCAGGATGTCCTTCGTGCCGTCCGACTGCTTCCAGACGGACTTGTTGTTCTGGGTGACCGAGCGGGGGTCGCCGAAGCCGCGGACGCCGCTGAGGGTGCCGAAGTAGTGGTCGAACGACCGGTTCTCCTGCATCAGGACGACGATGTGCTCGACGTCCTCGATCGACCCGGTGCGGTGGTTCGCGGGCAGTGCCGCGGCGCGCTGGATGCTGCTGGACAGCGCGGTGAACGCCGTGGTGGCGCCCGCGAGTTGGAGGAATCGGCGCCGGTTTACTTCGGGCATGGGTGAGCGACCTCTCATCCTGACGCACGGGTTGGCCGGAACAGGGCGGATTGTGCGCGGTGCGAGTGTTCCAAGGGCATCGAACGTCAGGGAAGGGTCGGGTGTCGCGGATGTGAAAGTCGGCGGTACGTGAGGTAGGTAATCGGTAAGGAGACGGCGCCGGCCGCGGGCGGGGGAACGGTGACCGCGGCCGGCGCCGGGCTTCAGCTGATGAACGAGCCCGCTGCGCAGGCGCTCGCCGTCACCCACTGGTGGGACAGGATGTTGTCGTTCATGGGGTGGCCGTCGGTGAAGTGGTCGCGGGTGAGGTCGTCCACGTAGAGCTCGCCCGGCTTCAGGCAGCCGTAGCCGCCCCCGTAGTTGGTGAGGTAGTAGAAGGCGACGACGTCCTTGCCGCCGACGTAGCCGCTGTTCATCACGGAGGAGGCGACGTTGCCGACGCCCTGGAAGCCGCCTGCGCCGTCGGCCCAGTTGGCGTCGTTGCCCGCGCTGACGCCGAGCAGGCCGCCCGCGCAGTCCCAGTCCTTCCAGGCCCGCACGTTGCCGTCGCGGCCCGGCCAGGCCGCGTTGCAGCCGGCGGAGGCGTGGGCGTTCACCGGCAGGGCGAAGCCGACGGCGGCGAGGGCCAGCGTGGTGAGGGCGAGGGTCATTTTGCGCATGATGAGTCCCGTTCTGCCTCGTCGGAGGCGGTCGGTGTGGGAGAGGGCCGCGGCGGTCGCCGCGGAGTCATGGGGTACGGCAGGTGCGGGTGTCAGGTGCGGGCGGGCACGATCCGCTCGGCGCGCTCCAGCGCCGTCAGGCGCACCTGCCGGTAGGCGTCCAGCCGGGCGCCGTACGCGCCGTCCAGCTGCGCCAGATAGTGGGCCTCGCGGTCCTGGCCCACGGACCTGAGGGAGACCTGGCGGGCGCAGGTCGCGTCGGCGACCGCGATCCGGGTCTCGGCGGCGAAGCTCCTGGCCTCCTCGGCCCGGCTCTGGACCGCGGGGTGCTCCCGGGTGGCCTGCCGGACCGCGTCCGGGTCCGGGTAGGGGTGGCCGGCGCGCCTCATGCAGCCGGACCAGGCGTGCACGGCGGCGGTGAACCGCCGGTCGTGCAGCAGTTTGCCGACGTAGAGCGGGCGCAGGTTGCTCGCCGTGGTGTCGAGCCGGAACCAGGTCTGCGGATCGCCGTAGAGCCGGCGCTCGGCCTCGGCGTCGCAGCCGCCGGTCTGCTTCCTGACCTCGCCCCCGCCCGGGACGTCGGTGCGCAGCAGTTCGGCCTGCCGGCCGCCGTCGAGCGCGGTGTCGTACGCGGCCTGCCGGGTGGCGGTGAGGCCCTTGCGGTAGGCGCTGTTGGGGTTGCGCAGCCGGGCGCGGTCCTCCTTCGCGGTGATCCGGCTGCCGTATCCGTAGGTGCGGGCCCAGTTCACGTCGTCCTGGACGTAGCCGAGCGGCCTGCTCTCGGCCAGGCTCAGCGGGTGGTCCGTCCAGTAGCGGAAGCCGTGGCGGGCCATGCACCGGGCGACCAGGCGCTGTTCGGCGTCCGATACCCGCAGGTCCTCCACGTAGGTGAGGTCGCGGACCCGGTGCGCGGCGACGGGGGCCGAGCCGCCGCCGGACGTCCGGGAGCAGCCGGTGAGGGCGAGCGCGGCCACGGCGGCGACGGCGCTCAGTCGCGCGGCACTTCGGCGGAAGGCGGTGCGCTTCATCGGGTCACTCCCTGGCGTGCGGCGAACGGCTCGGGTCCTACGGGCCGTTGACGCCATCGGAAGGGCGTTCGTATGACATGCGGCCGCCGGGTTTTTTCGGCGCCACGGATTTCACGGCGGACCGGGGAGCGCGGTCATACGGGAGCCGCCCGCAGGCCGTCTCCCGCACAGGGGGCGCTATGGCCACCCACAGAAACCAGCCAACTGCGGCAGGAGGGAGAACGGCTCCCGCAGCGCCGAAGGGTCAAGGCCCCGTCCGGTACGCCGGGCGTCGTGGGGGTTCCGTCCGACCGGTCGGGCGGAACGGTTCCGGACACGACGGCCCGGCTGTCGGCCTGCCCCGACGGTGGCCGCCGATATCGTTGTCGATATCCGCGGGGCGGCGATCGGGGACCGATGTTCGAAGTACGTCTGCTCGGCCCGGTGGAGGTCTGGGAGGGCGGCAGGCGGGCCCCGCTCGGCGGCTCCCGGCCACTGGCCGTCCTCGCCGCGCTCGTCGTCCATCTGGGCGAGGTGATCTCCACCGAGCGCCTCGTGGACTTCGTCTGGGACGAGGAGGCGCCGGCCACCGCGGCCGCCCTGGTCGCCACCCATGTCTCCGCCGTACGCCGGGCCCTGGCCCGGGTCGGCACGGCCGAGGTGATCCGCACCCGGCCGCCCGGCTATCTCGCCGACCTCGCCCCGGACCGGGTCGACGCCCGCCGCTTCGAGGAACTCCTCGCGGCCGGGCGGTCCCTGGGCCGCACGGAGGAGGCCGCCGACATCCTCGCCGAGGCGCTCGGGCTGTGGCGGGGCCGGGAGGCGCTGGAGGGGCTCGGCCAGTCGTTCGCCCGGATCGAGGCGGCCCGGCTCGGTGAACTGCGGCTGGTGGCCCAGGAGGAGTCCTTCGGGCTGGCCCTGGACCTGGACCGCGCGGACGGCGCCATCGCACCTCTGCTCGCCCATGTCGCCGCGCATCCGCTGCGCGAGCGGCCGCGCGGCCAGCTGATGACCGCCCTGTTCCGTACCGGCCGGGTCTCCGACGCCCTGCGCGTCTACCAGGAGGGCCGCGCGGCGCTCCGCGACGAGCTGGGCATCGACCCGGGACCGGAGCTGCGGGCGGTGCACCAGGCCGTCCTCACCCATGACACCGGCGTGCTGGGGACCGGACAGGCGGCGGCCCCGACGGTACCGGCTCCCCGGAGCGGGCGGCCGCGCCCCGCGCCCTCCCATCTCCCGCCCGACATCGCCGACTTCGTGGGCCGGGCGGACCAGGTCAAGTGGGCGACCGAGCTGGTGCGGGGCGTCGGCGACACCGGCCGGACCGCGCCGCCGATCGGGGTGATCTCCGGGCGCTCCGGCATCGGCAAGACCGCCCTCGCCGTGCACGTCGGCCACCGCACCGCCGACCTCTTCCCGGACGGCCGGCTCTTCGTGGACCTGCGGGCCGCCGACACCACCCCGCTGGAACCCGCCGACGCGCTGGCCCGGCTGCTGCGGGCGATGGGCGTCGACCCGGACACGCTGCCCTCCGGCGTCGAGGAGCTGACCGGCCTGTACCGCACGCACATCGGGCACCGGCGGACCCTGATCGTCCTGGACAACGCGGCCGGTGAGGCGCACCTGCGGCCCCTGCTCCCGCCGGGCCCCGGTTCGGCGGTGCTGATCACCAGCCGCCGCCGACTGGTGGCACTGGAGGGCGCCGCCCATCTGGACCTCGCCGTCCCGGACGAGGCCGAGGCCCTCGACCTGCTGCGCCGGGTGGCCGGTGCGGGGCGGACCGGGGCGGAGCCGGAGCGGGCCGCCGAGATCGTCGCCCTGTGCGGGCGGCTGCCGCTCGCGGTGCGGATCGCCGGCGCCCGCCTGGCGGCCCGCCCGCACTGGGCGCCCGGCCGGCTCGCCGAACGGCTGCGCGACGAGCGCCGCCGGCTCAACGAACTCAGCGCCGGGGACCTGGAGTTGCGCACCAGCCTGGAACTCGGCTACGCGGACCTCGGCCCACAGGAGCGCCGGGCGCTGCGCCGCCTCGCCCTGCTGGACCTCCCGGACTTCGCGGCCTGGATCGCCGCTCCGCTGCTCGGCATAGGGACGGAGGAGGCCGAGGAGGCCGTCGAGCGGCTGGTGGACTGCCACTTCATCGACGTGATCGGCGTGGACGGCACCGGGCTCGCCCGCTACCGCATCCACGACCTCGCCCGCGAACACGCCCGCGAGCGCTGCCTCGTGGAGGAGAGCGCCGAGGACCGGGCGGCCGCGGTGCTGCGGCTGGCCGCGAGCTGGCTGGACCTCGCCCGGAAGGCGGCCGCCCGGGGCCCCGGCGGCGCGGCCCGCCACTTCCCCGAACCGGCCGCGGTCCGCCCGCTCGACCCGGAGACCGAGGAGGCGCTCCTCGCCCGGCCCGCGGCCTGGTTCGCCGCCGAGCAGGCCGGGCTGCTGGCCGCCGTGACGCACTGCGCCGACCACGGCATGGCCCGCACCGCGCGTGATCTCGCCGGGGCGCTGATCGCGAGTTCGGCCGCGCTGTACAACCAGTTCGATGCCTGGTCCCGCGCGCACACCGCGGCCATGGCGGCGGTGCGGCGCGGCGGGGACGTGGAGGGCGAGGCCTGGCTGCTCGCCGGGCTCGGCCAACTCCGTTACGAGCAGGACCGCTTCGAGGACTCGTACACCTACTTCGCGGACGCGCTGCGGCTGTTCGGGGAGCGGGTGCCGGACGGGTCGGCCGTGGCGCTCGCCGGGATGGGCACCGCCCGCCGCGAACAGGCCCGCTATGCCGAGGCACTGGAGCTCCTGGAGGCCGCGCTGGAGCGGTACGGCGACACGGGCGACGCCGGGGCCCGGGCGGGGGTGCTGTACGGCATCGGCTACGTGCACCTCGAACAGGGGCGCGGCCCGCGGGCCCGGGCGGCGCTGTCCGGGGCCCTCGCGCTGTACCGGGCGGCGGCCGACCTGCACGGCGAGGGGCTCACACTGCGCCTGCTGGCCCTGTGCGACCGGGCCGACGGACAGTACGCCGACGCCGAACGGCTGCTCCACGACGCGCTGCGGCTCTTCACCGGCCTGCACGACACCTTCGGCGTGATGTACACCGAACAGGCCCTGGCCAAGGTGGAGTTGCGCACCGGACGGACGGAGGAGGCAGGACTGCGGCTGGCCCGCTGCCTGGCGGTGGCCCGGGAGCGGCAGGACCGGTTCGGCGAGGCGCTGGTGCTGCGCACGCTCGGCGAGCTGCGGCTGGCGGACGGGGACACCGACGCGGCCCGGGAGCCGCTGGAGCCGGCCGCGGCCCTCTGGGCGGAGCTGGGACTGCCGCTGTGGCGGGCCCGCACGCTGTGGGACCTCGCCTCGGTGTGGTCGGCGGACGGCGAGACGGAACGGGCCCGGGTGGCACGGGCGGAGGCGCTGGAGGTGTTCCGGTCGCTGGGCGGACGGGAGGCGCAGGAGCACGCGGGCGACGAGCTGCCGTAGCCGTGCCGTGGGCGCACCGGGCCCGACTGCGGCTGCAGAAGCGCTGGTGGCGCGCTTGCAGGGAAGCTGCAGAGCAATTGCAGGGGCCCCGGGCACGCTGTTCTGCGTGACGGACATCATCACGCTCTCCGACTCCCGGGTCGCCGAGGTCACCGAGCAGGAGTGCGGTGAACCCCTGGTCGACCTGCGGGAGACACCCGGCCTGCGGATCGACCTCCGCCAGGCCGACACCGACGGCAGCTACGCGCACCTGCGCCTCGGGGCGCTGCGCCGGCTGCTCCAGGCCCAGTCCCTGCTGCCCGCCGGGGTCCGGTTCCTGGTGGTCGAGGGGTTCCGGCCGCCCGAGCTGCAGCGCCGCTATTTCGAGGAGTACGCGGCGACCCTGCGCGCGGCCCACCCCGACGCCGGTCCGGACCGGATCCGCGAGCTGGCCAGCGCCTACATCTCGCCGCCGGAGGTGGCCCCGCACGTGAGCGGCGGGGCGGTCGACCTGACCCTGTGCACCGCCGACGGCACCGAGCTGCCGCTGGGCACGGAGGTCAACGCCACCCCGGAGGAGAGCGCGGGCGCCTGCCGTACCGGGGCACCGGACGTCGGTGCCGCGGCGCGCGCCAACCGGGCGCTGATGGGACGGGCCCTGACCACGGCCGGCTTCGTCAACTACCCCACGGAGTGGTGGCACTGGTCCTACGGCGACCGGTACTGGGCCCTGCTGAGCGGGGCACCGGCCGCCCGCTACGGACCCGCCGCCGCACCCGTCCGGCCCGCCTGACCGACGGACCGGACACCTCTTCCGCACCACCAACCACCATCGGGGGGACGACCATGGAGAACCACGGCGGCACCTGTACACGGGACCCGCGCGACGGCTTGGACGACGTCCACGAGCCCATGAGTCCGGCGGAGTTCGACGCCGGCTTCACCGCCGACATGCCCAGACTGCGCAGACGGCTGCTCGCCCTCACCGGCAACCCGCACGACGCCGACGACCTCCTCCAGGAGACGTACCTGCGGCTCTCCCGGCGGGCCCGGGCCAGGAACCTGACGTCCCAGCGGCATCCGTACGCCTACACCTGCGCGGTCGCGCTGAACCTGCTGCGCGACTCCTGGCTGCATCCGTCCCGACGGGAGAGCACCACCGACCGGCTGCCGGAGGCCGGCTGGGACGGCGGCCTCGGCACCTACGAGGCCTCGGCCACCGCCCTCGCGCTGCTGAGCGTGCTCTCGCCGAAGGAGGCGGCCGCGGTGATCCTCGTCGACCTGGAGGGGCTCACCCACGACACGGCCGGGGAACGGCTCGGCGCCCATCGCGGCACCGTCCAGCGCAACCGCATGCGGGCGCTGGCCAAGATGCGCGCGGCGCTGGCCGGTTGAGCTCCGGGTGCCGCGCCCCGACGGGGGTGGGGCGCGGCACCCGGTGGATCCGCCCGACCCCCGCACCCGGCTCCACGTCGACGAAGGATGCGCACCTTGAACCTCATCACGCCTGCCAGGACGCTCGCGGCGGTCGCGGCCCTCGCGACGGCCCCGCTGCTGCCCGTCACCGCGCATGCCGCCGCCCAGGACACCTCGTGCGGTGTGCTGGCCTCCGGCGCCTCGGCCACCGCGCAGGCGGCCGTCGCGGCGGCCTGCTCCCAGATCGGCGTCTGGTACAGCTGGGGCGGCGGCCACGGTGCCACGCCCGGTGCCACGTACGGCTACTACGACGGCTCCGACCCGGACAGCCTGCACGACAACGAGCGCATGGGTTTCGACTGTTCGGGCCTGATGCGGTACGCGTACTACCGGGCGACCGGCCGTGACCTGCTCAACGGCACCGCCGACGACCAGTTCCACAGCCCGCAGGCCTCGGCCCGCTTCTCGGCGGGCCAGGGCACCGCTCCGCTGGTCCCCGGCGACCTGATGTTCTGGGGCAGCGGGTACATCCACCACGTCGCCATGTACCTGGGCGCGGGGCAGATGGTCGAGGCGTACGAGTCGGGCACCCACATCCGGGTGACCCCGGTCCGCACGGGCGGCGACTACGCGGGCGCGATCCGCATCAACCCGACCGGCACGCCGGTGCCGCCGCCGGCGAACGGCGGTTCGACGTTCCAGACGTGGGGCACCGGGGTGCACACGCACTCCACGCCGAGCGTGCACGCCCCGGTCGTCGACACCTTCGCCGGTCCCACGCAGATTTCCGTCCAGTGCCAGGAGCACGCGGAGGAGGTGAGCGCCGAGGGCTACACCAACGACATCTGGGCCAAGCTCGCCGACGGCTCCTGGATGACCAACATCTACATCAAGGGCCCGGCCGAGCTGCCCGGCATCCCGGACTGCGGCGGCGACAGCCCGACGCCGCCGAGCGGGGGCAGCACAGCGTTCCAGACCTGGGGCACGGGCGTGCGCACGCACAGCCAGCCCAACGTGAACGCCGGTGTCGTGGACTACTTCGCGCAGCCGACGACGGTCAACGTGGTCTGCCAGGCGCACGCGCAGACGGTCACCGCCGAGGGCTACACCAACGACGCCTGGTCCAAGCTGACCAACGGCGCGTGGATGACGAACATCTACCTCAAGGGCCCGGCCTGGCTGCCGGGGGTGGCGACCTGCTGACCTGAGCCGACCGCGGGGTGCGCGGCCCACCGGGCACCCCGCCCGTGCGCGCAGCTACTCACTTTGTTGACTAAGCAGGGCCGCCCGCTGTTCGAGTCTGCGCAGCGCCAGCTCCCCCCACTGCAGGTTCTCCCGCTCGAAGGACATCCCGCGCAGCAGGGTCAGGTACGGGCCGATGCGCTCCGCCTCGGCGAAGTAGGCCTCCTCCGAGCGGCCGGCGAGCAGGCGCTGCCGGATCCGTTCGTAGCGGGCCAGTTTGGCGACGGCCCACTCCAGGCGCCCGGCGACGGCGGTGCGCACCGCGTCCAGGTCGCCGGCGTCCGCGCACTGCACCTTGACCAGCAGCTCGTCACGGACCACGGCCGGCCGGGCCGGGGGCTCGGCCGTGTACGCGCGGACCGCGTCGCGTCCGGCCCGGGTGAGCGAGAACAGCCTCTTGTTGGGGCGACGTTCCTGCTCGACGACGCGGGCGGTGACCAGCCCCTCGGCCTCCATACGCTCCAGTTCGCGGTAGAGCTGCTGGGGCGTCGCCGTCCAGAAGTTGGCGACCGTCGCGTCGAATCCCTTGGCGAGGTCGTATCCGGAGGCCTCGCCCTCCAGAAGGGCGGCCATCACCGCGTTCCGCAGAGCCATGTGTGCACGCTAGCATGCGCCTACTCAACTTTTTGAATAGGTGAGGTGGACCCCATGCACCCCGTGCACCCCTTCCGCGAGGCCGTCGAGAACCACGACATGGACGCCGTGGCCGCCCTGCTCTCCGACGACGTCGTCTTCACCAGCCCGGTCGCGTTCAAGCCGTACCCGGGCAAGCCCATCACCGCCGCGATCCTGCGGGCGGTGTCGCAGGTGTTCGAGGACTTCACCTACGTACGGGAGATCGCGAACCCGGACGGCCGCGACCACGCCTTCGTGTTCACGGCGACGGTCGCCGGCAAGGAGCTCCAGGGCTGCGACTTCCTGCACTTCGACGAGGACGGGAAGATCGACGAGTTCACCGTGATGGTGCGCCCGCTGTCGGCCGCGCAGGCGCTGTCCGAGGCGATGGGCGCCCGGTTCGAGCAGATCGCCCAGGAGGCCGCCGCGGCCCGGTGAGGCCGGCGGAAGCTGCGGGCCCGGCTCCCGCGTCGCCCGGTCAGGGAGCCCCGTCGCCCGATCGAGGGACTGGTGGGTCCGGGGCTCCGGCCACAAGACTCGGATCATGACCGCTTCCTCCGACCGGTCGCAGGCGGCGCTCGCCTGGGACACCCCCGCGGCGGCGGCCGCCTACCGCGACCGCGACATGCGGCTGGCCCGGCAGCTGATCTTCCCCGCGGTCCTGGACGGGGTCGGCACTCCCCCGTACCCCGGCGCGGCCGTCCTGGACATCGGCTGCGGCACCGGCGCCCTGACCCTGGAACTCGCCGACACGGGCGGCTGGTCGGTGCAGGGCGTCGACCCCTCGGCGCACATGCTGGACATCGCCCGCGCCGACCGCCCGCACCCGCGCGTCGGCTACCGCCTCTTCGACGGCCGTTCGCTGGCCTGGATCCCGGACGGCACGATCGACGCGGCCGTCTGCTGCCTGGTCTACTGCACCGACCCCGACGACCTGCGGCTGGCCGCGCTGACCGCCGAGATCCACCGCGTGCTCCGGCCCGGCGCCCCCTACGTCCTCGCCGACCTCAACCCGGGCGCGGTGGGGGAACAGTTCGCCACGCTGCGGTACGGCGAGCCCGGCGCGTCCTACGCCGAGGGGGCGCCCGTGCCCACCGAGCTGCGCCGGCTCGACGGCGGCTCCGTCACGACCGTCTGCCACTACCGCTCCCTGCCGGCCTACACCGCCTTCCTCACCGGGGCCGGTTTCACCGCGCCCGCCACCGACACCCCCTTCGCGACCGGGCCCGACCGGGCGGCCGGGCCGGGCCGGGCCCCGTACATGGTGCTCAGCACCGCCCGTCCCGGGGCAGGCCGGTGAGCGCGTCGCGCAGGCCGGCGCGGGAGGAGACGCCGAGTTTCGGGAAGGCGCTGCGCAGGTGCGCGGCCACCGTGCGGGGCGAGAGGTAGAGCCGGGCGGCGATCTGCTTGTTGGTCAGCCCGGTCGCGGCCAGCTGGGCCATCTGCAGTTCCTGCGGGGTGAGCAGGGCCGGGCGGTCCGCACCGGACGCCGTGCCGGGGACCGCGATGCCGCTGGCCCGCAGTTCGTTCGCGGCCCGGGCGGCCCAGGGGGCGGCGCCCAGGCTCTGGAAGGTGCTGAGCGCGGCGTCGAGATGGCCCCGGGCCGCCGCTCCGGCCTTGGCCCTGCGCAGCCGTTCGCCGTAGAGCAGCCGGATCCGTGCCCATTCGAAGGGCCAGCGCCGGGCGCCGGGCGTGGCGATGGCGCTCTCGAACAGGTCGTGGGCGCCGGCGTCCGGGGTGGCGACGGCGCGGGCGGCGGCGGTCAGCATCGTCAGCCGGGGCGAGAGGGCGGGGATCTGGGCCTCGCCGACCGCGGCCACGTGGGCGGCGGCCTCCGCGTGGCGGCCGGTGCGGGCCGCGGTCTCGGCGAAGTCCAGGAAGAACCAGAGGGCGTGGGGCTGGTAGGGCGGCAGTTCGCCCGGGGTGACGACCGCCGCCAGATGCCGGTACGCGCTCTCGAAGTCGGCGCTGCCGAGCGCGCACAGCGCCCTGATGTGGGCGGCGTACACGCCCAGGGTGTCCAGTCTCCGCGGGCCGCCCCAGGACACCAGGCGGTCGGCGACGGTCAGCGCGGTGCGGGTGTCGCCCTGGGCGGCGGCCAGCAGGCCCCGCACGTACCGGCAGGGCTGCGCGGTGAGCCGCACAGCCGATCAGACGGGCCTCTCTCGTCCGGGGGCCACTCCGCGCACATCGGCTCGGGCTCTTCATGGCGACAGACTAGGCAGTACTCCGCGGCCCGCTCGTCGCCCGGACGCGGCAGATACCGGTACCGCGACCGCGGTACTCCGGCGTCCGTCATCCCTTGCCGCCGCTGAAGTTCCGCCACTGGGGCCCGATCTGCCGCCATTCCGCGTCCCATTCGGCGAGGCGGCGCCGTAGCAGCTGCCGGCGGACCACCCATCCGCCGCCCCACACCGCGGTGGCGACGACCGGGGCCACGAGGACGGCGGTCGCGAGGGATTCGCAGGTGACCTCGGCCCGGCTCGGCGGCGGACCGACCAGCCGGCCACCACGGTCCACCCAGACCTGCAGCGGGCTGCCCGCCTTGGCCGTGGGCACGGCCTTGGCCAGGCCGGTGCGGGTGGAGCCGTCCGCGGCCGTCCAGCGCACGGTGACCCACGCCTTGCCCACGTCGTAGCCGGCGATGACGGGTGGGCCGTCCGCCGCGTTCTCGGTCAGCCGGGCCGACACCGGGTGGGTGGCGGCGCTCCGGTCGGTGAAGCTCCGGTGCACGGCCGCGCCGGCCGCCCCTCCGGCGAGCAGCCCGCCGAGGAGGGCCAGGGTCCAGACGGCGAGCACGATCCAGGCTTCCACGACGTCGCTGTGGCGCCGCAGCGGATTGCGCCGCCAGCGCCAGAACGGTCTCCTGGCCGCGCGTACGCGACGCGTCCTGGTCATGTCCGGCGCCTCCTTCCGGGGCGTGCCGTCGTGGGCGGCCCGGCTCAGGCCGGTCGAGCGTGTTCCGTGTCGGGGAGGTCGGGGTCCAGGTCCGGGCGGCGGGGCGGACCCGCGAGCGCGCAGTCCACGGCGACCACGCCGTCCACGCCCCGCACCCACCCGACGGCCACCGGCACCAGTGCGGTGTCCGGGACGCGGCCGGAGAGGGTGACGACGCCGTCGCGGACCCGCACGCGCACCGGTTCGGCCGAGTCGGGGAAGAGGTGCGGGACGATGTCGTGCCGGATCTCCTCGGCGATGTCCTCGTCGTCCCGCAGGAACACCTTCAGCAGGTCGGCTCGGCTCACGACGCCCCGCAACAGGCCGTCCGCGTCGACCACCGGAAGCCGTTTGACGCCGTGCCGGGCCATCGTGCGGGCGGCCTCGGGCAGCGGGGCCTCGGGGTGGACGGTGACGGCGGGGACGGTCATCAGCTCCCCGGCGGTGACCGCCGTCGTCTTGGTCCCCTCGGAGCCGGGCCGGGGGCCGGGGTCGTCGGCGCGGGCCTGCTCCTTGCGCAGCAGGTCGGCCTCCGAGACGACGCCGACGACACGGCCGTCGTCGTCGAGGACGGGGGCCGCGCTCACCTGCCACCGCTGCATGGCCTTCACGACGTCCTTGAAGGGCGCGCCGCGGCGCAGGGCGAGGACGGTGTGGGTCATCACGTCGTTCACGACGTGTGGAGTGCCGGTCATGGCGACCTCCAGGGTTCGGCTGCCGTGGTCCGACACCCCCAGAATCGTTCATCCGTGCCCTGCGGGCATAGGCCGAACGGTCCCGTTCCCGGTTCCGGCCCTCCCGGGGCCGGTCCTCCCGGGCCGGGCGGCCGGGGCGGCGAGCCGGACAGCGCGGGCAGTTCGACGCTACGGCCTCGTCACCGGCACCCGCCACACCAGCGTCGTACCGCCGCCCTGCGGACCCCGGGACCCCTCCGGACCTCCGCGGCAGGTCCACTCCAGTCGGCCGCCGAGTTCCGCCGCCCGCTCCGCCATGTTGCGCAGCCCGCTGCGGCGGCCGTCGGCCGGGATCCCGACGCCGTTGTCCCGGACGGTGAGGACCAGTTCCCGGCCGTCGGTCACCAGGACGATCTCCGTGCGGTCGGCGCGGGCGTGGCGGGCGATGTTGGTCAGGGCCTCGGAGAGGACGGCGACCGCGTGGTCGGCGATCTCCTTGGGCACGTCGGTGTCGATCAGCCCCTCCATGCGGACGCTCGGCGCGAACCCGAGCGCCGGGGCCGCCTCGCCCGCCACCTGCACCGCGCGCGCCCGCAGCCCGGCGCCGGCGCCGCCCTCCCGGGTCCGCAGCCCGAAGATGGTCGACCTGATGATCTTGATGGTCTCGTCCAGGTCGTCCACGGCGCGCAGCACCCGCTCGGACGCCTCCGAGTGCTCGATGAAACGCCCGGCGCTCTGCAGGGTCATCCCGGTGGCGAACAGCCGCTGGATCGCCAGGTCGTGCAGGTCCCGGGCGATCCGGTCGCGGTCCTTCAGCACCGCGATCTCCTCGGCGTCCCGCCGCCGTTCCGCCAGCTCCATCGCGATGGCCGCCTGGGCCGCGAAGACCTGGAGCGGCTCGGTCTCCTTCGCGGTGAACGGCGGCTGCCCCGCCTCACGGGCCAGCAGCACCACACCGCGCACCCCCGTCCCGCCCGTGCCGATGGGGATGGCCACCGCCGGGCCGAGTCCGCCGAAGCGCGGCGGCTCGGGCGTGACCCGCTCGTCCTGGGTGACGTCCATGCTGGTCACCGCCGCGCCCTCGGCGAACGCCAGGCCCATCAGGGTCCTGTCCATGGCCAGCACCAGCCCGCGGTGGGCGTCCGCGTCCATGCCGACGGCGATCTCCACGGTGAGCGAGTCGGTGTCCGCCATCGGGGTCGCGACGGCGGCCAGCGCCGAGCCGGTGATCTCCCTGGCCTGCTCGGCGATCAGCCCGAGGGCCTCGGCGCTCGCGCTGCCGGACATCAGGCTGTGGCTGATCTCCGCGCTCGCCCGCAGCCAGCGCTCGCGCAGCCGTGACTCCTCGTACAGCCGGGCGTTGTCGATCGCCACGCCGGCCGCCACGGCCAGCGTCGACGTCACCGACACGTCCTCCTCGTCGAACTGGCCGCCGCCCCGTTTCTCGGTGAGGTAGAGGTTGCCGAAGACCTGGTCGCGGACGCGGATCGGGACGCCGAGGAAGGTGTTCATCGGCGGGTGGTTCGGCGGGAAGCCGTACGAGGCCGGATGCTCGGAGAGCTTGGTCAGGCGCAGCGGCTCGGGGTGGCGGATCAGCTCGCCGAGGATGCCGTGGCCCTCCGGGAAGGGCCCGATCCGGGCGATCTCCTCCTCGGTGACGCCAACGGTGTGGAAGGCCGACAGCCGCCTGCCGTCGGGCCCGATCACGCCGAGGGCCCCGTACTCGGCGTCGACCAGCACGGCCGCCGCCTCCACGATGCTGCGCAGAGCCTGCTCCAGGTCGAGTTCCCGGCCGACCGAGAGCACCGCCTCCAGCAGGCTGTGCACACGGTCCCGGGTGCCGCGCGCGGCGTCCAGCCGGGCCTGCAGCTCCTCCAGCAACTCGTCCAGCCTGAGCTGCGGCAACCGCACCCGGGCCGCCTCATGGCTCTCCACCGCACTCCTCCCGATCCCGTCGACTCACACACCGGCAGGTCCGGTCAAAGCCCACCGTAGTGGGCACCGACCGCACCGGGCACCCCGATCCGGCAAGTCACGGTCGCCCCCGGAGCACCCGGCGTCGCCCGGCCCGGAGCGGGGCATCCGTAACCGGTGCGTCGGCCGTGGCGCAAGGGCCGAGCTGCCCCCGACAGGTGACCATCGGCACCTGCTCCGGGGCAGGGGCGGGGAGAGACTGGGCCGAGGAGCGGCACCGGTCCCCCGCGGTGTCGCTCCGCCCGTGTCACCGGTCCGCTCGAACCCGCCGTCACCTGGTCCGGCTCGGGGTGCGGCGGAGGGTGCGGAGGGTCAGGAGATGGGATCCAGGCCGTACAGGGTCCGGCCGCCGGTCAGTTCGCGTCCGGTGACCAGCTCCGGCTCGATGCGGACGAAGACCTCCCGGGGGGAGGACACCCAGGACGTGGGGCCGTCCCGGACGAGCCGTTCGTGTTCGACGGGGTCGTCGACCACGGTCGCGCGGCCGGTCACGACGACGCTCCAGCCGGCGTGCGCGACGGCGTCGACCTCGTCGGCCTCGAAGGCGACGACGGAGCCGTCGATGGCCCGCACCAGCTCCGAGGCCGCGGACGTGCGCAGCACCACCGCTCCGTCCCGGTCCAGACCGAAGTTGACGGGCAGCACGGCCGGCAGCGCCCCGCGTGTGTGGACGATTCGGCCGACCGGCACCCCGGCGAGCAGTCTCAGGCACTCCCGCCGGTCGAGTTCGCGGAATCCGTCGTTGGCATACATCGGCCGTCCCGTCTCCCAGGTCTCTCGCGTCGTCCCGCTGGAGGTACGACGTCGGTGCCACCCCGCAGCTCCAGCCTGTCCCGGCCCTGCGGGATGCGCTTGGGCCGTCCGGCCCCGGTCGCCCGCCGGACGGGCCCTCGTACGCCGGGACGGGGCGGGACCGCACGCGCGGACGGGGCGGGACCGCGCGCCAGGACGGGGCGGGACGGGTCGATCGGGTCTGCCACCGGGGAACCGAGGGGGGCCGAACGGCCCTTCCGCGTGACCCGCGGGCTGGACTTCGCTCTGTCCATGGCCGACAACCACCCGAGGTCCGCGACCTACCGCACGACCCGTACCGACGGCGGCGCCACCGTCGTCACCCTGCACGGCGAACTCGACCTCCTGGCGATTCCGGCGCTCTCCGCGGCCCTCGACCGACTGACGTCCGGTGCGGAGCCGGATCTGGTGCTCGATCTGAGTCCCGTCTCGTTCATCGACTGCTCCGGCCTCAGCCTCCTGTGCCGGGCCGGCAACCGGGTCCGGTACCGCGTCGGCAGACTGCGCCTGGTCACACCGGACGACGGCTTCCCCCGGCTGCTGCGCTGCACGGGGCTGGGCGACACCTTCGAGCTGTATCCCGGCCTCGCCGAGGCCCTCGCCGGCAAGGACGCGCCGGGAGCGGTCGTCTGACCGTGCCCCGCCCGGGGCCGGCGGCCGCACGGGGCCGGCGGCCGGCGGCCCGGCGGTCAGCCGGTCCAGGTCCAGTCGGCGACCTCGGGCAGGTCGGTGCCGTGGGCGCGGATCCAGGCCTGGTGGCGGGTGCGCGCGTCGGCCATCTGCTGGCGCACGGCGGCGGCGCGGACGGCGAGACCGGGGACGCGGTCGATGACGTCCATGACCAGGCGGTAGCGGTCCAGGTCGTTGCGGACGACCATGTCGAACGGGGTGGTCGTGGTCCCCGACTCCTTGTAGCCGCGCACGTGCAGGTTCTGGTGGCCGGTGCGCCGGTAGGCGAGGCGGTGGATCAGCCAGGGATACCCGTGGTAGGCGAAGATCACCGGCTTGTCGGTGGTGAACAGGCCGTCGTACTCGAAGTCGCTCATGCCGTGCGGGTGCTCGCCCTTCGGGAGCAGCCTCGTCATGTCGACGACGTTCACCACCCGCACGGCCAGCTGCGGCAGATGCCGGCGCAGCAGCTGCGCGGCGGCCAGGATCTCCTGGGTGGGCACGTCACCGGCGCACGCGAGCACGACGTCGGGTTCACGGGAGCCGTTCTCCGTCCCCGCCCACTCCCAGATCCCGGCGCCGCGCGCGCAGTGGACGCGGGCCTGGTCCATGGAGAGCCAGTCGAAGCAGGGCTGCTTGCCGGCCACGATCACATTCACGTAGTCGCGGCTGCGCAACGCGTGATCCGCCACCGAGAGCAGGGTGTTGGCGTCCGGCGGCAGGTAGACGCGGACGACCTCGGGGCTCTTGTTGAGGACGTGGTCGACGAAACCGGGGTCCTGGTGCGAGAACCCGTTGTGGTCCTGCCGCCACACATGGGACGTGAGCAGGTAGTTGAGGGAGGCGATGGGGGCCCGCCAGGCCAGCTCCCTTGATGTCTTCAGCCACTTGATGTGCTGGTTGACCATCGAGTCGACGATGTGCACGAACGCCTCGTAGCAGGAGAACAGCCCGTGCCGGCCGGTGAGGAGATAGCCCTCCAGCCAGCCCTGGCAGAGGTGTTCGGAGAGGATCTCCATCACCCGGCCGTGGTGTTCGAGGTGTTCGTCGACCGGGAGCCGCTCGGCCTGCCAGGCCTTGCCGCTGACGTCGAAGACGGCCTGGAGCCGGTTGGAGGCGGTCTCGTCGGGTCCGACCAGCCGGAAGTCCCTGCGCTGCCCGGTGTCCTTCATGACCCGGGCGAGGAAGTCGCCCAGGACCCGGGTGGGTTCGTGCAGGGTCGCGCCCGGCTTCTCGACCGGCACGGCGAACTCGTCGAGGTCCGCCAGGGGCAGGTCGCGGACGAGCAGACCGCCGTTGGCGTACGGCGACGCGCCGAGACGCCTCGCGCCGTCGGGGACACAGGCGAGCACGTCGGCAACGGGACGGCCGTCGGGGCCGAAGAGCTCCTCGGGCCGGTACGACCGCAGCCACGCCTCCAGCTGCCGCAGGTGCTCCGGGTTCTCCCGGACCCCGGCCAGCGGCACCTGATGGGCCCGCCAGGTGCCCTCGACGGGAACGCCGTCCACCTCGGCCGGACCGGTCCAGCCCTTGGGCGTCCGCAGCACGATCACCGGCCAGTGCACGCGCTCGGTCACCCCCTCCTCGCGCGCCGAGCGCTGCATCACGGCGATCCGGTCCAGTGCGGTGTCCATCGCCGCCGCCATGGCCCGGTGCACCTCGCGCGGGTCGTCGCCCGTGACGTGGATCGGCTCGTGACCGTAGCCGCGCAGCAGCGCGTCCAGTTCCGCCTCCGGCAGCCGGGACAGCACCGTCGGGTTGGCGATCTTGTAGCCGTTGAGGTGGAGAATCGGCAGGACCGCACCGTCGTGGACCGGGTCCAGGAACTTGTTCGAGTGCCAGGAGGCGGCCAGCGGCCCGGTCTCCGCCTCACCGTCCCCGACCACACAGGCGACCAGCAGATCCGGGTGGTCCAGGGCGGCGCCGTAGGCGTGCGCGAGGGAGTAGCCCAGCTCACCGCCCTCGTGGATGGAGCCCGGCGTCTCGGGCGCCACGTGGCTGGGCACCCCGCCGGGGAAGGAGAACTGCCGGAACAGCCGGCCCATCCCCGCCGCGTCCCGGGAGACGTCCGGGTAGGTCTCGCCGTAGCTGCCCTCCAGCCAGGAGTTCGCCAGCACGGACGGACCGCCGTGCCCCGGCCCCCACACGCACAACGCGTCCAGCCCGCGCGCCCTGATCACCCGGTTGAGGTGCGTGTACACGAGGTTCAGGCCCGGTGAGGTGCCCCAGTGGCCCAGCAGCCGCGGCTTGACGTGCTCCGGGCGCAGCGGCTCGGTCAGCAGCGGGTTGGACATCAGGTAGATCTGGCCCGCCGCCAGGTAGTTGGCAGCACGCCAGTGCGCGTCCAGGGTGCGCAGTTCCTCATCGGACAGTACGGTGGCGTCCTGGTGTTCGACCTTGGACATCGGATGGCTCCATGGGTAGGTCATCGGGCGGTGGAGGCGGCATGGCCGGCAAGCAGGCGGCGGAGCTGCCGCGCAAGGCGTACGAGGCGGAACTGCTCCGCTTGCAGACCGAGTTGGTGAAGCTGCAGGAGTGGGTGCGGGCCACGGGCGCCCGCCTTGTAGTGATCTTCGAGGGACGGGACGCGGCCGGCAAAGGCGGCACGATCAAACGGGTGACCGAGCACCTCAATCCGCGGAGCGCCCGGATCGCGGCGCTGCCGAAACCCACCGAGCGCGAGCGCACCCAGTGGTACTTCCAGCGGTACGCGGAGCATCTCCCGGCGGCCGGGGAGATCGTGCTGTTCGACCGGTCCTGGTACAACCGGGCCGGTGTCGAGCATGTGATGGGCTTCTGTACGCGGGAGGAGTACCAGCTCTTCCTGCGGCACTGCCCGATCTTCGAGCGGATGCTGGTGGAGTCCGGGATCCTGCTGCGCAAGTACTGGTTCTCGGTGAGCGACACCGAGCAGCAGGAGCGGTTCCGCAAGCGCCTCGACGATCCGCTGCGGCGCTGGAAGCTCTCGCCGATGGACCTGGAGTCGATCACCCACTGGGAGGCCTACTCCCGGGCCAAGGACGAGATGCTGATCCACACCGACGTCACCGAGGCGCCCTGGTACATCGTGGAGAGCGACGACAAGCGCCGGGCCCGGCTGAACATGATGGCCCACCTGCTGTCCACGGTGCCCTACCACGACGTGCCGCCGCCGGTGCTGGAACTCCCGAAGCGGCCGCCGTCGACCGGCTACCAACGCCCGCCGCGGGATCTGCAGACCTACGTCCCCGACCACGCGGCGAGCCTCTGAGCAGCCGCTCACCACGGTCACGGCGACGGTCCGGGGCCGGCCGGCGGAGGGCGGGCGCAGGCCGGAGCTCCGCTGCGGGGGCTCGGACACGGCCATGACGATGATCCCTTCGGGGCGTCGGGGACGGTGCGTACGACTCCTGGTCGGGGCGTCGGAGACGGTGGGTACGACTGCCGGCACCGCCCACTCTGACGGGGCGGGCACGCTCGCGCCGGATGCCGAAGGTCGCTGCCCGTTGGGCTGAACGGCCCTGTCCTCGGGGCCTGTTGGACGTGCGCACGGCGTGTGCAGCGCGGTCCGCCGAGGACCGATGGATGCTGGGACCACCGGACGAGAGGCGGCGCATGACCCACGGCAGAGGCGGCGGTCCCCGGGGGTGGCACCGGCTCGCGCCCGGACTCGTCTCGCTGCTCGGCTACCGGCGTGCCTGGCTGAGGGGCGACCTGCTGGCCGGGGTGACGGTCGCCGCGTACCTGGTGCCGCAGGTGATGGCGTACGCCGGGGTGGCCGGGCTGCCCCCGGTCGCCGGCCTGTGGGCGATCCTGCCCGCCCTGGCCCTGTACACGGTGTTCGGCTCCTCGCGGCTGCTGTCGGTCGGCCCGGAGTCGACGACCGCGCTGATGACGGCCACGGTGGTGGCCCCGCTCGCCGCCGGTGACCCCGGCCGGTACGCCGTGCTGGCGGCCGCCCTCGCCGCCGCGGTCGGCCTGCTCTGCGTGATCGCGCGGGCGGTCCGCCTGGGCTTTCTGGCGGACCTGCTCTCCCGCCCCGTCCTGATCGGCTACCTGGCCGGCGTGGCCCTGATCATGGTGGTGGACCAGCTGCCCAAACTCACCGGGGTACCGGCGACGGGCACCGAGTTCTTCCCCCAGCTCTGGTCGTTCTTCACGCACGTGGGCGAGGCACGGCCGGCGACCGTGGTCTTCGCGGCGGCGACGCTGCTCTTCCTCCTGGTCGTCACGCGGTACTTCCGGGCGCTCCCCGGCCCGCTGCTGGCCGTGGTCCTGGGCACGGCGGCCGTGGTGGCGTTCGACCTCGACGGCCGTCACGGCATCCGGGTCATCGGCACGGTCCCGGCGGGCGTGCCCGGCCTCGCCCTGCCGGACCTGACCGAGGTGCCGCGCCTGGTCCTGCCCGCGCTCGGTGTCCTCCTGGTGGCGTACACGGACTTCATCCTCACGGCCCGCGCGTTCGCCGGCCGGGGTCCCGGCGACGGCCCCGGGCTCGACGCCGACCAGGAGTTCCTGGCCCTCGGCGCGGCCAACCTCGGGTCGAGCGTCCTGCACGGCTTCCCGGTGAGCAGCAGCGCCAGCCGCACCGCGCTGGCCACCTCGGCCGGGGCCCGCAGCCAGGCGTACTCCCTGGTCGCCGGCGCCCTGGTGCTCGCGGTCCTGCTCTTCCTCAGCCCGCTCCTCACCCGGACGCCCGTCGCGGTGCTGGGTGCGCTGGTCGTCTACGCGGCGACGCGCATGACCGACCTCGCGGGTTTCCGCCGTCTGGCCGCCTTCCGTCGCCGCGAGCTGTTCCTCGCGCTCGGCTGCCTGGCCGGGGTGCTCGCCCTGGACATCCTGTACGGCGTGCTGGTCGCCGTCGGCCTGTCGGTGGCCGAACTGCTGACCCGGGTGGCGCGCCCGCACGACGCTGTCGAGGGCCTGGTGCCGGGCGTGGCCGGTATGCACGACATCGACGACTACCCGACCGCCCGGACGATCCCGGGGCTCCTGGTCTACCGCTACGACTCGCCCCTGTTCTTCGCCAACGCCGAGAACTTCCACCGCCGGGCCCTGGCCGCCGTCGACGAGCAGACCGGGCCCGTCCGCTGGTTCGTGCTCAACACCGAGGCCAACGTGGAGGTGGACATCACCGCCCTCGACGCGGTCGAGGCCCTCCGCCGCGAGCTGACCGCGCGCGGCGTCGTGTTCGCCCTGGCCCGGGTGAAGCAGGACCTGCTGGACAGCCTGGAGACGTACGGCCTCGCGGACGCGGTCGGCCACGACCGCATCTTCCCGACCCTGCCGACGGCGGTGACGGCGTACCGCGCGTGGCTGGCGGCGCAGCCGGGGCAGTAGACCCGGGGGCAGCGCCGGGCGCGTACCACCGAAGCGACGGTCCGGGGCCGGCGACGTACCGACGGTCCCGGGCCGGGCAGTACCGAAGGTCCCGGGCACTTACCGAAGGTCCCGGGCCGACGGGCCGCTCGGCCCATGGCCGGTCCGGCGCCGGCGCCGCACCCTGACAGTGCCGGCTCGTCCACAGATCCCGTCACACGTCCCGTCCCGTCCCGGGAGGCTGCCATGAACGCCCCGCCGACCCTGAGCATGCTGCGCGCCCTGCCGGCCGACCAGCAGCGGCAGCTGATGCGCCATGCCCGGGAGGTCTCCTTCACGCCGGGAACCAGGCTCTTCGAGGAAGGCGGCCATGCCGACCGGTTCTGGCTCATCCGGACCGGCCGCGTCGAACTCGACATGCGCGTCCCGGGCCGCCGGGCCGCCGTCATCGAGAGCCTCGGACACAACGAACTGGTCGGCTGGTCCTGGCTGTTCGCACCCCCCGTGTGGCACCTGGGCGCCGAGGCCACCACGCCCGTACGCGCCTACGAGTTCGACGCCGCGACCGTCCTGGCCCTGTGCCGGGAGGATCCGGTGCTGGGCAACGCGGTCAGCCAGTGGGTGGGCCAGGTGCTCGCGCACCGCCTGCGCGCGGCCCGCAAACGGCTGCTGGACCTGTACGCCCCGTACGGCGCCGGGGCGAGCGTCTGACGAGCGGGGGGGCGGACGTGGGAATCGAACCAGGATGGGATCCGGCGTTCGGTCTCACCGGGGGGCAAGTGGGGCCGGTCGGCCCTAGTACAGCCGGCCCTGGCGGACAATGATCCTCATGGGGCGGCCCGCGGTCTGCCCTCCGTCCGGGAACAGCCGGAAAACCGGGGACAAGGGGACGTCATGGCAGAGCCACGCACCTTCTCGGAGCAGGACCCGATCCGTGTGTTCCTGGTGGACGACCACGAGGTCGTCCGGCGTGGCCTGACGGACCTCCTCGACGCGGAGCCCGACATCTCGGTCGTCGGGGAAGCCGGCACCGTCCAGCACGCCCTCGCCCGCGGCCCCGCGCTGCGCACGCACGTCGCCGTCCTCGACGTCCGGCTGCCCGACGGCGACGGCATCACGGTCTGCCGGGAGCTGCGCGACCAGATGCCCGACCTGGCCTGCCTCATGCTGACGTCGTTCGACGACGAGGACGCCCTGCTGGACGCGATCATGGCCGGGGCGTCCGGCTACGTGCTGAAGCAGATCAAGGGCTCGGACCTGGTCTCGGCGGTCCGTACGGTCGCCTCGGGCCAGTCGATGCTGGACCCCGCGACCACGGCCCGCCTCATGCGCTCGCTGCGCGCCGACCCGGCCGAGACCCCGGCCATGCCGCCCGAGCTGGCCGACCTGTCCCCCCGCGAACGCGACATCCTCGCCCTCATCGGCGACGGACTCACCAACCGCGAGATCGGCAGGAAGCTCTACCTCTCCGAGAAGACCGTCAAGAACCACATCTCCCGCCTCCTCGCCAAGCTGGGCGTCCAGCGCCGCGTCCAGGCCGCGGTCCTCGCCTCCCATCTGGAACAGCCGGAGACCGGGGGCCGGCCGGCGAAGTAGGCCGCCGGGGACCGAGCCCGGGCCCAGGACACCACGACACACGCGAACTCACTCCCGCCGGCCGGGCGAAGCGGCTCGCCGAGGGCTCGGACGGCGCGGACCGCCGCACAATGGTGGCGACCGAGTCCGGGACGTCCGAGTCCGAGTGAAGGTGTCCAGGGAGGGCGTGCGATGACGGAGAACGCGGGCGGGGCCGACGCCGAGCGGCTGCGGCTGGCGGAGGCCGACGCGGGGCGGGTGCCGTGGCGGCGGTGGGGGCCGTATCTCAGTGAGCGCCAGTGGGGCACGGTCCGCGAGGACTACAGCGCCACCGGCGACGCCTGGTCGTACTTCACGCACGACCAGGCCCGCTCCCGTGCCTACCGCTGGGGCGAGGACGGCATCGCGGGCGTCAGCGACGACAAGCAGCGGCTCTGCTTCGCGCTCGCGCTGTGGAACGGCCGCGACCCGATCCTCAAGGAGCGGATGTTCGGCCTCACCAACGCCGAGGGCAACCACGGCGAAGACGTCAAGGAGTACTACTTCTACCTCGACAGCACACCGACCCATTCGTACATGAAGTTCCTCTACAAGTACCCGCAGGCGGAGTTCCCCTACGACGAACTGGTGGCCGTCAACCGCGACCGCGGGCGCTCCGACTTCGAGTACGAGCTGCTGGACACCGGTGTCTTCGACGAGGACCGCTACTTCGACGTGTTCGTGGAGTACGCCAAGGCCGGTCCCGAGGACCTGCTCGTCGAGATCACCGCGCACAACCGCGGCCCCGACGAGGCCGCACTGCACGTGCTGCCGACACTGTGGTTCCGGCACACCTGGTCGTGGGCGGGCGGCACCGCGGTGCCCGGCCTGCGGCACACGGACGGCGCGATCCTCGCCGAGCATGACGAACTCGGCACCCACCGGCTGTACTTCGAGGGCGGGGCGGAGACCCTCTTCACCGAGAACGACACCGACAACGAGCGCGTCTTCGGCAGCCCCAACGCCACCCCGTACGTGAAGGACGGCATCGGCCGGTACGTCGTCGACGGCGCGCGGGACGCCGTCAACCCCGGGCGCGCCGGCACCAAGGCGTCCGTCCACCAGGTGCTCACCGTGCCCGCCGGCGGCAGCGCCACCGTCCGGCTGCGCCTGACATGCGATCAACTCGCCGACCCGTGGGGCGGGTTCGGGCAGGTGATGGCCGCGCGCCGGGCCGAGGCCGACTCCTTCTTCGAGGGGGTCGTCCCGGACGGCCTCGGCGCGGACGAACGGCGGCTGGTGCGGCAGGCTCTGGCCGGGATGCTGTGGAGCAAGCAGTACTACTACCTCGACGTGGAACGGTGGCTCGCCGAGCACGGCGTCGATCCGCTCGCCGCCGACCCGCGCGTCCGCAACAGCGCCTGGTACCACATGGTCAACGACGAGATCATGTCGATGCCGGACACCTGGGAGTACCCGTGGTTCGCGGCCTGGGACCTCGCCTTCCACACCATCGCGCTGTCCATGGTCGACATCGGCTTCGCCAAGTCGCAGCTGGAGCTGCTGCTGCGCCGCCTGTATCTGCATCCCAACGGCCAGATCCCGGCGTACGAGTGGAACTTCGGCGACGTCAACCCGCCGGTGCACGCCTGGGCCGTCCTCTTCGTCTACGAACTGGAGAAGCGCCGCACGGGTCGCGGTGACCGCGCCTTCCTGGAGAACGCCTTCCAGAAGCTGATGAAGAACCTCTCCTGGTGGCTGAACCGGAAGGACGTCGACGGCAACAACGTCTTCCAGGGCGGGTTCCTCGGCCTGGACAACATCGGGGTCTTCGACCGCAGCGCGCCGCTGCCCACCGGCGGCCATCTCGACCAGGCCGACGGCACCGCGTGGATGGCCCTGTACTGCCAGAACCTGCTGGAGATCGCGGTCGAGCTGGCGGCCGACAACCCGGTGTACATCGAGCAGGCCCAGACGCTGTTCGAGCACTTCGCGTGGATCGCGGTCGCCATGAACCGCATCGGCAAGGACAACGTGAGCCTGTGGGACGAGGAGGACGGCTTCTTCTACGACGTGCTGCGGCTGCCCGACGGCAGCGCGACCCCGCTGCGGGTGCGCTCCCTGGTCGGTCTGATCCCGCTCGTCGCGACCAGTGTGGTGGGCGCCTGGACCGACCGGCGGTTCCCCGAACTCGTCGAGGGAGCACGGGAGTTCGTGCGCCGGCATCCGGCCGTCGAGGGGCTGGTCGCCTCCCACCCCTCGCTCGGGTCCGGCGCGGCGGGACGGCATCTGTTCGCGCTGTTCGACGAGGACCGGCTGCGCCGGATCCTGTCCCGCATGCTCGACGAGGAGGAGTTCCTCGGCCCGCACGGCATCCGCTCCCTGTCCCGCCACCACGCCGCGCACCCCTACACGTTCGAGGTGCACGGGGAGACGTACGGCGTCGGCTATCTGCCCGCCGAGTCCGACTCGGGCATGTTCGGCGGCAACTCCAACTGGCGTGGCCCGGTGTGGTTCCCGGTCAACATCCTGCTCGTCCGCGCCCTGCTGAACCTGCACGCCTACCACGGTGACGGCTTCACCGTGGAGTGCCCGACCGGTTCCGGCCGGCAGCTGAACCTGTACGAGGTGGCCCGGGAGATCTCCGGCCGGCTCACCTCGACCTTCCTGAGCGACGACGACGGCCACCGTCCGGTGCACGGCTCCCAGCCCAAGTTCGCCAAGGACCCGCACTGGAAGGACCTGATCCTGTTCTACGAGTACTTCCACGGCGACAACGGCGCAGGCCTCGGCGCCTCCCACCAGACCGGCTGGACCGGGCTCGCCGCGGTCACCGCCACCCTGTTCCATGTCGTCGGCGCGGGAGACTGGGGCGCCCTGCGGGAGGAGCCGCTGTCATGACGGTGATCTACGAGATCAACACCCTGGTGTGGCTCGGCGAGTTGGGCGGAAGGTACGGGCGGCCGGTCACCCTCGGGGACGTCCCGGGCGAGGTCTGGGACGAGGTGGCACGGCCGGGCGTGGACACCGTGTGGCTGATGGGTGTGTGGCAGCGCAGCCCGGCCGGGCTGCGGATCGCCCTGGACAACCGGGAATTGCTCGCCTCCTTCCGCGCGGCGCTGCCCGATCTCACCGAGGCCGACATCGCCGGGTCCCCGTACTGCGTCCGGAACTACGTGGTCGACGACGCCCTCGGCGGTCCGGAGGGGCTGGCCGCGGCCCGGGCCGAACTCGCCGCGCGCGGGGTGCGGCTGGTCCTGGACTACGTCCCCAACCACGTGGCCCCCGACCACCCCTGGCTCACCGAGCGGCCGGACTGCCTGGTCCGGGGCACACCGGACGACCTGGCCCGCGCACCGGAGTCGTTCCTGGAGGCGGGCGGGCAGGTGTACGCGCGCGGCCGCGACCCGTACTTCCCGCCCTGGCCGGACGTGGTCCAGCTGAACGCCTTCAGCGAGCGGCTCCGGGCGGCGACGGTCGAGACACTGGTGTCGATCGGCGACCAGGCCGACGGTGTGCGCTGCGACATGGCGATGCTGCCGATGAACGACGTGTTCGCCAAGACCTGGGGCGACCGGGCGGGGCAGGTCCCCGCCGAGGACTTCTGGCCGTACGTCATCCGCGCGGTACGGGAGCGCCACCCGGGTCTCCTCTTCGTCGCGGAGGCGTACTGGGACCTCGAACGGGCGCTCCAGCAGCAGGGTTTCGACCACTGCTACGACAAGCGGCTCTACGACCGCCTGGTCCACGAGGACGCCGACTCCGTCCGCGCCCATGTGCGGGCCGGTCCCGGGTACCAGCGCGGGCTCGTCCGGTTCCTGGAGAACCACGACGAGCCCCGGGCCGCCGCCGTCCTGCCGGGCGGCAAGGAGCGGGCGGCGGCCGTGGCCGTGGCCACCCTGCCCGGCGCGACCCTCTGGCACGAGGGCCAGTTCGAGGGCCGCAGGGTCCGCCCGCCCGTGTTCCTCGCGCGCCGGCCCGAGGAACCGGCCGACGCGTCCCTGCGCGACTTCCACGACCGCCTGGTGGCCGCCGTGGCCCCCGTGCGCGACGGCGACTGGCAACTGCTGGACTGCACCGGCTGGCCTGACAACGACACCCACCGCAACCTGCTCGCCTGGTCCTGGAGCACGGCCCGGAAACGCTGCCTGGTCGTGATCAACTACTCCGGGCAGCCCGCCCAGGGGCGGGTTCCGCTGCCCTGGGACGGACTGCGCGGGCACTCCTGCCGGCTGACCGGGCTGCTCGACGGCGGCACCTACGACCGGGAGGGCGACGAACTGGCCGACCCGGGTCTGTTCGTGGCGCTGGACCCCTGGAGCTGGCACCTGCTCTCGCTCGCCCGGTAGCCGGGACGGAGCTTCAACTCCGCCCACTCTCGCACCAGTTTCCGTCACTCGAACGAACGAAGGATGCAGCTCTTCGATCATCATGCGTCAGACACGGAGACGCCGCCCCGGCGCCGCTCCCCCCGGCCTACGGTCCCTGCATCGGACGGGAACGCCGAGAGCCGGCCCCGTCGCAACCGACATCCGAAGGGGAGGCGCCGTCATGGCGAGCGTGGAAGTGTCGATGAAGGAAATGATGACCGCGGTCGAGGGGGCCCTGGGGGCCGCGGTCGTCGACTACACCAGTGGCATGGCGCTGGGGACGCTGGGCGGGGGCAAGGACCTCGATCTGACGATCGCCGCGGCCGGGAACACGGACGTCATCCGGGCCAAGGTGCGCACGATGGAGCAGCTGGGCCTCAAGGGCCGGATCGAGGACATCCTCATCACCCTCGAAAGGCAGTACCACCTCATCCGGCTGATCACCGGCCGTAGCGGGAACGGGCTGTTCCTCTACCTGGTTCTGGACAAGGAGCGCTCGAACCTCGCCATGGCCCGTCACCAGCTCAAGCGGGTCGAGGAACAGCTCGAGGTCTAGAGGCGATCCCGAGTCCGGGGCTCCGTGCGCCCACGATGTGAAAACTTCTTCAAGTCACCAAGTGACCACATCAGCATGATTCCAAGTCATGCCTGCACAGGGCCCCGGGCGGCAAGGATCGGCTGCACAGGGCCGGTGCGGCGGTGCCGCGAGGCGCCGCCGCACCCGACACCCCCTCCCGACCCGACCGGCAGAGAGCGAGCGGTCATGCAAGTCCCCCTCTACCAGGCCAAGGCGGACTTCTTCCGCATGCTCGGGCATCCCGTGCGGATCAGGGTCCTGGAACTGCTCCAGCACGGGCCGGTGCCGGTCCGGGACCTGCTCGCCGACATCGAGATCGAGCCGTCCAGCCTCTCGCAGCAGCTGGCGGTCCTGCGCCGGTCCGGCATCGTGGTGTCCATCCGGGAGGGTTCCACCGTCAGCTACGCACTGGCCGGGGGCGATGTCGCCGACCTCCTGCGCGCCGCCCGCCGTATCCTCACCGAACTGCTCAGCGGGCAGAACGTGCTGCTCGCCGAGCTACGGCAGGCCGACGCGTCCGCCTCGCCCCTGTCCGCGGGCGACCCGGTGAGTTCACGGCTCGTCAAGTGAGGCGCGCAGGTCGAGTCCCATGGGGTTGTCCAGGGGGATGTCGCCCTCGCGCACCACTGCGTGGGTCAGCGGGCGCAGGAGCCGGGTGAGTTCCTCGGTCTCGCCGGTGGTCAGCGCGTCGTAGGCGGTGGCCGCCAGTCGGTCGGTCCGTTCCTCGATGCGGTCCTTGAGCCGGCGTCCACGTGCGGACAGTCGGCCGTCCTCCAGGAGTCCTCGCTGTTCGAGGGCGTCGTACCTCGACCTCCACTCCGCTCCGTCGAAGTCGCGGGCCGGCCCGTAGACCTCGCGTGGGATCCCGCTCGCGGTCGCGTGCAGGACATGCGACTCGCGGCCGCCGATCCCGGCGGCGACCAGAGCCGCGACGTGACCGTCGCCGCGGTGTTCCCGAAGCAGCGTCGCGGCCTGCCACAGCCGGGCAAGGGGCTCCTCGGGCACGGGCAGGGAGCGGTTGGCGGCGAAGAGCGCCCGGCCTTCGAGGGGAGCCGACCGGGCGGCCCGCGTGGCGAGCTCCGCGGCCCGGGCCACCTCCGCGCCGTCGGCCGCGGGGCCGAGTGCCCGGCGCAGCGCACGCACCGATCCTCGTACGCGTGCTTCGAGGGCCGCGTCCGGCGGGGCGAAGCTCCAGGCCGCCGGCAGGGCACGGCCCACCCGCTCGTGGGCGAAGTTGTAGAACAGCGCATGCACGACGTCGGCTCCGGCACTGCCCAGGGGAGCGGCCCGTCCGGCGAAGTAGCCCATCCAGAAACCGCGGTACCCCGCCGCCCTGAACTCCTCCAACGGCTCGGGGGCGAAGTAGACGACGGCGTGGACCGGCTCGATCAGCCGCCACAGGTCCCGGGCGGCGCCGGCCCGGGTCGGCATGGGTGCTGATACTGACATGGCTCCCTTCTACGCCCCGTTCGGGGCCCGTGTCCCGCATCGCGAGCAGCGGGCCACGGAAGCGGAACCGCAGCCGACGTGCGGCCCCCTCACAACCTCTGCTACTCGCCGCCGTAGGGAAGCGTCGTCCCCGGCAGGTTGTACTCGTCGCGGCGGCCGCACATCCCGAACCCCCCGAGCCGCGTGGGCGCGGTCTCGTGCGCGGTGGCCTCGCCGAGGTACGCCGGCTCGCCGGCCTGCAGCGCGTCCAGCTGGGCGCCGGTGCGCTCGGCGGTGGCCAGTGCGCCGGCCCGCCACAGCTCGCGCCAGCGGGGCACCTTCCCGCGCACCAGCCGGGCGGCGGCCCGCTGGAACTCGGCGTACGGGCCGTCGTCCCCGGCGACCAGCGCCTCGCGCAGTCCGAGATAACCCTCGACGGCGAGGTCCCGGCGCCGCCGGGCGGCCTCCTCCACCTCGGCTCCCGTACCGGGTGGCAACGTTGCCAAGGAGGCATACCACTCCGGTACGGCGAGCACCTCGGGCGGGAAGGTGAAGACGGCGTCCCCGGCTTCCGGCAGCCCGCTGTTCTGCATCAGCACGGTGATGCGCAGGTCGCCGCCCTGCACCATGCGGTGCACGGTGCCCGGGGTGAACCAGGCGACGGATCCGGGCTCCAGCGGGATGTCCCGGTAGCCGTCGGGGCTCAGGGTCTGCACGGCACCCCGGCCGCCGGTGACGACGTACGCCTCCGTGCACACCAGGTGGAGGTGCGGGCTGCCGCCGCAGACGCCGTCGGCGGCCTCCCAGTCGTAGGCGCTGAGGTGGGACAGGCCGATGGCGCCGGGGAGCGGGTGGGGCAGCGCGGGCTTGGGCGTGTTCGCCGCCGCGGGCCCGTCAGGGGTGTTCACCACGGCAGGCCCTCCAGGTGGGCGGTGACGCGGTCGGCGTCCCAGGCGCCGTCGGCGAAGACGATCCGGTAGCGGTAGGCGAAGGACTCGCCGGGCGGCAGGTCGAACTCCTCGAAGAACGCCCAGGAGAACGCGGCCGTGGGGATCGGTTCCGCGCGCACGAACCAGTGCGACTCGTGGACCGGCGTCCGCCCGTCGAGGTTCTCGGGGGCGTGCGCGAAGACGATCGTGGAGTGCGCGTCCACCTCGTCGTGCTCGCTGGTGTACGCCAGCCAGGGGCCCTGGGTGCCCATCAGCTTCTCGGCGCCGGTGACGGCGTCCGGGCCGAACGCGGTGCCGCCGGTGAAGTCACGGGGCCCGCGCCACTGCAGTCCGGTGTAGCCGGCCATCTCGCGGCCTTCGGTGGTGGGGGAACCGAAGGTCAGCGGCTCGTCGCGGACGTTGGTGAGATCGATCGACCAGTCGAGCGCCCACGTGCCGGCCCGCTCGTCGACGGAGTGGACGGTGAGCCCGCGCACCTCCCGCGCCCACTCGGCGCCGCCGTTCGCCACCCAGGTCAGCCGCTCGGTGCAGGCGAACCGGTCGTCCGCGGCGGCGAACTCGGTGAAGCCGTCGTGCCGCATGGAGCCGACCCGCTCGGGCAGCACCTGGTAACCCCGGCCGTGGACGTAGGTGTTGCCGCCCCAGAAGTTCTGCCCGGACAGGTGGCTGGCCGTCATCTGGAGGCCCTTGTGCCAGCGGTGGTCGCTCGGCCGGTAGCCGGTGACGGTCCGCCCGGCCAGGGTGCGCACCGGGTGGGCGTACGGCTTGCGCGCCTCGTAGGCCTCGGGGTCGGGGCGGTAGACGTAACGGAGGATCTCGGTGCCGTCCGGTGCCGCGACCGCGATGTGCTCGCCGTGGACGTGGCTGACGCGGATGCTCATGCGCGCTCCTCGGTGGGGGCCCAGTGGGGGTGGTCGCCGTGCATGGCTGCGTAGTAGGGGTCGCCGGGGCCGATCTCGCCCGCGTGCACGGGGCGGCCCGTGAAGGCCGACTTGTAGAGCGCGGCCGCGAATTCGAGGGTGGCGCGGGCGTCCGGGCCGCTGCCCGGCGGCCGTACGCCCGCGTCGTGGGCGTCGAGGACGGCGCCGAGCTGGGCGGTGTGCGAGCTGGGCACGTCGGCCGAGGGGGTGCGCCAGGCGTCGGCGCGCGTGGCGGGGACGTGCGGGGCCGGGGTGTAGACCCAGTCCTCGTTGCGGTGGCCGTACAGGTGGGTGAGCTCGACGGTGGCGTCCGCGCAGTCGACCCGGATGCGGCTCACCTCCTGCGGCGAGAGCACGCTGTTGACGACGGTGGCGAGCGCGCCGTTCGCGAAGCGGACCAGGGCGGTGGACACGTCCTCGCTCTCCGTGTCGTGGACCAGGCGGGCCGCCATGGCCCGGATCTCCGTCCACGGGCCGAGCAGGTGCAGCAGCAGGTCGTACTGGTGGATGCCATGGCCCATGGTGGGCCCGCCGCCCTCACCGGCCCAGGTGCCGCGCCACGGGACGGCGTAGTAGGCGGCGTCCCGGTGCCAGGTGGTCTGGCAGTGCGCCACCAGCGGGGCGCCCAGCGCGCCGCCGGTGATCAGCTCGCGGGCGTGCACGGCGCCGGAGCCGTGGCGGTGCTGGAAGACGACGGAGGCGTAGCCGCCGGAGGCCTCCTCGGCGGCGGCGATCTCGTCGTACTCGGCGAGGGACAGGCACAGCGGCTTCTCGCACAGCACCCAGGCACCGGCCGTGAGCGCGGCGACCGTCTGCTCGCGGTGCAGGGAGGGGGGTGTGCCGACCAGGACGAGGTCGGGGCGCACGGCGTCCAGCATGGCGTCGACCGAGGTGTACCCGGCGACCTGGCTGCCGCTGACTCCGGCGAGTTCGCGGAAGGCGTCGAGGCGGGCCTGGTCGACGTCGACCGCGGCGACGAGTTCGGCACGGTCGGCATGAGCGCTGAGGGCGGGCAGGTGGCTGCCGCTGACGATCGCGCCGGTGCCGATCACGGCGACGCGGCGGCGGGCGGGGTGGGGGGACATGCGGTCCTCCTGGGAGTGCCGGCGACCAAGACGAGGGGAAAGCGCTTGCCCTGCGAGCGACCCTAGGTCCGGAGGAATGTCAGGACAACCCCCCGCGCAGCGATGGCGCGGAGAAGCTCCCGAAAAGGCTCTGTGCCTGTTTGTCCGCGTCCGGGCATGCGTCGACGCCGACCGTCCGGAGGGGACGGCCGGCGTGCTCGGCGGACCGGGAGGGGCGGTCGGGTCAGCCGGAGACCTGCACCACCACCGTCGCCCCGGCCTTCACGGTCGGCGTGGCGTAGGTGTACGTCACGCCGTTCACCTTCTTGGTGCGCACGTGCTGCGGGACGCCGTTGACCTTGATCTTCTTGTGGACGCCCGGGAAGCGGGCCTCCCAGTGGTAGGCCCCGCTGCGCGCGTTGTTGGTCAGCATGGTCCTCGTCGAGCCGTCGTGCCGGACGGTGATCGTGTCCTTGCCGATGGGCACGTCCGCCGCCTGGAGCCAGTCCATGCCGGAGAGCAGCCGGGACTGGGTGGTCACCGTACGGTCCGCGGCGTCCGGCGCGATGCCCATCAGTCCCTGGACGGTCTGGCTGACCAGGGTGAACGACACCTCCACCGCATTGACCGAATGCTGCGGCGATCCGTGACAACGCAGACCGCCCCCTGCGGGGGGGGCGGCCGGTGCGGACATATGGTGCCGCCACATGCGCCATGCGGGAGGACGGCGCGACGCAGCCCTTCGAGCCTCGGCCGGGCCTCGCGGCGCAGCCGCGCCTCGCCCAGCCGTCGAGGAAGGTGACCGTCTCGTCGAGCGGCGCCCGGCCCGCCCGGGGGCGAAGGATCTCCGCGACGGTCCGGTGGAACTTCACCCAGGCCATCCGGGTGCAGCCGTGCAGCCCCTCAGCGCGCAGCAACAGCATGACGGCCTGCAGATACATACCGGCGTCTGACCACTGGGGCCGGCCCAGGTCCTGGTCGATGCAGCAGAACAGGACCGGCTCAAAGGGCTCACGCCCGGGGACGAGGAGGTCTTGCGGCTGGTGGGCGGTCATCTCGGGTCGCTCGCGTCCCGGGATCTGAAGGCCC
>NZ_JBEYVI010000055.1:0-62837 GCF_040643955.1 Streptomyces sp. NPDC047061
GCATGAATGAGAGACGGAAACGACGATACCCACGGCTCGGATTCGACCCGGATTCGACCCCACGAGTTTGTTTAGCCGATAAACATACGCCCTGACCTGCGAAAATGCAGAGCGGCAGACGAGTCGGGCTGTACGCCGGGTATTCCTGAGCACCCTTCTGACCTGCGCTTTTGCGGGCCGTATCGGTTGTGACCTGCTAGGACGGGTTGCAGAGGCGATCGGAGGCAGTCAGAGGAAACCGCTCTGATTCGACCCGGGTTCGACCCGAGCTGCTCGGAGCCAGTCAGAGGCAATCGCCCTCTGCTTGGCCCCGAATCAGCCGAGGTCAGGACCGTGTCGAACTGGTAAGGACTCCTCTGGCGGCCCTCCGAGTCGTACTCGGTCGAGCCGCGATGGGGACGCCTGCCTCTGATGCGGGGGCCAGGCATACGAAGGCCTCCAGGACGGCAATCCTGGAGGCTTCGCCTGGCACCGATTGGAGGTCGGTTCCGGACACCACCCGTGGTTTTAGCGGGCCTCGGTGGCGTCCACGTCCTTGCGAGACGACCCCACAGTGCCCCACCACACCCACCAGGCAGACCCATCCCAACGACCCATTCACCCGAGCGAGCGACTGGGGCTTCACCGGCTGTCTCCGGCTGCGGCTGACCTGGTTCTGCTCGGAGACCTCACCGGCCGCTACGCGGCGGGAAGCTACAGCAGGCTCGGCTCCGACCGTCGGAGCGTGGTCCTGCGCGCGGACCGTCAGGGCGCGGCCGAGCACGGTCACCGGATCACCGCGGCCATCGCCTGCCACGTGGCCCGTGCCGGCGGTACCGTCGACCAGCTCACGCAGCTCCTGCTGCACCCCGAGCACGAAGGCGGACGGCACACCCGGCACATTGCGCTGCGTTCCGGGCAGTCGCGCGCCCTGGACTACATCCGCCGGGTGTGGGCCAGCGCCTCGGACGCGATCAGCACCACCATCGCGCTGAGTTCCCGGCACGAGGCGTACGAAGTCCTCGCCGCACTGCGCGACCGGATCGAAACGACACCGTGGCGCGGGGAGCGGGGACGGACCGCGCTGCGGGTGCTGCGGGCGCACCTGAACTTCGCCGAGACCGCCGGCGGGCCCCTGCACCTCGCCAGTGAGCGGCAGACCGCGGAGGAAGCCGGGGTCTCCCGCACGACCCTGCGGGTCGTCTACGAGACGGTCCTCCGGCCACGGGGCTGGCTGCGGCGTCTGCGGGTGGGCCATGGCAGGGAGGGCTCGACCTGGTATCTGGGCAACGGCGACGGCAAGATCCCCGACCGCGGTGGCCCGGCTCTGCTGTCTCGTTTCCGGTCCACTCAGTTCCCCCCCGACCCGGCACTTGAGGAGTGGACCACCCCTGAGACGGCCACGACGGCCGACATCGACTCCACCGTTCTCGGCCGCCTGATGGGCCACGACGCCTTCGCACACCACGCCCTCGGCAGCGCCGCCCTCCTGATCATCAGCGCCCTGCACCAGCACCCCCACCAGACCGCTGCCGAACTCGTCGATACGTCCTCGGTCTCCCGCGCCACCACCTACCGGACCCTGCGACGCCTCGCCGACCACGGCCTCGTCCAGCACACCGGGGAGACCTGGACCCTCGCGCCACATGCTCTGGAGGGCTTCGGTATCCGCCTCCCGGACGCCGACAACGGCCGCACCACAGCGCCGGCACAGGGCTGGGACAAGGTCGCCGAGCAACACGGCACCTGGGGAATCGCGACCAGGCGGAAGGCCCTGCACGCGGCCGAGCGGGCGGTCTACCAGGAGGCACTGAACCGGCTTGCGGAGCACCGCAGCAGGGCTGTGGTGATCGTCCGCGACGGCCGTCAAGTCCTGGTGCCAGTGCCGCGTCCCGACGAGATCCCACCGCCGTGGCACGCCCCGGGCGGGCGGGTCATCGACCCGGTCACCGGTCGTCCGGCCGCCGACTGGCGCATCGCCACCGACGGCCGCCTGATCCTCATCACGCCCGCCGACCAGCGCAGCTACGACGAGCTGTCTGCTGCCCATGCCGAAGCCCTCAGCGAATGGGAGTCCGTCGCATGAACCCACATCCCCCGGTCACGCCCGACACGAGCAAAGCGGTGACGCCCCAAGCCCTGCGCGAGCAGTACGAGTCCGGTGCCACGGTCGACGAACTCGTCACCGCCAGCGGCCTGTCCTACGGCACCGTCCTCAACCGGCTGCACGACGCCGGAACCGTCATGCGCACCTCCTGGCAGACCCGCCGGATGCAGCAGAACCCACAAGCCCGCAGGCGACTCGCGGCCCGTCTGCGCACCCTGTACGAGCAGCACGGCGCAACCCTCACCGAACTCGCCACGGCAGCAGGAGAGACGAGGCGCGGTGCCCGGCGCCTGCTGATCGAGGCCGGCGGCACCGTGCGCACCAGCCAGCAGACCCTGCGGATGCGCGCCGCAGCACGGGCCGCCGAACGGCACAAGGTCGCGCTGTCCCTGCGCACACGGTACGAGGCCGGAGCCACGGTGCCGGAACTCGCCAGGGAGCACAGCTACTCCGTCGCCACCGTCTATCGGCTCCTGCACCAAGCAGGCACCCGCATGCGGCCCCAGCACAAGCACGGCCCGGCCCGCGACACGAGGGAGCGGCCATGAGCCCCCACATCCGCATGGGTGTTCCCCACCCTGCCTGGCAGATCAAGAAGGCGGCCGTGGCCGGCCGCGGCAAGCCAGCACGGGCACCCCCGTCGTCGACCCGCTCGCTGACGCGCACAACACGACACCCCTTCCAGTTTCAGGAGATCAAGCACACGTGAACGAGAACGCCCGTCACAAGACCCTGGCCGCAGCCACAGAACACGACCGAGACGCCTTCGTCATCGTCCTCGGCATGCTCAAGGGCGGCACCGGCAAAACCACCTCAGCCTGGTTCATCGCCCTCTACTACGCCGTCGTCCTCAACCTGCCGACGCTCTTGCTGGACGCCGACGCCACCAGCCAGTCCGCCTACGACTGGTTCAAGGTCGCCCAGGCCGCCGGCTTCGAGATTCCCGAGAACCTGATCGTCGAGCGGTACCCGTTCGACGACATCGCCGAGTACATCCGTGCCAAGCGCGCCGAGTTCGGCGCGATCGTGGTCGACGCCGGCGGCGGCAGCGCCCGCATCTTCCACGAGGCTGTCACCGAAGCGAACCTGCTGCTCGTGCCGGTCGCCCCCACCAAGATCGAGCGCCGCAAGCTCGTGGCCACCTTCGACGAGGCCGAGCGCGCCGCCGCACGCAACGAACACGGCGTCACCGCCCACGTCGTCATGGTCAAGGCCGACGACCGCACCAGCCTGCCCGGCCGGGCAAAAGACCAGCTCCTCGACCCCGCCGAGGGCGAGGGCATCGGCCCGGAACGCGACGAGGCGTTCCCGCTCGCCGAGACCACCATCCACTCCTGGGTGCACTACATGGAGGCCTTCGGCGAGATCCCGACCGAGCTGAGCGAGTACGCCAAGCTGATGAAGGAGCTGACCGCAGCATGACCGAACGCATGAAGCCCCCAGCCCGACGTACGGGCGGTCGTGCCTTGGGCGGAGCCAGGAAGACGACCCCTCCGCCTCCTCCCCCGGCCGCCGAGCTCACCCCCGAGCAGTACGCTGCCGAACAGGCCGCCGCCCCGGGCGAAGGCCGTCCCGCAGCCAGCAAGCCGCAGGTTCAGCCCGCTCCTTCCACCGTTCCCAACCCCGAGGGGTCGGCACAGGGCCGGGCCGAGGCGATGCCCAAAGTGGCACAGACCGCCGCCCAGCCGACTGCCGAGGCACCGAGCGGCCCCGTCCCGGAGCCGGCCGCCAGTCAGCCAGTTCGCCCGGCCGTCGCCGCCACCGAGGCGGGGACGGAATCCGCCGGTCAGCCGGTGGAGCGGCAGGTATCGCCTGCACTCCCAGTCGCCGAGCCCGCAGCACCTGCCATCCAGCCCACGCAGCCAGCCGAAACCGTTGTGCAGCACGGCACGTCCGCGGCTCCTGGCGCAGCCTGGGGCGCCGAGGTGGCGCTTCGCCCTGCAGATTCTCCGACGGCAGGCGGCAACGGGTTCCCGGTGAGGACCGATGTTCCGCAGGCTCACCAGGAACAGGCTGCGCAATCGCAGGCAGCGCCCAGCGAAGGAACACCGTGGGCTCAGGGATCCGGCCGTCCCAAGGACATTCCTGAGACCGCCGTCGTTCTCAACCAGCGCATCATCGCGCGCGAGAGTCTCGACTCGTCGGTCCCCGCGGCGCTGAAGCTGAAGAAGCGGCTCAAGCGCTTCGCGCTGGACAACGAACTCGACCACCTGCCCATCGGCGACATCGTCTCGGTCGCACTGGACGAGTGGCTCACCACCCGCGGGTTCTGACCCGACCGCCAGGCACAGGGCGGCCACCCTCACGCAAGGGGCGGCCGCCCCTTGCCGACTATTCCAATAACCCAATAGGCGGATAGCTATCCACCTAACCAGATCGACCGGAGCAACTCACGTGCCTGATCACTCCCCCTACGCCCGCCGACTACGTGAAATCGCCGACGCGCTCGACGCCGAGCCCCAGCCGACCGATGACGTTCTCACGCCGCACCCGGACACCCTGGACGTCATCAGAAACCGGCACACCAAACGCGGACAGTTCAACCACGCCGTCCCCGAAGTCCTCCAGCTCCAGCGCCGGATCCGCCGCTACAACGCCGACACAGGCCTCCCCCACGGCGACATCGTCGCCCTCGCCCTCGACACCTGGCTCCGTGTAAAGGGCTACCCGCCCGGCCCCGCCTCGACCGGGCTGGAAACGCCATGACCGAACAACCCGACAACTGGGTCCGGCGGGTCAGCTCTCGTGGGCGTCGCGCGTGGGAAACGTAGTGGTGTCCACCGTCACACGCTCCCCACCGACGGGGAGAAAGGGGGACCGGATCTGTAGGCGAGTTCCTCGGACTCCTGCCGACGGCTGCCTGACCGGATGTGGCGCGCCTGCCTGCCCGGGTCAGGCGTCGTCAGCGGTCGCGGGAGCGTCGGCGTCACGGGCGGACACCGCGGCCACGCTGGGCCGGGTCTCGACCGCGGGGGCGAGGAAGGCCGCACAGCCGACGCAGGCGAGGACGATGAGCATGGCGAGGCGCAGGCCGAGGTGGTCGCCGAGGAATCCGAGGCCGGGCGGCCCAACGAGGAAGGCGACGTAGCCGATGATGGCGACCAGACTGACCCGAGCCGTCGAATCGGGGCCGGACTCCCCGGCCGCCGAGAGTGCGAGGGGGAAACCGAGCGAGGCGCCCAGCCCCCACAACAGCACGGCGGCTCCTGCGAGGACGGCGTTGTCGGAGACGATCACAAGGAGCAGGCCGAGTGCCCCGGACACGGCACTGGCCCTGACGACGACGGCGCGGCCGAAGCGGTTCACAAAGAACGTGCCGGAGAAGCGGCCCAGTGTCATCGCGGCGGCGAATCCCGCGTAGACGAGAGAACCCGATGTGGCGTCCATGCCGTGCCCGTCGACCATGAGCAGCGGCAGCCAGTCGTTGGCCGAGCCCTCGGAGAGCGCCATCGCCAGCACGATCGCACCGATGAGGAGGAGCTTCCCGTCCCTCCACACCGCCGGGCGGTGGTGCCCTCCACCATCTGCTCCGCGCGGTTCCTCGGGGAGGACACGGCCGGTGCCCTCCGGGATGGCGCGCGCCGAACAGAGGTAGAGTCCCGCGGCGAGCGGAACGACCGCCGCGAGGTGCCACTGCACCGGCACCCCGGCCGCCGTCGCTGCCATGCCCGCACCGGATCCGACCACCGTGCCCAGGCTGAAGAAGCCGTGCAGGGCGGGCAGGGTGGTCCTGCCACTGACCCGTTCCACGTCCGCTCCGTCTACGTTGACGGCGACGTCACCGACACCCAGACCGGAACCGAAAACGCACAGTCCCGCGGCCACCACCACTGCCGACGCGGCGAGACTGCCGACGCTGATCACGGCCATCCCAGCCATGAGCAGCCATGTCCCCCAAGCGATCACGCGCCGCGTCCCGAACACCGCCACCAGCCGCCCGGATAAGGAGATCCCGGCCATGGAGCCGAGCGACAGCCCGAACAGCACCAGCCCCATCTGTGCGGTGGACACGTCCAGGCGGTCCCGGATCGCGGGCGTGCGGGTCACCCACGACGCCATCGCGATTCCGGCCAGCAGGAAAAGCAGAAACAGCGCGTGACGGCGCCGACGCACGGACTGGTCCATGAGAATGCTTCTCCGAGGGGTGAGACAGCTGTCGGCCGGGCATCGGCACCCACCCGGTTCGGATCAATGTACATGCCCGCTCCCGGCCGCGAGAAAGCGCTTGCAATTGCTTCGGACCACCTCTGCCGCAGGCGCGGCGCGGCTCGTCCGTCTGCTGCTTCGACGATCCGATGCAGCCGCTGCCAGGGGGTCCGCCGGAGCTCTCCTACGGCTGCTCCAGTCGCGTGTATGCGTGCACGCGGCTTTCCAGCCCCTGCGGGTTGGGGCCGTAGACGGCGAGCATACGGGCATACTCCGGCGCCCAATAACGCCCGACGCTGCCGGCCGGGACCCGGATCACGTCGCCCGTGACCGCGTCGACGGTCTCTCCGTCGCACTCGACGAACAGGTGGCCTTCCAGGACGTAGTTGAACTCGTCGTGCGGATGCTCGTCCGTCCATGATTCGCCCCGCAGTTCCCACTCCATGAGGGCGACTTCCGGTCGGCGGCCCTCACCCGGCGACACGAAGGCGTGGCCTCTGGGCCAGTTCTCCTTCCGGCGGGCGAGAGGTCCGGAGGGGTATTTCCGCGGCGTCATCGTCTGTCCATTCCTCTGGCCTTCACGGGAGCTTCGATGGCGGCCGGTCCTCAGTCCTTCGCGACTTCCAGCAGAGCGAGGGTCGCGGTGCGCGCCTTCTCGACCAGCGCTGCGAGCGAGCGCGGCCTGCCGTCCCACATGGCCCAGCGGTTCGCGCCTTCGAGGACCGTCATAGCGAGCTTGACCTGCTGGACCGAAGGGCCGAAGCCCATGTCCTCGGCCGCGGCGCGGAAGAGCGCCTCGTACAGGTCGACCCAGGCGTCGACCTCCTCGCGGAGTTCCGTCGGGAGGAAGTGGACGACATGGTCGGTCGCCACCAGCAGGTCCCAGAGGTTGCTTTCAGGAAGCTGGATCTGCCGGGTCAGGTGGACATGCACCATGCGGCGCCAGCCCTCCCTGGGGTCGGAGACACCTCGCACCTCGTCGAGCACGGCGATGCCGAACTTGTAGAAGTGCCAGCGGAGGGACTCGGCGACGATCTCGTCGCGGCCGTCCGGGAAGTGGTTGTACAGGCTCGGGGCCTTGATCGCCATCTCCCTGGCGATCATGCGCATGGTGACCGAGTTGAACCCGTTCTCGGTGGCGAGCCGGAGGAACACCTCGAGGATCGTCCGCCGGGACGCGCTCTGGCTGCTCCAGTCGAGCTTGCCCAGGTGCTGGCCGAACTCCTCGACAGCGCCGGGCCACCGTTCCTTGCCCACCGACTTCTCCTTTGCCGCCGTCCGGGACGGGACGTCGAAAACTACCTTACGTTAGTGAGGTCCACCCCGTCGCGCCTCATCACGCTCCGCACGGCAGTAGCGAAGCTACCTTACGTTAGTTAGTCTGAAGTATGCCGATCCACGCACATCCCGCATCCGACGAATCCCGGGAAGGCTCATCGACGGCCCCTCGCGATGACCTCGCCGCCGCCCTTCGCGCGGCCGGAGTCGAGTTCGACGACTCGCCGGTGACCCGAGCGCTGTACTCCTCCGACGCGAGCCTGTACCGCGTCGTCCCGTCCGCGGTCGTCAGGGCACGGAACGCGGAGGACGTGATCGCCGCGCATGGGGTGGCGCGTGAGCTGCGGGTTCCGGTCACGATGCGCGGTGCGGGCACGAGCATCGCCGGCAACGCGGTCGGAAGCGGCCTCGTCATCGACACCCGCCGGTTCAACCGGATCCTCGACATCGACCCCGTCGCGCGTACGGCACGCGTGGAGCCTGGGGTGGTGCACGCAGACCTGCAGCGGGCGGCGGCGCCGCACGGACTGCGGTTCGGTCCGGATCCGTCCTCGCACAGCCGCTGCACGGTCGGCGGAATGATAGGGAACAACGCCTGCGGGTCGCGGGCGCTGGGCTACGGCCGGACGGTGGACAACGTCGAGTCGCTGCGCGTGCTCTACGGGAACGGCGAACTGGCCCTGGAGCAGGGTGGTCGGCCCGGCGGCGTCACCGCGGCGCGGCTCGCGGCCGTCGGGGAGGCGAACCTGGCCCATCTGCGGACCGAGTTCGGCCGCTTCGGCCGCCAGATCAGCGGCTACAGCCTGGAGCACCTGCTCCCCGAGAGGCGCCGCGTCGACCGGTTCCTCGTCGGCAGCGAGGGGTCGCTCGCCACGGTCCTCGAAGCCACCGTCCGGCTCGTCGACGACCGGGTCGAACGCAGGATGCTGGTGCTCGGCTACCCGACGATGGCCGACGCGGCCGATGCCGTACCGGCCCTGCTCGCCGCGGCGCCGGGGCGTCTCGTCGCGTGCGAGGGCATGGACTCACGCATCGTCGGTCTGGTGCGCGAGAAGGGTTCGCCCGTCCCCGACCTGCCACGGGGAAGCGGCTGGCTGTTCGCGGAGGTCGCGGGCGAGGACGCGTCGGACGCGATACTTCTGCTCGTCGCGGCCGGCGCCGCGCTGGACACCAGGATCGTCGACGACCCGCGTGAGGCAGCTGCTCTGTGGCGCATCCGCGAGGACGGCGCCGGGCTCGCGGGCCGGTCGCTGCCGACGCCGGCGTACGGAGGCTGGGAGGACGCAGCCGTTCCGCCGGAGAACCTGGGCGCTTGGCTGCGCGACTTCGAGGAACTTCTGCGGGAGCATGGCCTTCAGGGCATTCCGTACGGGCATTTCGGCGACGGTTGCATCCACTGCCGCATCGACTTCCCGTTCCGGCCCGGCGACCCGGCTTCGGCCGGGGTGTTCCGCGACTTCATGACCGCCTGCGCGAAGCGGCTGCGTGACTACGGCGGCACGCTGTCGGGGGAGCACGGCGACGGCCGGGTCCGAGGCGAGCTGCTGCCCCTGATGTACGACGAGACGTCCCTCGCCCTGTTCCGGCAGGTCAAGGCGGTCTGCGACCCCGACGGCATCCTCAACCCGGGGATCATCGCCGACCCGGTTCCGATCACCGACGATCTGCGTCCTGTACGCCCTCAGGCACCGGTGCGCTCCGGTCTGCGGCTGGTGCACGACGACGGGGACCTCGGTGCCGCGGTGCACCGTTGCACGGGCGTCGGGAAGTGCGTGGCGCCGAAGACCGCCGGGGTGATGTGCCCGTCCTATCTCGCCACCAGGGACGAGCGGGACTCCACCCGTGGCCGTGCCCGGGTGCTCCAGGAAGCGCTCGACGGCGGGCTCCTGCGCGGCGGTCTGAGCGACCCGGCCGTCGCCGAGGCACTCGACCTGTGCCTGGCGTGCAAGGGATGCTCGAGCGACTGCCCGAGCGGCGTCGACATGGCCACCTACAAGAGTGAGGTCCTGCACCAGCGGCACGACGTCGCCGGGATGAGACGGCCTAGGTCGCACGTGTTCCTCGGGCAGCTCCCCAAGTGGGCCCGCCTCACCGCGCCGCTGGCGCCGCTGACCAACCTGCTGCTGCGCGTCAGGCCGCTCGCCGGTCTGGCCAAGTGGGTCGCCGGGGTCGACCGCCGGAGGTCCCTGCCACGGTTCGCCTCCCCCACGCTGCGACGGGCGACGGACACCTCCCGGGTGGCGGACGCACCGGCCGACGTGCTGATCTGGGCCGACTCCTTCACCGACCACTTCTTCCCGGAGTCCGGCCTGGCGGCGATCCGGTTCCTGAAGTCGCACGGCCTCGTGGTCCGCGTCATCCAGGAGGACGCCTGCTGCGGCCTGACCTGGATCACGACCGGCCAGCTCGACCACGCGCGGGCCCTCGTCGCGCGGACCGTGGGAACGCTCGCGCACTACGTCCGCAGCGGGATCCCGGTGATGGCTCTGGAGCCGTCCTGCCTCGCCACGCTGCGCAGCGACGCGCGGGAGCTGTGCGACTCCGAGGAGACCGACGTGGTGGCGTCGGGGGTGCTGAGCTTCGCCGAGCTCGTCGAGCGCCTCGACCTGACGCTGCCCGACCTGACTGGTGTGGAGGTGGTGGCGCAGCCGCACTGCCACCACAGCGCGGTCATCGGCTGGGACACCGACCAGCGTCTGCTGGAGCGGGCGGGGGCGACCGTCACCAAGGTGCCGGGGTGCTGCGGCCTGGCGGGCAACTTCGGTGTGGAGAAGGGACATTACGAGGTCAGCGTCGCGGTGGCCGAGTCGCACCTCCTCCCGGCGGTGCGGGCTCACTCGGACGCGGTGGTCCTGGCGGACGGCATGTCCTGCCGCATCCAGCTGGGTGACCTGGCCGGTGTGCCGACTCTGCATCTGGCGGAGCTGTTGGCTTCGCGCGGCTGAGGCCCGGGACGACTGATGAAACGCGTTTGCGGAGCCGGCCCCTGGGGCCGGCTCCGCGAACGTGAGAGGGGGGGGTTCAGACGACCTGGTTGCTCAGCACCCCGATCTTCTCCAGGCGGACCTCGACCTTGTCGCCGGGGCGCAGCCACAGGGGCGGATTCCGCTTCGCGCCGATGCCCTCGGGCGTACCGGTGGCGATGACGTCGCCGGGGCTCAGGGTGAGGAACTGGCTGACGTAGGAGATGATCCTGGCGATCGGGAAGATCATGTACTTCGTGTTGGAGCCCTGGACCCGGCTGCCGTTGACGAACGTCTCGATGTCCAGGCTCTGCGGGTCGCCGATCTCGTCCAGGGTGACGATCGCCGGTCCGAACGGCGTGGCCCGGTCCACGGCCTTGCCCGCGAGCCACTGTGTGCCGCGGTACTGCAGGTCGCGCGCGGTGATGTCGTTCAGGACGGACAGACCGGCGACGTACGACAGCGCGTCGCTCTCGTCGACACGACCACACTCCTTGCCGATGACGACGGCGAGTTCACCCTCGAAGTCGAGGTTGTCGGTCACGTCGGACCGGTCGATGCTGTCGTAGGGGCCGATGAGGCTGCTGGCGAACTTGGCAAACAGGTCGGGGTGGGTGGGCATGGCGCGGCCGGTCTCGCCGACGTGGTCGGAGTAGTTCAGGCCGACGCAGAGCACCTTGAGCGGGTCGGTGACCGGCGGGCCGAGGACCACGGAGTCCAGACTCCCCACAGCCTCCGGGGTTCCGCCGTCGAGGACCGGTCCGACGGCTGCGGCGATCTGGGGCAACTGGCCGCCGTGCTCCTGGAGGAAGGCGCGGACGGACGGCAGGTCCGAGGAGGCCCGGCGGCCGGCAGCCCAGAGCGCGGCGTTGAGGTCGAACACCTGGTCGCCGTGGAGGACGCCCGGCTTCCAACCGGTACCGCGGTCGTAGGAAACGAGCTTCATGGCATGTCCTTCGGGGGTGAGTCGTAGGGCGGGACGTGTGCCGTTCACGGCTGCGCCCTGCCCGCCGGGGAGGGTTGCGGGCAGGGCGCCGTGTGAGGGCCGAAAAACCGTCAGGAGAGGCGGACGGTCTTCTTGTTGGCGAACTCGTCGAGGCCCAGGCGGCCGAGCTCGCGGCCGATCCCGGATGCCTTGACGCCGCCGAACGGCATGTCGGGCTGGCTGCGGATGAGGGTGTTGAGGCCGACCATGCCGACCTCGAGCCGCTCGGCGATGTCGGCGGCCAGGTCCTCGTCGCGGGTGAAGACGGCCGAACCGAGCCCGAAGCGGGAGTCGTTCGCCAGCGCGACGGCCTCCTCGACGGAGTCGACCTTGTACACGACCGCGACGGGGCCGAAGAGTTCCTCGCCGTAGGCCCGCATGTCCGGGGTGACGTCCGTCAGGACGGTGGCCGGGTAGAAGGCACCGGGGCCGTCGGGGACCACGCCGCCGAGGTGCAGCCGAGCGCCCTTGGCCACGGCGTCCGCGACCTGCTCGGCGATCTCCGTCCGGCCGGACGCGGACGCCATCGGGCCGATGCGGGTCTCCGGGTCCAGCGGATCGCCCGTGTTCCACTGCCGGGCGCGGGCGACGAATCCCTCGAGGAAGCGGTCGTAGACGTCGCTGTGGACGATCATCCGCTTGGAGGAGGTGCAGGACTGGCCCGCGTTGCTGAACCGGCCCGTCGCGGCCAGGTCGAGCGCGAGGTCGAGGTCGGCGTCGGACAGGACGATGAACGGGTCCGAGCCGCCGAGTTCGAGGACGCACTTCTTGAGATGCCGGCCGGCCTGGGTGGCCACGATCCGGCCGGCCTCCTCCGAGCCGGTCAGCGAGACGCCCTGGAGGCGGTCGTCGGCGATGAGGTCGCCGATCTGCGAGGACGACACGATGAGGTTCTCGTAGACGCCCTTCGGGGTGCTCGCGTCGGCGATGACGGCGTCGATGAGCAGCGCCGTGCGGGTGCAGGAGCGGGCGTGCTTGAGGAGGACCGTATTCCCGAGCAGCAGGTTGGGGGCGACGAAACGCGCCACCTGGTAGAGCGGGAAGTTCCACGGCATGATCCCGAGCACCGGGCCCGTGGGGGCAGTGCGGACGACGGCCCGTCCGCCGGCCTTGACCTCGATGACCTCGTCGGCCAGCAGCTGGGCACCGGAGCGGGCGTAGTACTCGTAGATCGACGCCGAGAGGGCGATCTCGCCCTCGGCCTGGGCGAGCGGCTTGCCCATCTCGGTCGCCATGGCCTCGGCGAGTTCGGCGCTTCGCTCGCGGTGGAGTTCGGCGATGCGGGCCAGGACGGCGACCCGGTCGTCGAGGGACACGCCGGCCCAGTCGCGGTAGGCGTCGGTGGCACGGGTGAGCGCCGCGGTGACCTCGGTGTCGGTCATCATCGTGTACTCGGCGAGCACCTCGCCGTTCAGCGGCGAGACGGTCTTGTACGTGTGCATGGCTTGCTTCTCCAAACCGCTTGCGGGGGGGTGGTCAGACCACGGACGGGACGCGGACCTCGTAGCTGGGGTATCCCTGGGCTGCCTCGGCCTCGGAGATCGCGATGAACTTGTCGAGGCCGCCGACGTAGAAGTTGGCGGTGCGGGCCTTGCGCTTGCCGGGGATGTTGTTGCCGAAGATCCACGAGCCGGTCTCCAGGAACAGGGAGCCCTTGAGTTCGTCGAGGCAGGTCCGCAGCCAGTTCTCCTCGGCCTCCTCGCGCAGCCGGATGGAGGCGCCGTGGGTGTCCTTGACGGTCTTGACTGCCTGGGCGATCCACTTGGCCTGGACGCCGATGGCGGAGGGGAGGTTGACGAACGGGCCGTTGGGGCCGAGGACCATGAACAGGTTCGGGAAGCCGGACACGGCCATGCCCATGTGGGTGCGCGGGGCGTCGGCCCAGTGCTCCTGGAGGGTCCTGCCGCCCGTTCCGCGGATGGACATGTTGCGGTAACTGCCCTCGACGGCGTCGAAGCCGGTCGCCAGGACCAGGACGTCGAGTTCGTGCAGGATGCCGTCCTCGGTGACGATGCCGCCCGCCACGAACTCCGCGATGGGGTTCTCCCGCGTGCTGACGAGGGTGACGTTGGGCCTGTTGAACATCTCGAAGTACCCTGAGTCGCAGATGGGGCGGCGGGCGAACAGCTCGGTGGGGGTGAGCTTGTACGCCGTCTCCTCATCCTTGACGATCTCCCTGATCTTCCGCTTGATGAAGTCCGCGGCGAGCTCGTTGGCGGCACGGTCGCTGGTGACGTCGCAGAAAGTCTCGTTGGCGAAGGTGTAGTTGCCGCCCTTGCGCCAGGCCCACTCGAAGATGGCCTCGCGCTCCTCCTCGGAGACGCTCCAGATGCTGCGCGTGGTCTCGTCGATACCGAAGCCGATCTTGGAGGTGCGGAACTCCTCCCAGCGGTCCTCGCAGGTGGCCTTGAACTGCTCCAGCTCCGCCTCGGACCACTCGCGGTTGCCGGCGGGGACGGAGTACTGGGCGGTGCGCTGGAACGTGGTCAGGTGCGCGGCGGTCTTGGCGGCCTCGGTCATGAACTGGATGCCGGTGGAGCCGTTGCCGATGACGCCGATGCGCAGGCCGGCGATGTCGAGGTCCTCGGGCCAGTCGGCGGTGTGGACGATGCGGCCCTCGAACCGGTCGATGCCGGGGAAGTCGGGGATGTTGATCTGGGAGAGCAGCCCGGCGGCGGTGATCAGGAAGCGGGCGCGGAACCCTCCCTGGTCGGTGACGACGTGCCAGCGTGCGTCCTCCTCGTCGAAGGCCGCGCTGATCAGCGTGGTGTCGAGCTGGATACGGGAGCGCAGGTTCCAGAAGTCGACGGCGTCCTCGACGTACTGGCGGATCTGGGGTGCGGGGACGTAGCGGGTGCGCCAGTCGGTCCGCTGGAACAGTTCCTTGTCGTAGGGCAGCTGGTACATGAAGCTCTGCGTGTCGGAAAGGGCACCCGGGTAGCGGTTCCAGTACCACGTGCCCCCGACCTTCGGCGCCTTGTCGATCGCGATCGCGTCGAGGCCAGCGTCGGCGGTGAGTGTACGCAGGGCCATGACACCGCCCAAGCCGGTTCCGACAACGAGTGCGTCGATTTCGCGCACGGTTTCTTCGCTGCCCATGGATGCTCCTTTGCGGGGTCTCGCGCACAGAAAAACGACTCGACCGGCGGGGCGAGTACCGCATTGTTCTGCGCGGCCATTCGTTTCCCCGATATTGCCGGGGAGAGTCGAGTACGATTTCGACAACGCGACGTTACTTCTCGGAAATGTTCAGCACCAGACGGAATTGATGCGAAGGCCACGGGTGATTGTTTCCGGAACCGGAACAATCGGTGCGGCCAAGAGCGAGGTTCAGGCTGCGACCGTCGGCCGGTCCTGGTGCAGACGGCGGCGCAGGTGACCGAGCGCGGCCGCGACGGGCGGGGTGACCGCCCCGGATCTCCACGCGGCGCGCAGGTGCACATCGGGCACGAGTTCGCATTCGCGTTGGGCGAGCGGGACGAAGACGACGTTGGGGTTGGTCGTCGACCGGGCGACGGACCGCAGGGCGAGGTGGCAGCCGACCTCGGCTCCGACCAGCGCCAGACAGGAGGGGGTGTCAGGGGCGAACTGGACGTTGTTGACACCGCCGGCGCCGTGGGCGTAGCCGAGGCGCCAGAGCCGGTCGGTGGTGACCGAGCCGGTGGCGTAGGGCAGGGAGACGAACGGCTCGGCGGCCACGTCCCGGAAACCGACGACCTGGGCTCCGGCGAGCCGGTGGGCCCGGGGCACCGCGACGACGAGTGAATCGCTGATCAGGACCTCGCTGTCGAGGCCGGGCGGCAGGTTGTCGAAGCGGCCGAGACCGACGTCCACCTCCTCGTCGAGGAGGCGGCGGATCGTCGGCCTGGACACGGCCTGCGAGGTCAGATCGAGGCGGATACCGGGATGGTCCGCGCGCATGCCCCGGGAGAGCGCGGCCACCAGGGGGTGTGCCGCGACCCCGCAGAACTCGACACGGACGGTGCCGGACTCACCGGAGACGGCGGCACCGACGGCGGACTCGGCGCAGGACACCGCCTCCAGTACGGCGCGGGCGGGCTGGACGAGGGCCTGGCCGGCCGGCGTGAGGGAGACCGAACGTGTGTTGCGCTCGAACAGGCGGGCGCCGAGATCTCCCTCCAGGGCCTGGATGGTGCGACTGAGGGGCGCCTGGGCCATGAAGAGTTGCTCCGCGGCGCGTCCGAAGTGCAGGTGTTCGGCGACCGCGAGGAAAGCCTGAAGTTGTCGCACGTTCACGGTCGTACACCTCCGGTTGCGATGCTCGACACCCAGCCTATGCTTACGACCGTTAGTTCGCTAGAGTTCGAAAGGAACGGGTTGCGGAGCACCGCACCAGCGATCTTGGGTGATCCCGCGCCATGGCTTGAGCCTCGCGGAGACCAATCCGGTTTCGACAACACACTGTTCCCAATCGAGTCCTATTCCGATCCCGTGCGGACGGAGTCGTTGACGGATCATTCGGCCGTCCTTACGTTTCATTTCACTTTCCACACGAACACGTTTAGGCGCCCTGAGATCACGGCTGCCGAACACCTTCGCCCTGATCCGAGAGGGTTGAAATGTCACTTGCAAGCAGCACCGAAATACCGGCCCGCATCCCCGATCGTGCCGGTGGCCTGCTCCTTGTCGGTCCTCAGCAGTACCCGAGCCTGGAGCGGGAGCGGGCACTGGCCGAGGAGTTCGGGCTGGAGTTCGCGGTGGCGGCGGACCGGAAGGCCTTCCGTGCGTCGATCCCGGAGGCGACCGTGGTGCTGGTGACCCCGTACGCGCCCGTGGAGGCCCAGGACTTCGCCGCGATGAAGAAGTGCGTCGCCGTGGTGAGGTACGGCATCGGCTACGACAACATCGACGTGTCGGCCGCCCGGACGACGGGTGTCCCGGTCGCGATCGTGCCGGGTGCCGCGACCGAGGAGGTCGCGTCGCACGCCCTCACCATGGGCCTGCTGCTGGCGCGGCGCATCCCGGCGGGCCAGTCGGCCATCGCTGCCGGCCAGTGGGCCGGCAGCGTCGGAATGGACACGCCACGGTTCTCCCAGCTGGACGTCGCGGTCGTGGGCATGGGCCGGATCGGCCGCCAGGTAGCCCGGTGGTACGCCGCCCTCGGCACGAACGTCCGCGCCTACGACCCGTTCGCGACCTTCGACTCGGTACCGGCCGCGCCGCTGAAGGAACTGCTCGAACAGTCCGACGTGGTGTCGCTGCACCTGCCGTTGTCGGCCGAGACCCGCAACCTGGTGTCGACCGAGGTCATCCGCCGTATGCGGCCCCGCTCGGTCCTCGTCAACGTCTCACGCGGCGGGCTCGTCGACGAGGCCGCGCTGGCGGACGCGCTGCGCTCCGGCCACCTGGCAGGCGCGGGTCTGGACACCTTCACAACCGAGCCACTGCCGGCGGATCACGTGCTGCGCGACGTGCCGAACCTGGTGATGACCCCGCACGTCGCGTGGCGGTCCGACCTGGCCATGGACGCACTCCAGGAGGCCGTAGTGCTGCGCGCCCGGCAGGCGCTGACAGGCAAGCCGCTGTCGGACCTGGTCACCTGACCGGGCCGGCCCCTCGCCACGGCCACCTCCCCCCACTCCAGAACGTCTGCGCGGGCACCGGCCGGCGCAGCGAGCTCCACGCGGTGAGCGCGTACCTGAACAGGACGGGCGTTCCCCAGGGAGGCGACACCAACCCCAACCGGCCCCGCGGTAGCTCGGGTGGGCCCCACCAGGAAGAGAAACTCATGGCAAGACACGAGCAGGTCCCCACCGTGAGTGGTGAAAGACGAATGGCTGAAGTCGTGGAAGAGCCGCGGCGTCTGCAGGGCAACATGGGCGTCGGTGAGCTCGCCATGAGCGTGCTCGCGTTCTCCGCGCCCCTGACCACGGTGGCGGGCTTCATCCCGGTGCTGCTGATGTTCGGCGGCAAGACGGGACCGGCGATCTACATCGTGGCGACGGTCATACTCATGGTCTTCTGTGTCGGCTTCACCCTGATGGGCCGCGCCGTTCCGAACCCGGGAGGCTTCTACGCCTTCGTGACCCAGGGGCTCGGACGTCCGGCCGGACTGGGCGGCGCGTTCCTGGCGACGTTCGGCTACTTCATGATCGGGTTCTTCGCCCCGCCGTTCTTCGCCATCACCGTCCAGAGCTACGTGGAGAAGAACCTCCACGGTCCGCACATCGCGTGGGGCTGGTACGCGCTGGCGATCGTCGCGGTGACCACCGCGCTGGCCTACCGGCGCATCGACCTGTCCGCGAAGGTGCTGACCGCGGTCATGGTGCTCGAAGTGATCGTCGTCATCGTCTTCGACGTCGCGTCGTTCCTCCACGGCGCGCCGTCCGGCTCCGGGGGCCCCTCCCTCGGCGTACCGTGGGTCACCGACCCCAACATCGGTCTCGCGCTCCTGTTCGTGGTCGGCAACTTCTTCGGGTTCGAGGCGACCGTGATCTTCCGCGAGGAGGTCAAGGACCCCGACAGGACCATCCCCCGGGCCACCTACCTGTCCGTGGCAGGCATCGGCGTCTTCTACGCCCTGGCCGCATGGGCCTACATCGCCTTCACCGGCGCGGACAAGGCGCAGGCGGCCGCCACGGCCAACACCGGTGGAATGTTCACCGACGCGCTGACCGTGCTGGTCGGCAAGACCGTGGTCGACATCGTCACCGTGCTGCTGATGACCTCGATCCTGGCGTCGATGCTGTCCATCCACAACGTCACGGCGCGCTACATGTACTCGCTCGGCACGGACGGTGTGGTGCCGACGGTTCTGGGCAAGGTGCACCCCCGGCACGGGTCGCCGTACGTCGCCGCGTCCATCATCGGTGCGCTGTGGGCCGTCGGCGTGGTCCTCTTCGTGACCCTGGGCAGCGACCCGAACGTGCTGTACGCCCGGGCGTCCGGCATCGGTTCCTTCGCGATCCTGCTGCTCCTGTTCGCGGCGAGCGTAGCGGTGTTCGTGTACTTCCGTCGCAACCCGTCGCAGGAACCCGTGTGGAAGACCGCCGTCTCACCGCTCCTGTCGGCCCTCGGTATCGGCGTGGTGGCGTATCTCGCGGTGATCAACTACTCGGACCTGCTCGGCGGTTCCGGATTCGTCACGTCGTTCTTCCTGATCTTCACCTTCGCGCTGTTCCTGATCGGGATGGCCGTCGCGCGAGTCCTGCGGAGCCGGCGTCCCGAGGTGTACCAGCGCATCGGCCGCCAGGAACTGTGACCTCGTGTTACGTGCGACCGCGACGGTAGGTGGTTCGCTTACACGACAGGGAAGGGCCGGCACGCCGGCCCTTCCCTGTACCGACAATCGCCCCCTCTGTACTAACAACCGTTAGTTAGTTACCGTTCATCTCGTCTTCTGAACTCCTTCGCAGTAACCGAGGTAGCCATGAGAACTCCGGCAGAGACAGCCAACGGCTTTCCGCTCCAGGTCGCGGTCGTCGGCGCCGGCCCCAGCGGGTGCTACGCGGCCCAGGCTCTGCGCAAGGGACAGCCGGACATCGGGATCGCGGTCTTCGACGCGCTGCCGACGCCGTACGGACTGGTCCGGTACGGCATCGCGCCGGACCACCAGGGCGCCAAGGCGGTGTCGCGCCAGTTCGACCGGCTCTTCGGGCAGCCGGGGGTGGAGTTCGTCGGCAATGTGTCCGTCGGGACCGACGTGAGCCTCGAAGCACTCCTGGAGAGCTTCCACGCGGTCGTGCTGGCGACCGGACTGGGGACGGACCGGCAACTGGGCATCGAGCAGGACCCGGACGCCCTGGTCATCGGCGCCGGTGACCTGATCCGGCTGCTGAACTCCGACCCGGACGCTCGCCTGCGCCACCGGCCGGCCGGTCCTCGGCGCCTGGGGTCCGAGGTCGTCATCCTCGGTACCGGAAACGTCTCGGCGGATGTCGCCCGACTGCTGTCCAAGTCCGACCTGGACTTCATCGCGTCGGACGTCGACGACGACGCACTGCGCGCGGTGGCGCCGGCCCCGGTGCGGACCATCCACATCCTGGGCAGGTGCGAGCCGCATGCGGCGAGGTGGGACGCGTCGATGGTCAGGGAACTCGCCGAGATCGTCGGTGTTCACCTCAGCGTCGACGGCGTGCCTCTGCTCGGCGAGCCCGCGGCCGCGCCGCGTACCACGGTGAACGTGCGGTTCCGGCAGGTTCCGGTTTCCGTTCGGCGGCACGACGGCCGGGTCCGTGTGACGACACATGACGCGGGGGACAGCACACGGGTCGGCCACCTCGACGCCGACACCGTCATCACGGCGCTCGGCTTCGACCCTTCTCCGGCGCAGTCGGCGCGGTTCGGTGGCATCGAGGCGTCGAACGTGTTCCGGGTGGGGGGTCCCGCCACCGGTCGGCTGGGAAATCTGGCGGAGAACCGGAAGCTGGCGGCAGAGACGGCGAAGGGCGTCCTCGAGTTCCTGCGCGATCAGGAACCGCCGCACCGTACGGGCCTGGCGGGGCTCCGCGACCGGCTGCCGGCCTCGGTGGTGAGTTTCGAGGCGTGGCAGCGCATCGACGGCGCCGAGGTCCGGCGCGCCCGGCCCGACAGGTGCCGGACGAAGTTCACGACCAGGGACGAACTGCTCGCCGCGGCGGCGGGCTCCGGTGCCCTGGTTTCCATCCCGACGGCCACGACCGCGGCCCTCGACACCACAGGAGAAGTGAAATGACTGTCGTACATGTCCTGTACGGGACCGAGTCGGGCAACGCGGAGATGGTCGCCGACGACATCGCCGCCGCGTTCCGCGACCAGGGGTTCGAGACGGTGACGGCGGAACTGACCGACGTCGAGGTGTCCGACCTGGCGGCCATGAACCTCGCCGTGTTCGTGAGTTCCACCTACGGGGAGGGCGGTCTGCCGGAGACGGCGGCGCCGTTCCACGACGCCCTCGTGACGGAACGCCCCGACCTGTCCGGTGTGCGGTTCGCGGCGTTCGGGCTCGGCGACAGCATCTACGAGACGTTCAACAACGCCATCGACACCCTCCGCAGAGCGCTCCTGGAGCTCGGCGCTGAGCAGATCGGAACCACGGCCAAGCATGACGCCGCGTCGACGACCCCCGCCACGGAGCTCGCCGACGCGTGGGCCCGGGACCTCCTGACCCTGATACCCGCCTGACCCGGCCTGACCGGACCCGAAGGAGTGACGGAGATGAGCTTGACCATCGAGGAAGCCTCGGCGCTGTTCCCGTGGAACGACGAGGGATTCCGGACGGACCCGTACCCAGCCTACGAGCGGGCCCGCCGAATCGCGCCCGTGCACCGGACGACCGAGAACACGTACGTGGTGCTGAACCACGCGGACACCACGCACAACGCGAAACTGCCGTGTATGCGGATCGCGGAGCCGCCGGCTTTCGCCGCCACCTCCGCCGTGGAACACCCTCACCCGTGGACCGCGTTCGACAACACCGTCCTGTCGAAGGACGCGCCGGAGCACACCCGGATGCGGCGGCTGACGAATCGTTGGCTGACGCCGAAGATGATCGGCACCTGGGCGCGGCTGACGCACGACTTCACCGTCGAGGCGCTCGACGGGCTCGCGCCGGGCGAGGTGGTGGACGCCCACTTCGACCTGGGTGTGATGCCGACCCATCTGACGATGTGCCGCATCCTCGACATGCCCGTGGGTGATGTGGAGGGGATGTTCTGGGCACTGTGGGACGCGATGCTCATCAACGCGACCGCACCCGGTGAGGGAATCCATGCGCGGTCGCTGGCCGGGATGAACTTCATGTTCGCCGAGACCGAGCGGTATGTACGGGAGAAGCAGGCCGCAGAGGAGCCCGGGAACGGGCTGGTCGACGAGCTGCTCGCGGCCCACGGGCGCGGCGAGCTCACCTGGCGCGAGGTCCTGGAGACCACGGTGCTGCTCTACATGTCGGGCGGCCCGAATCCGGCCTACCTCATCGGTGCGGGCTTCAGGCTGTTCGCCGAACGGCCGGACCTGATGGCCGAGTTCAGGGACAAGCCGGAGATCCGGGACGCGTTCATCAACGAACTGGCGCGGCTGAACCCGGTCGAACTGATCATCACGCGGTTCCCGAACGCGGACATCGAGATCCAGGGCGTGCACATCCCCGCGGGATCCTGCATCAAGTACCCCATCGGGGCGGCGAACCGGGATCCGGAGGTCTTCGAGAACCCCAACGAGTTCGACTACAACCGACCGCCGGACGCCAGCCGGAACCTGACGTTCGGGCTCGGTACGCACGCGTGTGCCGGGCAGTTGCTGGCGCGGGCCGAGACCAGCGTGATCCTCGGCCTCGTCGCCGAGCGGTACTCCTCGGTCGAGCTCGCCGGCGATCCGCTCGAGGTCCGCACCGATCGTCTGGTCGCCTTCGACAAGCTGCCTGTCCGCCTCTCCTGAGCCCGGCTGTCGGTCCCGTGCCGAATGCGGTGCACGGGACCGGCGGCCGGTACGGACGCCCCGGTGTCAGTCGGTCGACATCGTGGCCAGCATGGCGGCCGGGTACCGGCTTCCCGCGGAACCCTGCGGAAGGATCTGCCTGATCCGCTCGAGGTCGGCGTCGGTGAGTTCGACGTCGACCGCGGCGGTGTTCTCCGCCAGGCGGTCGGCGTTGCGGGTGCCGGGGATCGGGACGACGTCGTCACCCTGGGCAAGCAGCCAGGCCAGCGCGAGCTGCGCGGCGGTGATGCCCTTCGCGGCGGCAAGCTGCTTGAGCTGCTCGGTGGCGTTGAGGTTGTACGTGTAGTTGTCGCCCTGCCAACGCTCGTCCCAGCTGCGCATGTCGTCCGCCGGGTACTCGGCGGCGGGCTTGACGACGCCGGTCAGGAAGCCGCGGCCCAGCGGGGAGTACGGCACGAGACCGATGCCCAGCTCCCGCACGACCGGCAGGATCTTCTCCTCCACCCCCCGTTCGAAGAGCGAGTACTCGGACTGCAGGGCCGAGACCGGGGTGACGGCGTGGGCGCGGCGGATGTACTGCGGGCCGACGTTGCTGAGGCCGAAGTACTTCACCTTGCCCTCGGCGATCAGTTCGCCGACCACGCCCGCGACCTCATCGGCCGGCACGTCGGGGTCGGCCGCGTGCTGGTAGAAGAGGTCGAGGTAGTCGGTCTGCAGATAGCGCAGGCTGTTCTCGGCGACCTTGCGGATGTTCTCGGGGCGGCTGTCGAACCCGGCACCGATCTGCTGCGCGGTCATGTCGAAGCCGAACTTGGTGGCCAGGACCACCTTGTCGCGGAAGCCCTTCACCGCCTTGCCGAGCAGGATCTCGTTGCTGCCGGTGCCGAGGCCGTACAGCTCGGCGGTGTCGAAGAAGTCGACCCCGAGTTCATGGGCACGGCGGATGGTGGCGGTGCTCTCGTCGTCGTTCGAGGAGCCGTAGGCGAGGGTCATCCCCATGGTGCCGAGGCCGAGTGCGGAGACGCGCAGGCCCTGGGAGCCCAGATCGCGGTGGTGCATGAGTTCTCTCCAGACGTGGGTACCGGTCCGGCCAGCATCAAACCAGACCGTTTGGTTTGACCATAGCCGTCGATCGCCCGAATGCCAAACCAAACAGTTCGGCGGCTTATCCTGGTCGTATGCCTCGCTCGACCCCGACCGACCCGACCTCCGAGCCCGCCGCTCCGGAAGGTGCCGACTCCACGCGTGCGCGGATCGTCGCCGCCGCCACGGACGAGTTCGCCCGCCACGGAATCGCCGGGGCCCGGGTGGACCGCATCGCCAGACAGGCCAGGACCAGCAAGGAACGCGTCTACGCGTACTTCCGCGGCAAGGAGGCGCTCTACGCGCACGTCTCCCTGCTCGAACTGGCCCGGGTCGCGGAGGCCACCCCCATGGACCCGGCCGATCTGCCGGGCTACGCGGGCCGCCTCTTCGACCACTTCACCCTCACCTGCCCCGACCACCACCGTCTGATCACCTGGGGTCGCCTCGAACTCGCCGACACCGCCGCCTCCCCCGGCGCCGACCCGATCCGGAAGACCGTCGCCCGCAAGATCGAGCAGCTGCACGAGGCACAGCGGGCGGGGCAGCTCGATCCCACCTGGGATCCGGTCGACGTCCTCGCCCTGGTCAACCAGATCGCCACCACCTGGGCGGCCCAGACCGAGATCGGCGCCGTCGCGGCGGAACAGGCCGCGGACCCGTCCCTTGCCGCTCGCCGCGCCGCCGTGGTCAGCGCCGTGGAACGTCTCTTCCCCCGGGCGACGGGGTGAGCCGATCGGCGCCTGCCCGTCCACGACGACCGCGGGCACGTACGGCAATGCCACGGCGGGTCCCCGCGCCGTTGAAGGCTGCGGCGCAGGGGCCCGCCGTGGCCGTTTCCGTGCTCGTCCGGCCGACGGACGAGCCTCAGGGGATCAGCCGGTGGTGCACCACCTCGGCGCGGAAGAGCCCGCCGCCTCGAACTGCCGCTCCCAGAACAGCGGGGTCCCCTCGACGGCGACGGGGAACGCGAGGCGCTTCACCGGGCGGCCGTCACCGCTGACGTGGACGCGGTCCTCGTACGGCCCGTCGAGTGGCAGCCGGATCTCCGGTTCCTCGGCGACGTGGCCGGCGCCGACCAGCATCGCCGCGGTCCGGGCGAGCGAGAGCCGGGAGACCGAGCCTTCGCCGGTGGTCACTCTCCGCGTCAGTCCCCGGATCGCGGCCGCGGCGATCTGGTATCCGGTCGCGAAGTCCAGTGCCTCGACGGGCAGATGACGGGGCCGACTGGCGTCGACCAGTCGGCCGAGCGCGTTGATCGGTGTCCTGTGCTCCGGGTCGTTGAGCGCCCAGATCGTCGTGGCGTCGGCGAGGCCGCTGCTGTACTGAACGAGGGTGTCGAAGCCTCTGCGGTCCTTCCAGGGACCTGTCCAGCCGTACGCGTTGAGCGCCACTTCGACCAAGCCGGGCCGGGTGGCGGCCCGGACCTCGGGGGCGACGAGGCTGTCCAGTCCGCCGGGGCGGTATCCGTGGACGAGCACGTCCGCCTCGGCCAGCAGTCTGAGGAACCTGTTCCGTCCGTCCTCGGTCCGCAGGTCGAGGAGTGCCCACCGCTTGCCCAGCATGATGTCGCTGCCCCGTCCGAAGACGCCGCTGCTCTCGTCCGAGCCGGGACGGTCGAGGCGCAGCACCTCGGCGCCGCAGGCGGCCAGGAACCGGGTCGCCATCGGTCCGGAGATGACCCGGGTCAGGTCGAGCACGCGGAGACCGGCCAGCGGGCGTCCGGGCGTCGGCCTCCAGATGTCGTCGCCCGCGTCGCCGGTCTCGATGCGCACGACGGGCTCCGTGGCCACAGCGCGGCCCTGGGCGTGTGCGCGCCATTCCCTGACCGTGCGGCTGATGGCGACGGCAGCGCCCGCATCGACCAGGAACCGCTCGATGTCCTCCGCGGGGTGCCTGCGGATCTCCGCCTCGAACGCGGCCGGGTCCTCCGCCGTTCCGAGTGCGCGCGCGATACGGGAGCGCAGGGTCGGGAACGTCGCCTGTACGCGGAGCCACCGGTCGTCGGCCGTCTGGAACTCGCACATCCAGGTGTGCGGAACACCTTGCCGCGCCGACGGATCGAGGGGCTGGGAAGGCCCGACCGGCAGATCGAACCAACCACTGGCGAGAACCCGGTCCACCCGGACCCCCGGTCCCCCGCCTCCGGCCGTGGCGACGAGATCGCTGAGGGCCAGTCCGGCGGCGGCGAACGAGGCCGCGGCAAGGTCGGTGACCGCGAAGGGGGACCGCAGCGCGCCGTGTCCTTCGAAACGGACTCGCTCCAGCGCTTCCTTCTCTCCGCCGAGCGAGTCCCAGATCTCCGCAAGGAAACTCCGAGCGACGGGGTGATCGGGATCGTTCATGACGCCGTCCTTCCCGTTGCCGCCGGTGCCGGAAGCTGCAGCGCCTTCGGCTGGAGGAACTCCTCCAGACCGTGGACGCCCAGTTCACGACCGTTGCCGGACTGCTTGTAGCCGCCGAAGGGAGCGAGCAGGTTCAGCGTCGCGCCGTTGATGTGGACCATGCCGGTGTCCAGGCGGCGGGCGAACGCGACGGCCCGTTCCTCGCTGGCCGAGAACACCGCTCCGGACAGGCCGTAGAGGGAGTTGTTCGCGATGCGCAGGGCGTCCTCCTCGTCCGCGTAGGGCATGAGGACGACGACCGGGCCGAAGATCTCCTCCTGAGCGATGGTCATGTCCTCGGTGACGTCGGCGAAGACGGTCGGGCGGACGTAGTAACCGGTGGACAGGCCGTCCGGCGGCTCGACGCCGCCCGTCACCAGCCGGGCGCCCTGCTCAATCCCCTCGGCGATGTACGCGCGCACCCGGTCGCGCTGGGCCGCGGAGGCGACCGGTCCGACCTGGGTCCGCTCGTCGGCGGGATCGCCGACCACCGTGCTCTCGGCCGCCTCCCGGGCCAGTTCCACCGCGCGCTCGTAGGAGTCCCGGTGCACGAGCATCCGGGTCCATGCCGTGCAGGTCTGGCCCGAGTTGCTCAGGACGTTGGCCACACCGTCGCGGACCGCGGAGTCCAGGTCCGCGTCCGGGAGGACGACGTTGGCCGACTTGCCGCCGAGTTCCAGGGCGACCCGCTTGACGGTGGCCGCGCCAAGTTCGCCGATGCGCTTTCCGGCGCGGGTGGATCCGGTGAAGGAGACCATGTCGACGTCCGGATGGGCGACCAGTGCCTCACCGGCGACCGCCCCGGTGCCGGGCACGAGGTTGAAGGCCCCCGCGGGAAGTCCGGCGGCGTCGAGGATCTCGGTGAGGAGGTAGGCGTCGAGCGGGGTCACCTCGGACGGCTTGAGGACGACGGTGCAGCCCGCGGCGAGCGCGGCCGCCACCTTGGCGACGACCTGGTGCAGCGGGTAGTTCCAGGGGGTGATGGCGGCGACGACGCCGACCGGCTCCCTGACGACGAGAGAGGCGGCTATGCACTCCTCGAACTCGTACGTCTCCAGCAACCGGGCGTACGACTCGGCGACCGCGATGGGCAGGCCCGCCTGGACCCTCGACGCCAGCTGCCGAGGAGCGCCCATCTCCGCGGTGACGGTCGTGGCGATCTCGTCTGCCCGCTCCACCAGACCTTGGTGGAGCCGGTCCAGGAAGACCTTGCGCTCGGCCGGGGTCGTCCGGGACCAGGCGGGCAGCGCCGCGCGGGCGGCGGCCACGGCCGCGTCGACATCCCTGGCCGTGGCGGCCGGCACGGTGGCGATGACCTGCTCGGTGGCCGGGTTGACCACCTCGGTCACGTCGTCATCGGAGGGGCGGCGCCAAGCGCCGCCGATGTAGAGGTCTTTGTGCTCCAGCACGGTGATCGGAAACTCCCTCGTGTCAGCGCCGGCCGAACATCTGCGGGTTGCCCTCATCGATCCACACGGACTTGGTCTCGGTGTAGTCGTCGAGCGCGTCGGGGCCGAGTTCTCGGCCGATGCCGCTCTGCTTGAACCCGCCGAAGGGCACGGCGTAGTGGACGACGCGGTAGGCGTTGACCCAGACCGTGCCCGCGCGCAGCCGCCTGACCATGCGATGGGCGCGGCCGACGTCCCGGGTCCACACTGCGGCCGCGAGACCGAAGTCGACGTCGTTCGCGAGCCGGGCCGCATCGTCCTCGCCGCTGAACCGCACGACACTGGCGACGGGCCCGAAGATCTCCTCCTGGGCGAGACGCGAGGAGTTGTCGACTCCGGCGAAGACGGTGGGCCGTACGAACAGGCCGCGCGTCAGCTCCGTGGTGGAGGTGTCCCGTACGCCGCCGGCGGCCAGGCGGGCCCCCTCGGACTGCCCGATGTCGATGTAGTCGAGGACCTTGTCGAACTGGTTGCGGCAGGCGAGCGGGCCCACGTCGGTCGCCGGGTCGAGCGGGTCACCGAGGACCAGCTTGTCCGCGGCCGACGACAGGGCGTCGACGAACTCGTCGTACACGTCGTCCTCGACCAGGACCCGGGATCCGGCCATGCAGGTCTGCCCGGTCGCCGCGAAGATGCCGCCCATGACGCCGTGCACGGCGTTGTCGAGGTCGGCGTCGGCGAAGACGATGTTGGGTGACTTGCCGCCCAGTTCCAGGGTGACCCGCCCGATTCGGGGGGCGGCAGCGCTCAGCATGGCCTTGCCCGCGGCAGTGGAACCGGTGAACGCGATCTTGTCGACGCCGGCGTGCCCGGCCAGTGCGGCGCCGGTCGGCTGCCCGAAGCCGGTGACGACGTTGACGACACCCTTGGGGAAGCCGGCCTGCTCGCAGAGTTCGGCCAGGCGGAGGGTGGAGGTGGGGGTCACCTCGGACGGCTTGATGACGAGAGTGCAGCCAGCCGCGAGCGCGGGGAACAGCTTCCACGACAGCAGGGTCAGCGGCGAGTTCCAGGGGGTGATCGCCGCGACGACGCCGACCGGTTCGCGCACGGTGTAGGCGGTGAAGCCGGGGTGCGCGGGGAGGGTGGAGCCGTGGTGGCTCTCCGCCAGGCCGGCCACGTAGCGGGCGTGGGCCGCCATCGCGCGGGCTCCGGGCAGCATCTCGCTGATGAGCTTGCCGTTCTCGTGGACCTGGATGAGGGCCAGTTCCTCGGCGTGCTCCTCGATGAGGTCGGCGAGCTTGCGCAGCAGTCCGGCGCGCAGCGAGGCCGGGGTGCGGGACCAGCCGTCCTCGTCGAAGGCCCGCCGGGCCGCGCGCACGGCCCGGTCGACGTCCTCCGTGGTGGCGGCGGGGACTCGGCCCCAGGAACGGTTCTCGTACGGGTCGGTGCAGGAGAAGGTCTCGCCGTCGGAGGCGGGGATCCACTCGCCGTCGATGAGCATCAGGTAGTCGCGGTCCGTCCCGGCCGGAAAGCGCTCCGAGCCCGAGGAGGCCGCCGGGGCCGCCGTCTGGTCTGTCATGTCTCGATTTCCCATCTGGATGGTTCAGAGCAGTTGCTTGAGGGGGACCGACAGGTCCCGGAGCGCTTCGGGCGCGACCCGGGCCCGGGCCGCTACCAGCTTTCTGGCGGCGGTGAAGTCCCGGGGGCTTGAGACCACGTCCGCGGCGCGGACCTGGCCGTCCTTGAGGTAGAAGGCCGCGAACGACCGCCCGGCCTCGGAGGTGCCCCGGATGACGACGTCGTCGTAGCCGGTGGACAGCCCCGTGGTCTGGAGCTTCACGTCGTACTGGTCGGACCAGAACCACGGGACGGCGGTGTACGGCTGGAGGCTGCCGGTCACGGTGGCCGAGGCGACCCGCGCCTGCTCGGAGGCGTTGGGAACCGATTCCAAGCGGCGACGTCCGCCGTGCTCGCCGCAGGGGTGGCTGGTGCAGTCGCCTATGGCGAGGACGGCGGGGTCCTCGGTGCGGCAGTGCTCGTCCACGACGATGCCGTTGTCGACCGCGAGCCCGGCCTGCTCGGCGAGTTCGGTGGCGGGGACCAGGCCGATCCCGACGAGGACGATGTCGGTGTCGATCCGCTCGCCGCTCTTGAGCTCCACCGCCTCCACCGAGCCGTCGGGGGCGAAGACGAACCCGGTCACCGCGGTGTCGACGCGGATGTCCACGCCTTCCTCGGCGTGCACCCGCTGGTAGAACGCGGAGACCTGCGGGGCGGTCACCCGGGCCAGGACGCGGGGCAGCGCCTCGAGGACCGTGACGTCCAAGCCGAGCCGCCGGGCGACCGCTGCCACTTCGAGCCCGACGTAGCCTCCGCCGACGACGACCAGCCGGGCGCCCGGCACGAAGCGGGGACGCATGGCGGTCACGTCGGCGAGGGTTCTGAGGTAGTGGACGTTGGGCGCGTCGTCGAGTCCGGGGGCTGGCAGTCTGCGCGCCCGCCCGCCGGTGGCGAGCACCAGGTGTCCGTACGGCAGCCGCTCGCCGTCCGCGAGGACCACCTCGCGGGCGGCCCGGTCGATCGCGGTGACCCGGGTGCCGGTACGCAGGTCGATGCCCTGCTGCTCGTACATGGCGGGCGGCCTGATGTACAGGTCCTGGGCCGTGGCCTTGCCGGACAGGTACGCCTTCGACAGCGGCGGGCGGGCGTAGGGGTGTCCGGGTTCCTCGCCGACGAGGGTCACCGGGCCCCGGTGGCCTGCCATGCGCAGGGCGGCGACGAAGTCCGCGCCGGCCTGACCGGCGCCGACCACGACGACGCGGTCGGTAGGGGTGGGTTCTGTGTGCATGGTGTGCTCCCGCCCGGTCCTACTTCTGGGTCTTCGGGATGTGCACGACGATGCCGTCCAGCGAGGCGTCGAGCGTGATCTGGCAGCACAGGCGGCTGGCGTCGGTGGGTTCCTCGGAGGTCGCTTCCAGCATCTCCTCCTCGTCGTCCGACGGCGCGGGCAGCGCCCCGAGCCACTGCTCGTCGACGAAGACGTGGCAGGTGGCGCAGGACAGCTCGCCACCGCACTCGGCGACGATGCCGGGTACCAGGTTGGCGGTGGCGGCCTGCATGACGGTGGCTCCGTCGGCGGCTTCGGTCTCCTGCTTGGTTCCGTCCGGGCGGACGAACACGACACGGGGCATGGCGGTCTCCTGATCGGGGCGTGCGGGTGCGGGGTGCGGGCAGGTCAGCGGGTGGACGCGGGCCGGAGGGGGCCGCCGAGGAGTGCGTCGAGGGCGGCGGCGTCCAGATGCCCGGCGTTCTCGCCGAGCGCGGGGGCGGGAGCGGGGTCGGGTGGTGTGTGGCCGTGCAGGATCATGGGGAATCCCTTCAGCCACTCCGGTGCGCGCAGTGCCGCGCGGCGCTCGCCGTAGCGGGGGTCGCGGGCGCGGTCCGCCGCGGTGTTCACCGGCACGGCAGGGACGCCCGCGCGGCGGAGTTCCGCCACGGCCCGGTCACGGGGGCGTCGGGCCGTCCACTCGGCGATGGTCGCGTCGACGGTGTCCTGGTGCTCCAGCCACCACTCCTCCGGCTCATTGCCGGACAGTGCGGATATCACTTCGGCCAGCGCCCGCCGGTGTCCGGCGCCGGTGCACGCAATGGCCAGCCAGCCGTCGGGCTCCGCGGTGGGGTAGGTGTCGTGCGGGGTGGCGCCGGGGCGGCGGTTGCCGTCCGGTACGGGCAGCCGCCCCGTCCAGACGTACTCGCCGAGCTGGTCGGCCAGGGTCCAGGCGACGGCCTCCCGCTGGGAGACATCCAGATGGATGCCGCGCCGGCCTCTGGTGACGGCGTCCGCCACCAGAGCTGCGCCGACGAAGGACACCACCTGGTCCGGATAGTTGACGTCGCCGCCCGACCACATGGGCCGCTCCCCCGGATAGCCCGTGACGGCCGCCAGTCCGGAGAGCAGGTCCAGCGTCGAACCGAACGAGCCGTACGAAGCCTCAGGTCCGAAGACACCCTGACTCGACAGGGACAGATAGACCAGGCTCGGGTTGAGGCGATGAACGGTGGCGTAGTCGATACCCATGCGGGCGGTCACGCCCACCCGGAAGTTCTCGACCAGGACGTCCGCCCTGCGGATGAGCTCATAGGCCGTGGCCCGGCCGTGTTCCGTTTTCAGGTCGAGGCTCAGGCCGCGCTTGCCCGCGTTGTTCGAGGCGAACATCGGCGAGACCAGAGGCCGCGCCCCGGCCGCCTGGTCTGCGCTGCCCGGCATCACCCACGCCCGGAACGGATCCGGGCGGCCGTGCGACTCGATCTTGATCACGGTCGCGCCGTAGTCGGCGAGCAGCCGGCTGGTGGCCGCCCCGGCGGTGATGGTGCCGAAGTCGAGGACGACCAGACCGTCCAGGGGCGGCGCGGCCGCGGTCACGAGTGGCGTACGGGTCGCCGCCAGCCGGGGCGGAGTGATCAGGCTGCCGTCGTGTTCGCCCAGCCGGGGTGCGGGTACCGAGGCCTGGGACCCGCCGGGCACGGTCCACGGAAGGCCGACCACGGGAGCGTCCCTGCGGCGGTCGCCGGGCGGAAGGACGAAGCCCCGGGCACGGAGTTGCTCGTCGGCCAGCAGGTCCTCGGCATCGGCGGCATGGCCGAAGGGCAGTCCGAGACGCTGTGCCTCGGTGTAGAGGTCCACGGCCGCACGGCTCGCCGCCGCTTCGGCGATCACGGACCACCACTCCCCCGAACGCCGGGCGCGCTGCTCGGGGTCGTCGAGGCCGGGTGCGCTCAGGCGCGGGTCGCCGAAGACTTCGACGACGGCGGGCCACTGGTGGGCGTGGAAGATCACTCCGACCCAGCCGTCCTTGGCGCGCACCACGCGCCATCCGCCCTGCGACGAGCCCGCGCGTTTCGGGACGCTTCCGCCGAGGTGGTGCAGGACGTCGCTCTTCCAGTCCATATAGGCGGCGACGTCGCTCAGCGCGACCTCGACGAGATCCCCGCGTCCGGTACGGTCACGGCCGCGCAGGGCGAGCATGGCACCGTACAGGCCGACGAAGGCAGCCGAGTGGGCGCTCTGTTCGCCGCCGAGTGCGAGCGGGCGCCGGTCCGGCTCACCGATCATGGTGGCAAGGCCGCCGTACGCCTCCGCCAGGAGGCTGTCACCGGCGCTCTCGGCGTACTCCCCGGTCAGCCCGAAGGCGGTGAGCGAGACGATCACCAGCCGGGGGAAGCGTTGCCGGAGCCGGTCGAGGTCCAGGCCCTCGGCGGCGGCCGCGGCCGGCGTGAGATCGGTGATCAGCACGTCGGCGGCGGCCAGCGGGCTCGTCTCGCGGGCTGCCAGCTGCTCGGTTCTGAGTACGGCGCTGCGCTTGCCGGCGCCCAGGGCGGCGAAGGTGAACTCCCTGGCCCGCAGCGGTGTGCCGGTGGGTGGTTCGCACAGCAGCACATCGTGCCCGAGGGCGGCGAAGAGGCGGCCGCATGCCGCTCCCGCGACGGACTCGGTTACCTCGACCACCCGGAAGGTGCGCTGCCCGGACATCAGCCCTGCCCCGGGTTGCGCTCGCCCGCCCGGAACCGGCCCAGGCCCTCGGCCAGAGCGGTGCTGCGGGCGCGGAGTTCACCGGCGACCTCATGGCCGTAGGCGATGGCCTCGGTCCACTCGGAGATCTCCCCGGGAATCTTCCACAGTGCCTTCTTCGACCACTCCAGCGCCGTCGCGTCGAAGGAGGCGACGCGTTCGGCGAGAGCCATGGCCGTGGCGTCCAGCTCCTGCAGGGGCACGGCGCGGTTGACCAGGCCCCACTCGGCCGCGGTGGTGCCGTCGATGCGCTCGGCGGTGAGCACCAGCCAGGCCGCGTGCTTCGGCCTGAGCCGCAGTTGGGCGGCGGGCCCGGCGAGCGTCGGGTAGAGGCCGAAGCCGATCTCCGGCATGCCGATCTGGGCCTCGTCCGCCGCGACAGCCAGGTCGGCGACGTTGATCAGAGTGGAACCCCCGCCGAGGGCGGTGCCGTTGACGGCGGCGATGACGACGGCAGGATGGTCGCGGATCTCCTCCTGCACGGCCGCCCACTCGCTGCGCCGGTCGAGTTCCGCGTCCCCGGTGCTGACGTCGCCCTCCTTGAGGTCGACGCCGGCGCAGAAGGCGGGACCGTTGCCGGTCATGACGATCACCTTGGACCGGCCCCGGCACTCGTCGAGGGCGCGCACGATCCCCACACGGGCGGCACGGTTCATGGCGTTGCGCTTCGCGGGGCGGTTGAAGGTGATGCGGGAGATGCCGCCCGCCCGGTGCTCGACGAGGACGACCTCTTCGGTCACGCGGGTGCTCATCGGGTGACCACCTTGAACTTCGGGATGGCCCGGTCCTCGGAGAGTTGCTCGAAGACGACCTCCAGCGGCATCCCGCACTCCAGGTGCTCCGGCGGATCGACGAGGGTGGTCATCAGGTACGGCCCCTCCTCCAGCTGGACGAAGGCGACCAGGTAGGGGACCTCGTCGGCGAAGGCGGGGAAGTACTTCTGGTGCATGACGATCCAGGACCACAACGTGGCCCTGCCGCTCGCCGCGCGCCACTCGAAGTCCGTACCGAGGGTCACCGGGTCGACCGGGGACTCGGGGTAGCGGGGCGTTCCGGAATCGCCGTACTGGAGCCGGAGTTCACCGGCGAGGGTGCCCTCCCAGAAGGCGCGGTTGGCGTCCGTGACCGGCGGCAGCATCTCGATGAGTTTCTGGTTGTCCATGGCTCCTGCTCACTCCCCGACCAGGACGTGCGAGGTGACGATGGGTGAGGCGCAGATGTACTGGGCGACGTCGCAGTCCGCGACCTGGCGGGGGCCGGCCTCGCCGCGGATCTGGCGTACGGCCTCGACGTGGTGGCCCCAGCCCTGCATGTAGCTCTCGCCGGTGTGTCCGCCGGCGGTGTTGATCGGCATCTCGCCGTCGCGGGCGATGCGGTCAAGTGTCGCCCACTTCCAGGCCTCGCCCCGCGGCGCGTGGTCGAAGCCCTCCAGGCTGAACAGGACGGTGGGGGTGAAGTTGTCGTAGATCTGCAGGCAGTCCATGTCCTGCGGGCCGTAACCCGACTCCGCGTACACCCGCCGGGCCACGTCCTGGGAGGCGGCGTGGAAGAAGTCCGTGCTGGTGTAGTAGTTGCTGACGCTGCCCCGCGCTGCGGTGGCCGCTACCCGCACCGGGCGCTTGGCCAGGTCGCGGGCCTTCTCCAGGGTGGTGAGGATCAGCGCGACGCCGCCGTCGTTGATGATGCAGTAGTCGTACAGGCGCAGCGGGTCGGCGATGTAGCGGGAGGTGAGGTACTGCTCCTCGGTGATCTCCTCGCGCATCACGGCCGCGTCGTTGAGGGCGGCGTTGCGGCGGTTGTTGATCGCGATCGGGGCGAGGGCACCGTCCGGCACGCCGTACTCGTGCATGTAGCGGCGGTACATCATCGCGACGTACGCGCCCGGGGAGGTCATGCCGTACATCGCGTCGTAGCGGGCCGTGGGGCTGCCGGCGTAGCCGTCGCCGCCGTACGTCATCTTCACCGAGCGGCCGTTGTTGCCGTAGACGAGGGCGATGGTGTCGGCCTGACCGGTCTCGATCAGGGAGACGGCGTGCTGGACGGCGACGCCGCTCATCCGCCCCGATCCCTCAAGGGCGTTGATCACACGGGGAGTTGGGATACCGAGCACGTGGGCGCCGTGCTCGTAGTGGATACGGGCCGTGAGGAGGCCGTCGACCTCGTCCTTGCGCAGGCCGGCGTCGTCGAGCGCGAGGCGCAGGGCCTCGGCGCCGAGTGCGTAGGCATCGCGATGGGCGTCCTTGTTGGCGTAGAGGGCGCCGAAGTCGGTCTGGCCGACTCCGACGATCGCCGCTTGCCTTCGTTCAGGCATGGTTCGGTCCTGGGGTGTGGTCATCCGCTGGCGTGTGGTCGTCCACGCGAATGACGGGCTGACGCGAGGGGCCGTGAGGCGCGGTTTCCGCTGCCCGGCCGCTGATCGCGGGAGGGTGAGGGGTGAAGCAGAGAAACAGGGGGATGTCCCCGAGAGCCGACTGTCACGCGTCCGGTGACGCGGGCGGCAACGGGTTGCTGCTCAGCCCTGCGAGAAGGGGCACTTGGACGCGTCGCCCGTGCCGTCGTGAGCGTGGTCGTCCGGGCCGTCCAGGAGGGGAAGCGCCTGGATGTCGGCCATGAGGTCGCGCGCGTGCTCCATGGCGAAGGCGCGGCTGTGCGGATTGGTGGCGATGACCGCAGTGCCCTTGAGCAGGCCGTCGAACGCCGCGGCGGCGACCTCGACGGGCTCCTGGGCGAACGGTTCGATGGCGGCGGCCACCTGCGGATCGGCGGCGACGAGCGCCCTCACCCGCTCGGTGCGGACCCAACCGGGAGTGAGGAGGGAGACACCGATACCGAAGTCCTTCAGGTCGCGGCGAGCGGTGTCGGTGAGGCCGAGCGCGGCGTACTTCGACGCGGTGTACGTGCTCATGGGCATCACGTGGGGCGGGACGCCGAGGGAGTGCTCGGAGCCGGTGTTGAGGATGTACGCCGGCCCGCCCCGCGCGGCGGCGTCCTTCAGCAGCGGAGCGAAGGCGTGGACGACGTGGAACATGCCGAGCACGTTCACATCGAAGAGACGTTTCGCCTCAACCGGATCCACGTCCTGGAGCGCACCGGCCACACCGATGCCGGCGTTGTTGCACACCACGTTGACCGTACCGAACCGCTCAACAGTGGCCTCGGTCAACTTTTTGACCTGTGAGTAGTCCACGGTGTCGGTCCGCAGCCACTCCGCCGTGGCGCCGCCGGCCCGCAGGCTCTCCACCGCGGCGCCCGCGTCCTCCACGTCGGCGATCATCACCCGGGCACCGCGGGCCGCGGCTTCGCGGGCGAGGGCCAGGCCGATGCCGGTGGCGCCTCCGGTCACGACGACGACGGCGTCCGTCAGATCGCTCATGAGCGGGCCTCCTGCCGGTCGGCCTTGGTGACGGTGACGGGCATGGACAGGAGCTTGTTGATGAAGGTGCTCCAGCCGCGCCTGGGCTCGCCGTTCAGGGCGCAGCTGATACCGCGGCGGTGCATCTCCTCGAAGAGGATCTTGAGTTCGAGCTTGGCAAGGTTCTTCCCGACGCAGTGGTGGGGACCTCCACCGAAGGCCATGTGCGCGTTCGCGGTCCGGGACGGGTCGAAGCGGTGCGGGTCGGTGAAGACGGCGGGGTCGCGGTTGGCGGCGGTGAAGAACATCTGCACCAGGTCGCCCTCACGCATCGGGGTGCCGTGGAAGTCGGTGTCCCGGGTCACCGTGCGGGCCATGTTCATGGCCGGGGTGACGAACCGCAGGAACTCGTCGACCAGCCCGTTCAGGTTGTCGGCGGCGACGGCCTCGCGGGTGGCGTCGGCGATCTGCGGGTCCTCCAGGATCAGCCGCATCGACTGGGCGATCACGGTGTGCGTCGTCTCGAATCCGGCGACGAGGAGCAGACTCAGGTAGTGCAGGAACTCCGGCTGGCTCATCTCGCCGCGCTCGACACACTGCGCGAGCACCGTGGCGAAGTCGTCCTGGGGCGCCCGCAGCTTGTCCGCTCGCAGCTGGTCCAGGTAGGCGAAGACCTCCGGAAGCAGCGCCATGGTGGACGCGCCGCCGTCGGGCTGCTCCGCGGCGTCGAAGATCGTGAGCGTCCAGTCCACGATGCGCTGACGGTCCTCGTACGGGACTCCCATCACGCGTGCGATGACGCGGGAGGGGATGATGGCCGCCACGTCGTCCACCCAGTTGACGTCGCCGCGGGCGGCGATGTCCTCCAGCACCTCCACGACGATCTCGCGCACCCAGCCGTCGAAGTTGGCGATGACCCGAGGGCCGAAGGAGCGGGCGGCGGCCCGGCGCAGCCGACTGTGTACGGGCGGGTCGTTGTACATGATGTTGTGGCGGAACTCGGTCTCCGGCGAGGGAAGGCTCGGGAAGAACGGACCCCATCGGGAGCTGAAGAGCTCGGGGTTCCGTTCGACCTCGGCGATGTCGGCCTGCCGGGTGAGACACCAGAACCCGCCGTTGAGCGTGCCCGCCTTGGCGGGCTGCCAGTACAGCCCCGGCAGCTGTCTGACCGTGTCGAGGGTCTCATGGGGCACCCGGGAGGCGAAGGTCGCCGGGTCCGACAGGTCCGGTATCGCCGGGGCGATGATTTCCGTACTCATTGCTGCACTTCCTTGTGCTCTCGGTCTTCTCGCCGACCTTCAAGCCCTCAGTCGGCGTCCTGTTCCAGCAGACTCATCGCGATCTTCGCGGACGCCCTGGCCGCGGCGACGTGCCGCCGGGCCACCTCCGCCGCGTCGGCGGCGGAACGGTTGCGGATCGCCTCGACGAGGTCGGCGTACTCCTGCTTGGTGACAGCCATGCGACCCGGGGTGGCGGCCGAGACCCGACGCAGCGCGTGGATACGGCTGTACAGACCACCGAGCATGTCCGCCAGCATGGGGTTGCGGCAGCCGTCGAGCAAGATCTTGTCGAAGCGGTCGAGGACGTCCTTGTTGCCGTCGCCACCCGGGGTCACCTCGTGAGCGACGGAGGCCAGTGCGTCCACCTCTTCGGCGGATGCCCGCTCGACGAACAGACGCACCACGAGCGGCTCCAGCTCGGCGCGGATCTCGTAGATCTGCTCGATCTCCTCGGCGGTCGGAATGCTCACCCGCAGACCACGGCTCGGCGACTCCTCGACAAGCCCTTCGGCCTGCAGACGCCTCAGCGCCTCACGGACCGAGGTGCGGCTCACTCCGGTCAGCTCGGTGAGCTCGCGCTCGGTGAGTCTGCGACCAGGCTGCAGAGCCCCGTCCAGGATGGCCTCGCGCAGCGCGTCGACCACCTTGTCCCGTACGAGCTTGTCCTGCTTCACCCGAAGGTCGAGCCCGGCCACGTCACACCTCTGCTTCCCGGGGATGAACTTTGTATGACGGAATACAGAGTGCCGTAGGCCAGGTACCGTCGTCAATGGTCCGGACGGGACCGAACAGGGACGCTTGGGGCCGCGCCGCAGCCGCACGGGGCGGATCCCCCCTCCCCGCCCAGCAGCGAACTGCCGCCCCACAGTGGCGTGGACCAGGCGCTCGCAGTCGTCCGGCACGAGCACGCCGAGGTTCGGCGAAGAGCCCGGCGAGCCGGTCCAGGGCGGGCCCGGCCCCCAGGTCGGTGATGCCCACGGCGGCAGCCGGGCCCGACCCCGCTGCGGGGTCTCGCACAGCGCGAGACCCCGCCAAGAGCACCGAACGCGGGCAGAGGGGAAGCCGCCGGCCCGCTGGGGATGTGGGCGGGCCGGCGGCGGTATGGGGAGAGGTGGGCGGCGTGATCAGCTCACCTGACGGTGCGGTACGCGTCGATCAGCGTCTGGGTGACCGTGTTGCCCTCGGTGTCCTTGGCCGTGGCCTTGAAGGACACGGGGCCGGGCTTCTTCGGATGGGTCAGGGTCACCGAGCGCTTGCCTTTGGCCGAGGCCTTGACCGGCGCGCTCCGCCAGGTGCGCCCGCCGTCGTAGGACACCTTGACGGTCAGCGAGGCGAGAGCGCCCGGGGAGGCCGCCGCGCCCTGGACCACCAGCGGAACGGTGAAACGGGCTCCCGACCTGGTGGTGTCGTGCAGGCCGAGTTTCGGAGCGAAGCGGACGACGGACAGCGGCATGCTGGCGAAGTCGGTGGGCGAGGGCCGCAGGGCGAAGTCCCAAACGACCGAGACGCGGGTGCCCACGCGGTACACGGCCGCGGACCGGGACGCGTCGACGCTGAGCCGGTCGCGGGCCGGCCGATCCTTCAGCCCACTGTTGACCAGGTAGTCGCACAGGTCCTGCTTCTCGTCGAAGAGAACAGTGTCTCCCGTGGTGAACCGGGTGCGGTAGGCGGCCTCGGAGGAATCGAGGAAACCGGTGTGACCGGCGCCGTCGCTGAACATCGGCACGCACAGCGCGTAGTCGGCGCCCGAGTGGACTCCGCCGAAGTCCGCGGGGAGGGACGGGCCGAACACGGCGGCACCGAAGCTCTTCTCGCGGTAGACACGTCCGGACGCGTAGCGGCGGAAGTCGCCCTCCCACCTGCCCATCCGGGGCCGGGCCTCGGAGCCGACAGCCGTGCCCAGTTTCCAGCGCAGGCCCCCTTCCGTGGACACGTAGTGGAGCCCGGACCGGTACGGCGCCTTCCGCGCGAGCCCGCCGAGGTCCCCGAGGAAGATCTCGTCCTCCCAGCCGGGCACGCTCCAGGTGGCCATGGAGGTGACCCGGGCGCCCGCGGGGGCGGGGCCGCCCGCCGTGACCACCTTGGCCAGGCCGCGTGCGGACACGGTCCGGTCCAGGCCGGTGAACATCGAGCCCTTGCGGGTGACGACCAGGTCGTACTGCGGATCGGTGGCCCCGCGCTGCCAGATCCCGCCGTACTGGGCGATGAACTCGCCGGGCGGGGCGGACGGCCCGGCCTGGGCCACCCGGATGCCGTCGTAGTCCTCGGCGACCAGCAAGCTGCTCCAGCCCCGCTCCGGCGTGCCGGCCGCGAAGACCAGCTGCTCACCGCGCACCCGGGCCCGTGTGTCGGGTGCGCTGACCCGGACGGGCTTGGCGGTGCGGGCATCCAGTGCCAGGGTGCGGTCCTTGTCCATCGCCAGCCTGGGTGTCACCAGCCAGGAGGCCTCGGTGCGGCTCCCGGTGGTGTGCCCCATCAGGGTCTCCACCACATAACGCCCCTTGGGCAGCCGGAGGGTGACGACGCCGTCGCCGTCCTGGTCTCCGTAGTCGTACGGGAGGTGGAGGCGGCCTTGGTCCGGGTCGGCCACGGAGACACCGATGTCCCGAGCCGGCTTTCCGTCACGTCCGGTGGCCTTGAGCGTGAGCGTGTACGACTGCGCCTCGCGCACCACCCCGACCGGGGTGCGCGTCGTCGTCCCGCCGCCCGTCGCGGTGACCGACGCGGACCAGAGCCCGTCGGAGAGGCTCTCTGGCCGGGTGTCCGCGGTGACGGTCGCATCGGCCGTTCCGCCCGCCGGGACGGTCAGCCGTGCCGGGGAGACCCCGAAGACGGCCGTGGCCGGCGTGTCGCCGCGCGGACCGATCGGATCCGACATCGACAGGTCGAGCGTGACCGGTCGGTCGCCGAGATTGCTGTAGGTGAGGGTGCGACGGACCGGCTGGTCGTCGTCGTGCGGCCACTGCTGGACGCCGAGATCGACCGAAGCGGGCTGCGTGATCACCGAATGGCGTATGGCCTGGGCGAGGTCGGCCCGGCCGGCCCCCGCCGCGTAGGCGCCCTGTCCGGCGAGCGGTTCGGAGGAGGCCATCAGGGCGGCCTTCACCCGCTCTCCCGTCCAGTCCGGGTGCTGCCCGGCGACGATGGCGGCGGCACCGGCCGCCGCGGGGGTGGCCATCGAGGTGCCGGACATCGAGACATATCCGGGGGCCGCCGGACGTCCTCCGGTGCCGTGCGCGGCCTTGGCCGCGACGATGTCCACGCCGGGTGCGGAGAGATCGGGCTTGAGGGTGTCCTCGGCGGTCGGCCCCCGGCTGGAGAAGTCCGCGAGGCGGTCGTCACGGTCCACGGCGGCCACGGTCAGCGCCGCCTCGGCGGAGCCGGGAGAGCCCACCGTGTAGGCGTCCGGTCCCTCGTTGCTCGCCGCGACGGCGAACAGGGTGCCCGAGGACTTCGACAGGTCGTTCACCGCCCGCTCGACCGGGTCCGTGCCCGGGGAGTCCGTACCGCCCAGGCTCATGTTGACGATTTTGGCCTTCTCCCGAACCGCCCACTCCATGCCGGCGATGATCGCCGAGTCCGTGGCGAAGGGGCCGTCGAAGATCTTTCCGATGAGCAGCCGGGCGCCCGGCGCGACGCCGATGTACTTGCCGTCGCTCCTGGCTCCCGACCCGGCGATGATCGACGCCACATGCGTGCCGTGGCCGTCCGTGTCGTCGGTGGTGCCGCTGCCGCCGAAGTCCTCGGCGCCCACGACGGCCTCCTTCAGGTCGGGGTGGGAGGCGTCCGCACCCGAGTCAAGGACCGCCACGGTGACGCCCTTGCCGTCGTAACCCGCCTTCCACGCCACCGGCGCGCCGATCTGGACCGGGCCGCCCCGGGGGTCGGGCGCACCCGCCTTCGGCACCGCTCGGGAGCCCTGGTCCGCGGGGAGTCTCCAGCGGCCGTCCAGCCAGACCCGGTCGATGCCGGGAGCGGCTGTCAGGGCCCGGTCCGGACCTGAGGGACGGTCGGTCAGTGCCGCCATGAACCGGGCCGCCCGCTCCTTGGGCACGGTCATCGACTCACCGTTCAGCACGGGCAGCCGATGCCCCATGTCGGCGTCGGTGGAGCGCAGCTCCCGCTGGGCCTCGGACCGCGCGGTGCCCTTCTCGTACGTCACGATCAGCGGCAGGCTCCGGCGGTGCGCGTCGTCGTAGTCCGCTGCCGCGAGTCCTGTCACGTCGAACAGCCGCCGGTCCAGGGTGCCGTCGGCCAGGAGGCCCACGACATCGGACGGAGTCACATAGGTGTGCCCGGCGACGCGCTGCACGGACACCGGTACACGCTCGCGCCCCGCGCCGTGCGTGACCTTGGTGACCCGGCCCCGGGCGTCCAACTCCACCGTGTCCCCGGTGATGAGTGTGATCGACTCGACGGCCCGGCTCACCGGGTGTGGCGAGGGCGGAGGAGACCCCGCCCCGCCGTCCGCTCCGGTGCCCGGTGCGCCGGTCGCCGACGGGGCGCCGCCGGCCATACCCAGCAGGGCCGCGGCTGTGGCGCCCGCGAGTACCGCTCTGCGTGTCGCACCTCGTCCGCTGCTTCCGCGTTCCAACCTCACCTGGTCGATTCCCTTCCGAACAGGCCTGCGCGGCAGCGGACTTGAGCGACCGACACGGCACAGGACATGGGCGGCCACGGTCCGCTCCGCGCCGACCGGCCGTGTCCGACTCTCGCCCGTGAGGGCGGTCCGGCACGTCTGCCGATCGGCCACGGCTGCTCGTCCGGTCGGTAGAGGGCGTGGGTGGTTTCCGCGGGGGCGAGTGACCGCGCGGTACCGACGGGGTGGGGACGGAGCCGTTACGGAAGGGCCGCTCACTCGCCGGGCAGCAGTCCCGCCTCATGGGCGAGGATCGCGGCCTGGACGCGGTTGGCGCAGCTCAGCTTGGAAAGGATGTGCCGCACATGGGTCTTGACGGTTCCTTCGCCCATGTGGAGCCTGTCGCCGATCCCGGCGTTGGACAGTCCGAGGCCGACCAGGACGAGCACCTCCTGCTCGCGGTCGGTCAGGTCCGCCATCAGGTGTCGGGCCTCGGTGGTCCGCCGCGCACGGGTGATCACGTACTGGTCGATCAGCCCGCGGGTGATGCGCGGGGAGAGGATGGCGTCGCCGCGCGCCGCGACGCGTACGGCGTGGATGAGTTCCTGCGGGCCGGTGTCCTTCAGCACGAAGCCCGCCGCGCCGGCCTCCAGGGCGCGGGTGAGGTACTCGTCCTCCCCGAACGTGGTGAGCATGACGACCCGCGTCGACGGAGCCAGGGCGGCCAGCCGTTCGGCGGCGGCGAGTCCGTCCACGCGCGGCATCCGGATGTCCATCAGCGCCACGTCGACGCGGTGGGAGACGGTGAGATCGACCGCCTCGGCCCCGTCGGCCGCCTCCGCGACCACCTCGATGTCCTCGGCATGGGCCAGGACGAGGCGCAGCCCCGCCCGCATCAGCGCCTCGTCGTCGGCCAGCAGGACCCGGATCGGCCCGGCGGTGTCGTTGCTCATGCGTGTCATACCCGTGGCGCCCGTCATACCCGTCATTCCCGCCATATCCGTTGTGTCTCAGGGGGTTTCGGCGCCGTCTGCGCCGATCTCATAGCGGTCGACGCCGATCAGACGGTCCTCGCGGAAACAGAACCGGACGATCACGACCTGCTGCTCCACCAACCATTCCGTGGAGTACAGACAGGGACCGGCGGGCGACGGAGGTGACTCCACGGCCTGTGCGGCGAGCCGCGCCACGGGATCGTCGGCACCGATGACGGAGGTCACCTCGTCACGGGTCATACCGGGGGTCACCGCCTCCGACAGCGGCCTGTCCACCAGGCTGCGGTACTCCGCGGAGGACCAGGGCACCAGGTAGAGCGATACGGCGACCAGCGCGGCGACACCGACCAGGCCCACGGCGAACACCGCCGACGTCCCCAGCCGGACCCAGTGACCGAACGACGTAACTGACTTGACGGGGGCAGATGTGACCGGTGGCACCCGGTCGTCCACAACCGTCTCCGTCCGCCGGACACGCCCCGTGCGGCTGACGGGCACGACGGGCGCGCGCAGAGGCAGTTCGGCGCTCAGCCGGAAGCCGTCGTCCTCGGTGGGCCCGGCGGAGAAGACGCCGCCGAGCAAAGCCACTCGCTCCTGCACGCCGACGAGGCCCATTCCGGTGCCGGGCCCGAGCGGGATGCCGCCGGGGACCGGCCGGGGGGCGCGTCCGTTACGGACCTCCACACGGACGGTGTCCCGGCCGCGCTCGACCACGACCGTGACGACCGCACCGCACGCGTGCCGGTGCACATTCGTGAGCCCCTCAAGGACGACACGGTGCACGGCCCGGCGTACGGGCGCGGCGACCTCGCGCAGATCGTCGCCCCGCCACCGCAGACCGACGTCGACGCCCGCCGAGCGTGACTGCCCGACCAGCCCCGCGATGTCCGTGCGCAGACCGGTCTCCTCGACCGGCCGCAGTGCCGCGCCCTGGTGGTCCGTGGAGCGCAGGACGCCCAGGATCAGGCGCAGTTCGCGCATGGCGGTCTGGGCCGTGCCCCGGATCAGTCCGGCCTCGCCCCCGTCGGCCGCGCCGCTCTCGCCATCCTCCTCGCCCCTCGCCGTCCGTGATCTCCCCATCGACGCCAGCTCCAGGGCCCCCGCGTACTGGGCGATGAGACTGAGCCGATGGCCGAGCTGGTCGTGCATCTCCTGGGCTATCCGCGACCGTTCCTCGAGGCGTGCCGTCGACTGGGCCAGCCGGTAGTTCTCCTCCAGGAACAGCGCACGCTCCCGCAGCGCCAGGATCACCCGGTCCGCCGTTCCCAGCAGGGCCCGCACCCCGACCGGCAGGCCCAGACAGACCAGGGACATGGAGAGGTGAAACATCGTCACCACGGCTGTCGGCATGGGGCTGGAGAGCACGGCCACGCCGTAGCCGGTCACGGCGGCCACCTGCAAAACTGTGAACCGCCTTGCCACCGACCGGTGTTGCCCGCACAGACGGAACGCCGCCACCGCGACCGCGATGCCCGACGCGGGCCACCAGCCGAACTGGGCGGTCGCGGCGATCACCGCGACGGTCGGCGACCGGAGCCGGAGCAGGGTGGTGAGGACGGCACCGCCCACGGACGCCCAGATCCGTGTGGCGTCCGGAACGGAGTCCGCCGGAGTCCATTCGGGGGTGACCCACTGACTGGCCGACGTCCAGGTGATCAGCGCGACCAGGCCGAGCAGCCCGATCTCCCGCACGGCCCGTTCCGCCGGGTGCGCGCCCGGAGACGCCAGAGCCCGAGCCTCCCGCATGACACGGGATACGGTCGTCAGCCGCACCGCGTTCAGTACCGGTCCCGGGAGAGTCAGTCCGGGACGCCCGAGCCGACCGGCAGGTCGTTCCTCAGCGCCAGGAAGAGTTGTCGTGCCCGCGCGTCGTTCCACCGCACGGCGATCCCTTTGGAGGTACGGAACCGCACGTCGGACACGGGAACGTCGATCTGTCGGCCGCTGTCCGCGGAGGCGTCGCGTGCCGCCCGGAGCAGCGTGAGGAGTTCCGGCAGGCTCATGTCCTTGTCGACGACGAGCGTGTCGAGCACCGCTTCGGTCGCCGAGAGGAGCCGGGACGGGTCGAGCACGACATCGGACCGGGTGGCCCGCTGCGCGAGGGCGGCCAGGAACCTGCGCTGGTTCGCGGTGCGGCCCAGGTCGCCACGCGCCTCCTGTTTGCGCTGCCGGACGAACGAGAGAGCCGTCCTGCCGTCGAGGACCTGACAGCCCTGCCGTACGTCCAGGCCCGAGGACGGGTCCTCGATGTCACGGTCGACGCACATCTCCACACCGTCGACGGCGTCCACGACATCGACGAAGCCCCCCAGATCGATCTCCGCGTAGTGGTCGACGCGCAGGCCCGTGTTGAGTTCGACGGTCCTTACCAGCAGTTCGGGACCGCCCAGCGCGTACGCCGCGTTGAGCTTGTCGTCGGACGACGGGGTGGTCTTGCCGGTCTCGGGACGGAAGAACTCCGGGACGGTCACCCACGAGTCGCGTGGCAGACTCACCATCGTGCTGCTGTGCGCGCCGGTGTGCAGCAGGATCATCGAGTCGGTGCGGGCCCCCTGGAACGAACCGGTGCGCAGTTCCTTCCGGTCCGCCTCGCTCAGCCCCTCCCTGCTGTCGGAGCCCACGATGAGGTAGTTCGCGCCCCGGCCCAGCGGCGGCCGGTTGCCCAGGCTGCCGAGATCGACCTGCCGGTTGAGCGCGGAGTCGGCCCAGAGGTAGGCGCCGACCTGCGTGAGCTGGAGGACGACGGCGAGGAGCAGCAAGGTACGTCCGATCCGTCGGGCGGGGCTGCGGCGGACACGCACCGCGCGTCGCCTGGATGTGAGGCGGAAGTGGGTCTCCCGCGCGGCGGTTCGGGCTTCAGGCGTGACCACTCCTGAGGCGAGTCGCTGTTCGGACATCACCCGTCCCTCCGTGTACCGGTTGTCGCACGGGGCATCTGGCCCGCCAGTCCGGCGCGGTGCTGACGCTGCCATCTCAGTCTTCCGCCGACCGCCAGCGTGACCAGGGACTGGATGACGACCAGGTACATCAGTTGCCGATAGACGAAGGACTGCAGGGGCATCGCCCACAGTGCCCGGGCCGGTTCCCCGTCCAGCCGCAGCGCGTAGCCCGCGCAGAGCATCTCCAGGGCCAGGAAGCCGAGCCACAGCGCGGCCGCCTGCGCGGGATCGCGGAAGAGCGCCCCGTACAGGGCGAAGACGTCGATGACCGGGGCGAAAAGCGGCAGAAGAACCTGGAAGAGTGTCAGATGGGCCAGCCCGCGTCGGCCGAATCGCCCGGCGGTACCCCGTTCGACGAGGGCCCGCCGGTGCTTGCACACCGCCTGGAGGGTGCCGTAGCACCAGCGGTAGCGCTGTCGCCACAGCTGGCCCAGTGAGACGGGGACCTCGGTCCAGGCGATCGCGGACTCCTCGTAGACCGCCCGCCAGCCGGCCCGCCACAGGGCCATCGTGAGGTCGGTGTCCTCGGCGAGGGTGTCGTCGCTGAGTCCGCCGACGTCGACGAGCGCCCTGCGGCGGACGGCGCTGATGGCGCCGGGCACCGTCGGCATGCACTGGAGCACATCGAGGGTACGGCGGTCGAGGTTGAAGCCGAAGACGTACTCCAGATGCTGCCATCTGGCCAGCAGGCGCCGCCGGTTGCCGACCTTGGTGTTGCCGCTGACCGCGCCGACGGCCGGGTCCGCGAACGGCTGGAGGAGCCGGTGGACGGCGTCCGGTTCGAAGATCGTGTCCGCGTCGACCATGACCACGATCTCGTGCGCCGCCCACGCCAGACCGTCGTTGAGGGCGGCGGCCTTGCCGCGGTGGGGGCGGCGCAGCACCGTCACCCGGGGATCGCCGACACCTTCGGCCACGGCGGCCGTCCGATCCGTCGACCCGTCGTCGATCACCAGGATCTGCAGATCCCGGTGGGTGGAGGAGAGCAGTGAGAGGACCGTGGACTCGATCCCTGCCTCCTCGTTGTACGCCGGGACGAGGACCGTCGCGGGAACGGACACCTCCTCGCGTGGGAAGCGGCCGCGACCGGTCGCCGCGCGGTCCACGCGCCGGACATGGACCCGGGCCAGGAGGGACAGCGACAGCAGCCGCAACGCGACCAGCGTCCCCACCACCGCGACCGCCCAGGTCATCCCGTCGGCCAGCGCCTGCCCGGTCTCTCCGGCCCAGAGCAGGACGGCGCCCTCCCGCCGCTCGGCGGCGGCCGCGGACGGGTTGGCCGAGGCGAGGCCGAGTCCGGCCGTCACCGTGGTGTACACCTCGGAGGGCTGGTGCCCGCGAAGCAGCCGCTCGGCCTCGCCGTACCCCAGACCGGTGTGGCCGAGCTGACGGACCGCTCCCCGCGCGGGCTTGCGGGACAGGGGATCGGCGGCCACCAGCACATATCCGTCGGCCGCCGCGCGCACCGCCGCCTCCCACTCCGCCCCGCACAGCGTGTCCACCGTGGTGGTCCCCGGCAGACGCAGCAGGGTGGTGCGTACTCCGGCCGTGCGGGCGAACACCCTTTGGGTGAGCGACAGTTCGAGCCGGGCACGGGTCCGGGACGCCGGACCCAGAGCGTCGCCGGTGTAGGTGTGGGACCCGATCTCGTGGCCCTCGGCGAGCAGTCGGCGTACCAGTTCCGGATGGTCGGCCGCCCGGGCCCCGTCGAGGAAGAAGGTGGCCTTCGCCCCGCGCGCACGCAGCAGGGCCATGAGCCGTGGGGTCCAGACGGGGTCCGGCCCGCCGTCGAACGTGAGCGCCACGGTACGCGGGGGCAGCCGGGCCGACGTCACCCTGTCGTCACCGATCCACAGCAGTGGCCCGCCTTCGTCCACGGCCTTCGGCACCGGCCGCGCGCACGCGAGCCGCGCCCGCGAGGCGTCCACCTCGTTGTGGGTCCAGCCCTCGAAGAGCAGGGCGGAGAGCAGGACGAAGAGCAGAACCGACAGCAGAAGCCAGTGCCCACGGGGGGGGTGGGGGATACAGCGTGCCGACCCTTCATCCTGCGGCGCCCTCTCGTCGGATTCGCGATGCGTCGATGTCCTGGTTCCGCAGCAGAATGGCGTGGCGAACCCGCGTACCGCGTCTACCGAACGGGCCGAGCGCCTCTGCCGACCGGCACAGACGCTCGGGGTACGGCGGACGGTGTGAACCTCGGGGCGGGAGCCGAGTGAAGGTGCGTGGGAGAGGCGGTTCACTCACTGAGCGCTCAGTGGGCGTTCGAGGTCGGCGCGGGCAGACGTCTCAAACTGCTCTGCCGTCTTTGTCACCCGGGTGCACTTCTGGAACTCTGACCCCACGGCGCGGAAGGCGCGGTTCCGTGGAGGTCCCATGCAGGCATGGCACGTGAGCGTGAGCGGTGAGCCGAGCGATGTGATGCGGCTCGCGGAGGTGGAACGGCCCACGCCTGGCGCGGGACAGGTGCTGCTGAAGGTGCGCGCCGCGAACGTCAACTTCCCCGACGCGCTGCTGTGCCGGGGCCAGTACCAGGTCAGACCACCGCTGCCGTTCACGCCCGGCCTGGAGTTCTGCGGCGAGACGGAGGACGGACGGCGGGTGATCGCCACCCCGGTGCTGCCGCACGGCGCGTTCGCCGAGTACGCGATCGCGGACGCCGTCGACGTGCTGCCCGCTCCCGACGCGCTCGACGACGCCGAGGCCGCGGCGCTGCACGTCGGTTATCAGACGGGCTGGTTCGCGCTGCACCGGCGGGCCCGGATCGAGGCGGGTGAAACCCTCCTCGTCCACGCCGCCGCAGGAGGGGTCGGCAGCGCCGCCGTACAGCTCGGCAGGGCCGCCGGAGCCAAGGTCATCGGCGTCGTCGGCGGGGCGCGGAAGGTGGCCGCAGCACGCGAACTCGGGTGCGACGTCGTCATCGACCGGCTGACGGAGGACGTCATCGCCGCCGTGAAGGAGGTCACGGGCGGCCGGGGCGCGGACGTGATCTACGACCCGGTCGGCGGCGAGGCATACGTACAGTCCACGAAGGTCGTCGCCTTCGAAGGGCGCATCGTAGTGGTGGGCTTCGCCGGCGGATCCGTCCCGCGCCCGGCCCTGAACCACGTCCTGGTCAAGAACTACTCCATCCTCGGTCTGTACACCGGCCGGTACAGGACCGAGAACCCGAAACTGGTCCAGCACTGCCATGAACAGCTCACCGAGTTGTCCGCGCAGGGGGCGATCAGGCCGATGGTCAGTGAGCGCGTGCCGCTGGAGCGGGCAGCGGACGCCGTACAGCGCGTGGCCGACGGCCTGACCATCGGCAGGGCGGTCGTATTGGCGGGGAGCGACACCGCGGCGTGAAAGCCGCCGCGCCCGCCGGCCCGGGGCCGGTCGGGCGCGCACGCAGGTACGGGTGGCATGGCCGGCGCCGGCGGAGGCGAGTCCGGCGACCGCCTCGGGCACCGGGCTGGAAGCGCGCCCGGCTCTTCGCCGCCAAGGAGTACGGCGACCTCGTCCATCGGTGCGCGTAACGAGGTCGCCGTAACGGTCGGCTACCGGACGCCTCGATGGACCTCGACGGCACTTGAGGGGACCGCAGACGCACGACTCAGGAGAGTTCCGGCCAAGGCCCCGGAGATCGTGATCCAGGTACGGACCTCGTAGAACTACCGGTACCGGGGGGCCGACGCCGCCCCGATGCTTGTCGACGTGGACGCACGACGGCGGACATGACACATCGGTGGCACGGATCGTCCGTCGGCACAAGCAGTCGCTTGCGATCCCGCCTTGCAACCGCTCCTTCGTCACCGGCCAGGCCGGCTCCAGGCGGGACACGCAGCCCCGTCGGCAGACGGCCCCCACCGGCCAGACGGACCGGCCGCACTAGGGCTCTCGAGTACTCCCAACCAGTCCGGAGCACACATGATCAAGCGAATCACGCTACGCACAAGAAGGCGTACGGCAACCGGGACCTCCGTCGTCCTGGGGCTCCTCCTGGCCCTCCTGGCCATCGCCTTCCTCCAGTCACCGCTGGGAACCACGAGGGCAACGGCCGCGACGAGCGGAGACTGCCCGGGGGGTTCCACTTCGGGACAGGCGTCTTCGAGCTGTTCCAACCTGCATAACGCGCAGCTTCGAACCCAGAGGTATTTCCCGGGGATGCTGTACCGCGGTGACTCCCGGACGCCGTACACGCTGTTCAACACCGGATTCGGTGCACGCGGGGGCAACAACGACCTCGTCGCGCATGTCCAAGGCGACCGGGCCGGCAACAGCAACTACATTTCGACAACCGGGACACTCGGCGTCGCAATGCCGTTCGCTCAGAGCCAGGGACTGCGCAACCTGGAAAGCGCCGCCCGAATCCGCTGCCAGCAGATACAAGCCGCGAACAACGCACGACGGGGGTGGGTCTCGAGAATATTCCCGTCGAACTGCAACGGGACGCAGGTGGTGGCCGCCGAGAGCTACGTCTACTTGATCGACCCCCATTTGGCCAGGAACGCACTGTACGTACCGGACCAGATCCGCGGGAACGCGAACCTCTACAACCACTACGCGTCCCAGGACGAATGGGCTTTCGTCCATCGAATTCCGCGCGAAGCGATCCAGGGCGTCCGTGTCTACCGGATGACCGCACGAACCAACAACGGCCTGATAGACACGCGCTCCATCACCTTCGCCTACGACCGCTTCATCATCAATCCCCACTATGCGCAGGTGACGATCAACTACAACCCCAGCAGCGACGGGAGCTCCAACTTCGTCTACTCCTCGAACCTGAACATTCCCGGACTTCCCGCGAACCCGTACACCCGTGGCTGCAGCGCCATCACCCGGTGCAGAGGCGGCGGAAACTGATGACGCGAGAAATGAGAGAACCGGACCCCGAGAAGAAGGAAATCGCATCGTGAAGAACAACCAGCGAAATTCGGCGGTCCGGGTCGGCGCCTCGCCCCGCCGGGGGATCCGTGGCGGCCTCCTCGCCGCCCTGACCCTCGTCGCCGCGAGCACCCTGACCTTCGCCGCGCCGGCCCACGCCGTCACGGCGGACAGCGTCTGGGAGCAGGTGGCGGCCCTGGCCGACTACGACGGCGCCATCGCCGCCTTCGACGACCCCAACATCGGGCCGGTGATCATCTTCCCGAAGGACTACACCGGGGACATCGACCACCTTCAGCCGCCGCCGAACTGGAAGGACTCCACCGGAGCCACTCCCACCAGCTGGCCCACGCCCACCACCGCGAAGAGTGTCCTCTTCACCAGCGACGACATCAGCGACATCATCAGTGCGGCCTACGCGGCAGTGCAGCCCGAGGGCGACCTGACCTACGAGCTCCTCGTGACCTACGACGGGCCGACCGACCGGGTGGTGGTGCAGACCAACGCCCCGGCCTCGGTCACCGACCCTCTGGCCGGCACGTACTCCGGCAAGATCGTCATCGACCGGACCACGCCCGAGCAACCGCAACTCGCCAAGTGCGACCCGGCGCACGGGCCCCTCACGTCGGGCTACATCTCCGACCCGCTGACCCAGCTGCAAGCGCTGGCCAACTTCAACTGCGCCATCTCGTACTTCAACGACCCCGTCATCGGGCCGGTGATCATCTTCCCGAAGGACTACGCCGGGGACATCGACAACCTTCCGAAGCCGACGAACTGGACCGACGCCGGCGGACAGGCACCGAGCAGCTGGCCCACCCCCACCACCGCGCACAGCGTGCTGTTCACCACCGCCAAGTTGAAGGAGGTCAGCGAAGCCGCCTACGCCCAGCTCGCCCCCAACGACACCAACACCTACAACACCTTCGTCTACTACGACGGCATGAGCGACCGGATCGTGGTGGTCACCGCCGCTCCATCCTCGCTCACCAACCCACTGCTCAGCAGCTATCCCGGCATGATCACGATCAAGCCCAGCCCGAGCAACAACGTCCGCCTGATCAACGTCAACAGCGGCAAGGCCCTCAACGCGGCGAACTGCGGTACCGCCGACGGAACCACCACCAACCAGCAGGCCAACCAGAACGACACCTGCCAGCAGTGGCAGTTCGCCCCCACCACGGACGGCCACTACACCATCACCAACGTCAACAGCGGCAAGGCGCTCGAGAACACGCAGTGTGCGACGGCGAGCAGTTCGGTGATGGACCTGGTGACGCCCGCCGACACCGCCTGCCAGAAGTGGGACTTCGTCCAGGGGGATGACGGCCACTACACCATCACCAACGCCACGAGCCACCTGGCCATCGACGTGGCGGACTGCGGAACGACCGACGGTACTCTGGTCCGCCAGTGGACCGCGCTCGGCAACTCCTGCCAGAAGTGGGACATCGCGCTGGTCAACCCCTGATCGCCTCCGGCCGTACTACGACGGTCCGCCGGCTCCGCCGGCGGACCGTCGCGCACGATCGAGGCCAGCGGTTCCCGTCCGGCACTCAGTTCAGTCGATCGGCCCATGGGAGGACACCCACCAGCCCGCGATACGGGCGCGGGTTCCGAAGCCGAGCTTGGCGCGGATGTTCCCCACATGGAAGTCGACCGTGCGCAACGAGAGGACCAGCCTGGCGGCGATCTGCCGGTTGCTCATGCCTTTGGCCACCAACGCCGCCACCTCCAGTTCCCGAGGCGTCAGGGGACCGTGAGCGGGGGCCTGGGCGGCCGGTTCGATGCTTTCGGCCAGGGCGCAGTCGATGGCCTGGCTGGGGCTGTCGTGGCCGCCGCCGACCGCGAGCGCCTTCTCGTACGCCTCCGGCCCCAGTGCTCGTACGACCGACTGCTCGCACCTCGTATGATCCTCGCCCAGTGGCGGACCGAAGGCGGAGATGTCCGTACCCACATCACGCCACAGCTTGCGCACGGAGCCCAGTATCCGGCCGGCCCGCTCGTACTCCCCGCGAGAAGCGACGATCCAGGCGAGTGTCTCCAGCATCAACGCCGCACTGAACGGCTCGTTGAAGCCCCGCTCGATCTCGAGCGCGGCCCGGATCAGAGCCAGGGCCTCCTCGTGTTCACCCTGCCGCCAGGCGCAGCGGCTCAGCGTCCACATCGCGTGCGCGCGCGCCCACCGCTCACCACGTGCCTCCGCCAACGCGACCGCACGTCGGCCCGTCTCGGCCCCGAGCGGATTTCCCAGGTCCAGCTGAACCGCGGCCAACTGGAACAGCACGAACACGGCCGAGGCCTCCCCCTCGGCCGCAGTGTGGGCAGCAACCGCGCGCTCGAACAACGGCACTGACTCCGCCCACCGCCCCTGGAACGACACCAGTGAGCCACGAAAGCCCACGACACTTGCGCACAACGCGCGATCCTCCTGCTGCTCGGCCAGTTGCCCGGCCTCGGCCAGCCACCGGTCGGCCACCGCGTGGTCGCCCTGCAGCAGCGCCACCCAGGACCCGGCGCACAGCGCCCGGGCGCGAGCCGGGGTCGGTTCGGGCGCGGCGGCGAGCGCACGATCGAGCTGCCGCCGCCCTTCGGCGACGAATCCGCCGGCGCACCAGTGGTAGCGCAGCGCCGCGGCCAGCGCGAGGGTGACCTGCGGGTCATAGCCATAACTCAGCGCGGCCAGCAGATTGGCATGCTCGGCACGCAGGCGGCTCAGGGCCTCCTCCTGGCCGGGGCCGTACCAGCCGTCGGCGATGCGCTCGGCGAGGGCGAGGTGGAAGTCGCGGTGCCTTCGCAGCAGGCCCTCCTCCTCTCCGGACTCGGCGAGCCGCTCGCGGCCGTACTCGCGGATCGTCGCCAGAAGCCGGTAGCGGGGCATGCCCTCGACTTCCGTGGGCAGGACGACGGACTGGACCACCAGCCGGTCGAGGACATCCAGCACCTCCTGCACGGGAAGGCCGTCTCCGGCGCAGACGTCCTCGGCCGCGTCCAGGCCGAAGTCTCCGGCGAAGACCGACAGCCGGTTCCACAGCAGCCGCTCGGCCGGGGAGCACAGTTCGTAACTCCATTCCATCGCCGCGCGCAGGGTGCGCTGCCGAGGCCGCGCGGTCCGGCTGCCCCCGGTGAGCAGCGTGAAACGATCCTCCATACGGTCCACGGCCTGTTCGACGGTGAGCGTACGCAGCCGGGACGCGGTCAGCTCTATGGCGAGCGGCAGCCCGTCCAGCTCGTCGCACAGCCGGGTGATCGTGTCCCAGTTGGCGTCGGTGATACGGAAATCGGGACGTACGGCGCAGACGCGGTCTCGCAGGAGTTCGACCGCCTCGTCCGGCACCTTCAGGGGCGGCACGGTGAACACGTGCTCACCGACGATGCCGAGCGTCTGGCGGCTCGTGGCCAGGATGCGCAGCCCGGGGCAGGCCGACAGTAGCCCGCTTGCCAGTTCGGCGCAGGCGTCGACCAGGTGCTCGCAGTTGTCGAGCACGATCAGCGCCCGTCGATCGGCCAGGCGCTCGGCGAGCCGGTCGAGGGCGGGTCTGTCGCCCAGGTCCGCGATGCCCACAGCGGCGGCGGTCGTGGTCGCCACCGCCGACGGGTCCCGCACCGGTGCCAGGTCGACCAGCCACGTCCCGTCGGAGAAGGCTTTCCTGGCCGCGGCTGCCACTTCCAGCGCCAGCCGCGTCTTGCCCACTCCGCCCGTCCCGGTGAGCGTGAGCAACCGCGCCGAGCCGAGGACACGGCGCACCTCGGCGATGTCATGGCTCCTGCCCACAAACGTGGTGAATGTCTCGGGCAGGTTGCCCTTGCACGACGCCAGGACGGTCATGTCAGTCGCCTTTCACCAACTCCGCACCGCGTCCGCACACTCACTCGCCTGCTGGTCGGCGGCCGTACGCGCGCCAGGGTAACAACTAACATGTTAGATATCACAGCCTTGACATCTCGGTACAGATCGATCCTGTCGCCGGCCGGAGCGGTCATGCGTAGCGCCTTTGGCAGGCCGACACCAAAGCCCAGGCAGGTCTCTCCGCCGCGCCCTTCCCGTCGGCCGCCAAGTGATCACCTAGATGGCGGCAGGTGCCTCCAACCGGCTCAACAGTGTCTGGAGCGCGGGCATGGGGTGGCCACAGCTGCGGCCCTCGGCCAGGCAGTCGTACATGGTCGCGACGTCCTGGGCGCGGACCTTGCCGCCGTGATGGAACCGGTTGAACGCCTGGTAGTCCAGCGGCAGCATGTCCCGCTCAATGGCCTGGTGCGTTCGGGCGGTCTCGACCGGCCCCATGGCCTTGGCCATATGTGCGCCGGTCCGGCCGTACCGCGGGAGAGTCATGATCTCGGCCTGAGCGCGACACGCCAGATCCCAGAGCTCCTCGTCCCGGACGAGGGTGGTGAAGTCCGGCCACCCGGCCAGTTCGGCGGCCGCGTAGACCGGCGAGGCTGCGGTGCAGAAGACGTCGTCGACCTCACGGCTGACCTGTGCGCACTCCGACACGCCGCTGCGCTCGTACAGCTCGGCGAAACGCTGCGCGGCGGTGGCGTTGCCCGTCTCGATGCGAAAGCCGATCCGGTTCGTCGGGTGCCCGTAGCAGACGTTGGCCAGGGCCACCCGTGCCGGATCCGTGGGTGGATGGACCGGCAGGTCGGCCGAGGCCTGGTGGCTGAGCATGCCGAGGAATCCGTGGGTGAGCCGGTCGTCGTCGACACCGAGGGTCTCACGGTGGTGCTCACGGACGCCGAGGCCGAAACCGCAGATGACGACGTGCGCGTCGCAGGCTCGCACCAGCTTGCCCAGGCCGCGCAGCAATTCGACGCCTTCCGGCGTCCGGCTGGTGTGGCCGTCCAGCGTGATGACGACGAACTGGAAACCCGTGCCCGCCAGCTCCGTGACATCGTCGACGACGCGGTAGGTGTCGAATGTCTTCAGTTCCGCGTCGTCATAGCAGTACAGCCGCTGTGCGGAGCCCAGCACGGATTTCCGGCCGGGCCGCACGAGGAAGGTGACGTCGGCCCCCGCCAGGCCGAGGTGGTAGCCGACGGGTAGTCCCGTCGCTCCAGCACCGACGATGAGGACGGATGGGGTGTTCATGCGATACCTCCGGTGGAAATCGTTGAACCACGACTGCACCTCCGGAACGATACCGCACACATGAAACCGAGTGTCAGAAGCGATTCATGGTGCCGTAATTGCAATTACGCTTCTGTCGACAGTAGAGTCACAGCGTGCCCCCTGCCGAGACGCGAACCACCACCCGAGACATCGCACGCGGTGCCGTACGAGCCGAACTGGCCCGGGCCGCCTTCGGCCTGTTCCGCAGCGAGGGCTACGAGAACGTCACCGTGAACGACCTCGCCGCGGCGGCCGGTGTGTCACGCAGCACGTTCCTGCGCTACTTCGGCAGCAAGGAGGAGGCCGTTCTCGGCGTCTTCGACACGCATGGCGAGCACGTCGCCGCCGCGCTGTCCGCCCGCCCGGTGGCCGAGGACGACTGGACCGCGCTGCGCCGCGCTCTGGACACCGCGCTGGAGCACTACCGCCGGGACCCGGACAGCGCGCTCGCGATGACGAGGCTGGTGAAGGACACCCCGGCACTGTGCGCGAGCCGGCTGGGGAAACAGAGCGGCTGGCGGCCGGCACTGGCCAACGCACTGGCCGAACGCACGGGGTCGGCCGAGCAGCCGACGCTGACCCACGCAGTGCGCGTCGCCGCGGCGCTGGACTGCCTGAACGTCGCCCTTGACCACTGGACCGACTCCGACGGCCGTCTCGACCTCCCATCCCTGCTGGACGAGGCGTTCGCGGCCCTCACGCACTGACCCCCTCCGCCGCCAGGCAGGGCTGCCGCAACCCCGATTGTCGGGGTGCGCGGGGCTGAGTTGTCACTGAGATTCATGGACCTCGTCCGCGAACAGTACTGGCCTGGCGCCAGACGTCCACCGCGGCAACGAGGTCGTCGCCGCGTGCGAGGCGCGGGGGAACCAGGGCACCGAGATACAGGCCGCAGGACCGGTCGAGAGAGGGGCGACGCACACGACTGCCGTCAGCGGCGCAGCAGGTCGCGGAATCCGGTGAGCAGGGCGCGCAGCCCGAGATCGAAGGCCAAGGTGGCGCGGCTGCGGTCGGCGGGGGTCTGGTCGAGTACGGCGCTGAGGTGCGGAGTCGTGTCGCGGGCGACGTCGGAGACCATCACGGGCGGCGCCACCAGGTCGAGGGCAGAGCCGAGGACGAAGCTCTCCAGTGCGGTGATCAGCGGCATGACCTCGTTGGTTGCGAAACCGGCACCCAGGAGCAGCTCCGCGACCTTCTCGTACATCGCGTGCATGAAGGGTTCGGCCAGCGGGGCGGTGGCGAGCAGGGGTACCGCCCCCGGGTGGGCGGCGAAGGCGGCGAGGTAGGAGCGGGCCCAGCCTTCCAGCGCCTTCTCCCAGGGCCGAGACCAGTCCTGGTCGCCTCCGGTCGTCAGCGCCAGTTCCTCCCGCATCAGCGAGATGATGTCGTCGCGGCCGGCGACGTGGTGATAGAGCGCGGACGGGGCGACGCCCAGGGCTTTGGCCAGGGCCGGAATGGAAAGAGCGCCCTTCTCGTCGGCCAGGCGCAGTGCCGCGACCCCGATGCGCCGACGGTCCAGCAGGGGTGTACGCGGCCGTCCCACGATGGCTCCTCGTCTTCGTATGCCGTAACCCAGAAGTTACCGAATGGCATTCAGTAAAACTCTTCCCAGTCGCCTGGACGGCGCCTACATTACCGGAAACCGAACACCTTTCAGTTAGGTGGTCGGCCGAAGGAAAGGCACCGCCTCACGCCATGCACGCCGACATCGTCTTCACGGGAGGAATCGTCCGGACCGGGGCCTCGGATGCCCCCGTCCACGACGCCCTCGCCGTCACCGACGGCCGGATCACCGCCCTCGGCGCACAGGCGCTGGCCGCCCGGGGACCGCGTACCGCCGTCGTCGACCTGGCCGGCGGCGCCCTGCTGCCGGCGTTCGGCGACGGACACGTGCACCCCGTGATGGGAGGGCTGGGGCTGGCCGGGGTACCGGTCCGGGACTGCACCAGCGCCGACGAGATCGTCGAGGTCGTACGAGGCTGGGCCGCCGCACACCCCGAGACGGAGTGGATCACCGGTGACGGCTTCGACCCGTGGCTCGCCCCCGACGGCCGGTTCGACGCCCGGTGGCTGGACGCCGCCGTACCCGACCGTCCCGTCGTCCTGCGCACGATGGACCACCACACCGCGTGGGTGAACAGCGAGGCCCTGCACCGGGCCGGTTACACCGCCACAACCCCGGACCCGGCGGGCGGGGAGATCCTGCGCCGGGACGGATCCGCCGAGCCGCTGGGCACCCTGCGCGAGTTCGGCGCCCTCGGCCCGGTGCTCGCCCTCATCCCCACGGCGTCCCACGACACACAGGTGGCGGCGCTGCGCGAAGCCGCCGCCCGGTTCGCCGCGGCCGGCGTGACCTGGGTGCAGGACGCCTGGGTCGAACCACACCAGGCCGACGTCTGGATCACCGCCGCGACCACCGAGCCGGGGCTTCCCGTACGAGCCGACCTCGCCTTCGTCCTCGAACCCGACGGTTGGCGCGAGCGCATCCTCCGGTTCACCGCGGACCGGGACAAGGTCGAGAGCTCCGCTCCCGGGCGGCTGAGCGCACGGAGCGTGAAGTTCTTCGCCGACGGCGTCATAGAGTCCGGCACCGCCGCCCTCCTCGAGCCCTACACCGACTGCCCGCACTCGCACGGCATCGCCAACTGGGCCCCCCAGGAACTCGCCGCGGCCGTCACCGCCGTCGACGCACTCGGCTTCCGTCCCCACCTCCACGCGATCGGCGACGGCGGAGTACGGGTCGCCCTGGACGCGATCGAGGCCGCCGCCCGCACCAACGGCGCCCGCGACCGCCGTCCGGTCATCGCCCACGCCCAGCTGATCGACCCCGCCGACCTGGCCCGGTTCGCCGCACTCGGCGTGGTCGCCAACCTCCAGCCGCTGTGGGCCCAGCCCGACCCTCTGATGACCGAGCTGACCCTGCCGAGGATCGGCCCGGAACGCGGCGGGCGGCAGTACCAGACCGCAGCCCTGCTCGCCTCCGGCGCGCGGCTCTCGTTCGGCAGTGACTGGCCGGTCACGGCCCATGAACCGCTGCGGGGCATCGCCACCGCGGTCACCCGCCAGACACCCGAGGGAATTCCCGAGGGCGGCTGGCTCCCCGAGGAGCGGATAGACATCGACACCGCCCTCGCCGCCTACTCCGCGGGATGCGCCTACCAGGCGTTCGAGGAGAAGGAATGGGGCGCGCTGCGTCCCGGAATGCGCGCCGACCTGGTGCATCTCGCCGCCGATCCGGCCGGGACCGCCCCCCGGGACCTCGCGCACCTCCCCGTCCTGGGCACCTGGCTCGCCGGCCGGCGTACCCACGACGCCCCCACTCCCCACGGCACGCGGGCCGGGAGACGATAGACCCACGTCGTCGTCACGACCGGTCCACGTCTCCCTGCCGCATCGCTCGCTCCACGCTCACCCACACCACGCGGAGACCTCCATGACCGAGCCCCTCGTTCCCACCGCTCCCCATCAGCCACCACCGGCCGGGGGGACGGACCAGAGCCCTCACCTCCAGCGCGGCAGCCTCGGCGTCGCGGACATCGTCTTCTTCGTCGTCGCCGCGGCTGCCCCGCTCACAGTGATGGCCGGCGTGGCTCCCCTCGCCATCCTCTTCGGCGGCATCGGCGCCCCGGTCGCCTATCTCGCCGTCGGCGTGGTGCTGGTCCTGTTCGCGGTCGGGTTCACGGCGATGACGCCGTACATCCGCAACGCCGGCGCCTTCTACTCGTACATCGCCCGAGGTCTCGGACGTCCGGCGGGGCTGGGGGCGGCGTTCCTCGCGGTGTTCTCGTACAACTCCCTTCAGATCGGCATGTTCGGCGCCTTCGGCTTCTTCGCCTCCACCACCGCGAACGACCTCCTCGGCGTCGACCTGCCCTGGCCGGTGTACGCCTTCGCCGGGATCGCCGTCGTCTGGCTCCTGGGCTTCCGCTCCATCAACCTCGGCGCCAAGGTCCTGGCCGCCCTGCTGATCGCGGAAACCGCCATCCTGGTGCTGCTCGCCGGCGCGGTCCTCGTCAAGGGCGGCGCGAGCGGGCTGACCTTCGACTCCTTCGCCCCCTCGAACGTCTTCGTCTCCGGGATGAGCGGACCCCTCGGTCTCGCCGTCGCCGCGTTCATCGGCTTCGAGGCCACCGCCATCTACCGCGAGGAGGCCCGTCACCCCGACCGCACCGTGCCCCGCGCCACCTACCTCGCGATCGGCTTCCTCGGCCTCTTCTACGCCTTCATCAGCTGGATCATCGTGCAGGCGTTCGGCAGCGACCAGGCCGTCGGCGCCGCCGCGAAGAACCCGGCGGAGATGTTCTTCACCGCCATGACCCAGTACGTCGGCGGCTGGGCGACCGACGTCCAGCGCGTCCTGATCGTCACCAGCGTGCTCGCCGCCCTGCTCGCCTTCCACAACGCCATCACCCGCTACGTCTACGCCCTGTCCGTCGAGAGTGTCGCTCCCGCGGCCCTGGGCCGGGTGCACCCCAGGCACGGCTCGCCGTGGGTGGCCGGTGTCGCCCAGAGCGTCCTGGCGGCCGTGGTCGTCGCCGTCTTCGCCGTGATCGGCGTCGACCCGTACACCAAGTTCTTCCTGTGGGTGAACACTCCCGGTGTGGTCGGCATCCTCGTGCTGCAGGCGGTGGCGGCCTTCGCGGTGGTCGCGTTCTTCCGCCGCAACTCCGCCGAGCACGGCGAGGGACCGCTCCGTACCCTCCTCGCGCCCGCCGCGGCCGGCGTCCTCCTCACCGCCGTCACCGTGCTGGTCTGCAAGCGCCTGGACCTGTTCACCGGCGCCGGCCCGACCGTCAACTGGTCGCTGGTCGCGCTCACCCCGGCGGTGTTCCTGGCCGGCGTGGCTCTCGCCGCACGCATCCGCCGCACCCGGCCCGATGTCTACGGCAAGCTGGCGACCACCGACGTCGACGCCGCCTGACGTGCGCACAGCGGCGGTCCCGGCTCCCGGCCGCAGGCCGGAACACAGGACCCCGCCCCGCACGATACGTCCGACCCACCAGACGCCCACGGAGAGGGTGAACGGTCATGATCCTCGGCCTGGGCAGAAAGCCGACACCACGCCTCGCCGCAGAACTCGACGACGCCGAACTCGGCCACGCATGCCGACAGCTCACCGGCAGGGGCACCGCACGGACCCTCGCCGCCCCGATCATCAAACGGCTGTTCAAGGACACCGGCCGTGACTGGGACCGCCGGGCCCACCGACTGGCCACCCTGGCGGCCGTGACGCGCCCGAGCATCCAGCGCTCCTGGGCCGAACAGCGTCCCGACCGCTCCGACGCGCAGACCCTGTTCGCCTGGGGAACCCTGGCACGCGGCACCCGCACGCCCCTGCCCCACGACGAGGTCGAGCAGGCATTCCGGGCCTGCGCGGCGGCGGCCCGCCTGGATCCCTACGACCCCAACCCGTGGGTGGTGCGCCTCGGGCTGCTCCGCCAGTGGCGCAGGCCGCGCACGGAGGTCTTCCCCATCTGGCGGGAAATCGTCACGAGAGACCCCTGGCACCGCGAGGCTCACCTGCAGATGTACGGCTACCTCTCACTCCGGGAGGGCGGCTCCCTCTCCCAGTCCATGGACTTCGTCGACCAGGTGAGGGCCACGGCCCCGGCCACGGCACCGACGGCCGGCCTCCCCCTGCTGCCATTGATCGACCGATACCACACCAACCGGTCCAAAGGGGGTGTTCAGGCACTCATGGCCGACCACCTGTGGAGCGGGTACGAAGCCACCGGGATCCTGGACCGGGCGCAGGCCAACTGGCCCGAGCCGGGTCACCTGCCGTACTCGGCGGCCCGCGCCGACCTCAACCTTCTGGCCTACGCGCTCTGCGCCGCCAGAGAACCGGCCCGCGCCGCCCCGGTCTTCCGCGCCATCGCCGGCATCGTCACCCCCTTCCCCTGGGCACACGACAGCCACGACCCCCTCATCGCCTTCACCACCGCCCAACGGTGGGCCGACGCTTCAACACCCCACTGATCAGCAACGCGACGAGCTGGATCAGGGGGAGACAGAACCCGCATCGAAGAGTGCTCCCGGAAGAGTGGCCCCCTCCTGGCGTGCAACGCTCAAGGACACTGCCCCTCTCGCCACACGATCGACCGCCGTAGGGACATCTGTGTCGGCTTCAGCCCACGACCGGCTGGACAGTGAGGCCGCCGTCGCGCGGGCGGACGGCATCAGCCGAACGGTCAGCCCGCGTCGAGTTCGAGCAGCCCGAGCCGGACGGCCTCGCTGACCATGCCGGCCCGGTTCTCGGTGCCGAGCTTGCGGTAGATCCGGACCAGGTGGGCCGCGCCGTCCCACTGGTCTGTGCCCGGTCCGGCGAAACCGACCTGACACGAGCCCAGTGGCGCACGTACATCCCCGATGCGCCGTACCACCGACTGTGTACTCGGCTCGGCGCAGATCCGGCTTGACGCTGGTGACGATCGCTCCCACACCTCCGCGCCCTGGCGCCGCAGCCCTTCCGACCTGCCCGAGCGGCCGGTTCACACCATCGCGCCCGAGGGTGAAGGTAGTCGCGATCTGCTCTTCGACCGCTTGCGCCCTCGGGCCATCCCCTTGCCTCCGTTGGCCGACAGCTCGGAGCGCCACGCGGTGCCTCGGACCGCAGTTCTCCGTTCCTCACGGTGAAACGCCGGCGAACTACATGGTGAGTCCCATGACCATCCCGTTCTCGGGGCCGGAGGTGAAGGCGTGGCCTTCACTCGTGACGTATTCGAGGAGCGAGCTCGAGATCCGCCATCCCCCGGCTTCCTTGAGGTACGTCTCATGGTAGTAGGCCCGTCCGCGGAACTCGCTCCCGTTGCCGGGGTGGACAAGGTGGTCGCGCAGCCACCACACGCCGCGCGCGGTGTCGGCGCCGGTGAGTTCGACCTTGAACTGATGGAGCTGGTGTGAGGTGGTCATGGGCTGGAGGTTCTTGGAGACCACGGAGACGAACTCGTCGAGCGGAAGTCTGGTCTCCCCGGTCTCGAAGACGAAGTCCGACGAGAAGCAGCGTCGCCACTCGTCCCACAGCTTGTGGTCCAGACACCAGGTGTAGTCGGCCTTCAGCTGCCTGAGTGCCTCGATGTCCTCAAGCCTCTGCACCCGGGCTTCGATGGTCTCGCTCATGACGTCCCTCGGTTCTCATGTGTACGGAAGCACATCCACCACAAGTGGAGGCTGCATCCGGTTAGGTTCTGCGACAATATGGAGGCAGCCTCCAAGGACTGGCCGATCCCGTACTGAGCGCGGTCAAGGAACAGACCGCGCCGCTCACCCTGACCTGCCAGAGCATGGAGGCCATCACCGGGGGCTTCCTCCGCCGGGCACAGGAGGCGGGCCGCGCCCGGAAGGACGTCAGCGCCCGCGACCTCTTCCTGTCCGCCCTCGCCCTGGCCTGGATCGAGGACTGCGCCGAGGATGGAGCCTCGGCGATCGGCTCGCTGGAGGACGTGATCGCCCACGGCTAC
>NZ_JBEYVI010000056.1:0-53968 GCF_040643955.1 Streptomyces sp. NPDC047061
TCGCGGACGCGGTGGCGGAGAAGTTCGGCGGTGACAGCGTGGCCGAGACCGGGCGCAACGTCCGGTCGTACCTCGACCACCTGGCCATCCGGTGACCGGCACACCGGGTCTCCTGTCGCGCCAACCACCCCTCCGTTCCCTGGATTTAACCCGCGACATCTTGGCGACTCGGCATCTACACGCGTAACTTGGGCCCGCCTCCCCCCACACGCCCGGTTCAAGCGCCGCCCGTCCGCGGCGCGTTGAAGCATCCGACGTCCGAGGAGACCGCCAGCGTGTCCAGACCCGCAGGGAACAGATCCCGTATGCGCCGCGCCGCCTACCCGCTGATTTCCGTGAGCGTGGCGAGCGCCTTCGCGATGACCGCCCTTCCCGCCGCGTACGCCACGCCGTCCGCCACGGCGGTGATCGCCGAGGTGTACGGCGGTGGCGGCAACTCCGGCGCGACCCTGACCCGGGACTTCGTCGAACTCGGCAATGCCGGGTCCGCGGCCTACGACCTGGCGGGCTACAGCGTGCAGTACCTGCCCGGTTCGCCGTCCTCGTCCTCGCAGTGGCAGGTGACCGCGCTCAGCGGCTCGGTGGCGTCCGGCGGCCGCTTCCTGGTGGCCGAGTCGCAGGGCAGCGGCGGTACGACGGCCCTGCCGACCCCGGACGTGACCGGCTCGATCGCGATGAGCGCGACCACCGGCACCGTCGCCCTGGTCTCCGGCACCACCGCGCTGACCTGCAAGACCGCCGCCGACTGCGCAGCCGACAGCCGTGTCGTGGACCTGGTCGGCTACGGCACCGCGGTGGTCCGCGAGGGCAGCGGCCCGGTCACCGGCGCCTCCAACACCGCCTCCGTGGCACGGGCCGACACCCTCGCCGACACGGACGACAACGCGGCGGACCTCACCGCCGGTACCCCTTCCCCGGTCAACTCGGCAGGGCAGACCCCGGGTTCGGGCGACGGGGACGGCGGGGGCGGCGACGACCCGACCCAGCCGGGCACCGTCCGCGTCCACGACATCCAGGGCACCACCCGCAAGTCCCCGCTCGCCGGGCAGACCGTCGCCAAGGTGCCGGGCATCGTCACCGGCGTCCGTACGTCCGGCTCCAAGGGCTACTGGATCCAGGACCCGACACCCGACGCAGACCCGCGCACCAGCGAGGGCGTCTTCGTCTACACCGGCTCGGCCGTCCCGACCGTGGCGGTCGGGGACTCGGTGCTGGTCAGCGGCAAGGTCAGCGAGTACTACCCGAGCAGCACCAGCCAGTCGGTCACCGAGCTCGACAGCCCGACCGCGACCGTGCTCTCCACCGGCAACGCGCTGCCCGCCGCCGTCACCCTGGACGCGGCCTCCGTCCCGGACGCGTACATCCCCACCGCCGACGGCGCGAGCATCGAGTCGCTCGCCCTTGAACCGGCCGTCTACGCCCAGGACTTCTACGAGTCCCTGGAAGGCATGCGGACGACGTTCGCCGACGCCCGCGTGGTCGGCGCGAGCGACGCGTACGGCGAACTCTGGGTGACCGTCAAGCCCGACGAGAACCCGACCCCGCGCGGCGGCACCCTCTACTCCTCCTACGACCAGCCGGGCACCGGCCGCATCGAGGTGATGTCCCTGGACACCACCACGGCGTTCCCCGCGGCGAACGTCGGCGACGAGCTGTCCGGCACCACCACGGGCCCGCTCGACTACTCCACCTACGGCGGCTACAACGTCCAGGCCACCCAGCTCGGCGCCCTGGTCGACAACGGGCTGAAGCGGGAGGTGACCCGCCGGCAGAAGGGCGACGAACTCGCGGTCGCCACCTACAACGTGGAGAACCTGGACGCGCTGGACGACCAGGAGAAGTTCGACCGGCTCGCCGAGGGCGTCGCGGTCAACCTCAACTCGCCCGACGTCGTCGCCCTGGAGGAGATCCAGGACGACAACGGCGCCACCGACGACGGCACCGTCACCGCCGAGGCGACCCTCAAGCGGTTCACCGACGCCATCCGCGCGGCCGGCGGCCCGCGTTACTCCTGGCGCTACATCGCGCCCGAGAACGACCAGGACGGCGGCGAGCCCGGCGGCAACATCCGCCAGGTCTTCCTCTTCAACCCCAAGCGGATCTCCTTCACCGACCGGCCCGGCGGCGACGCCACCACGGGCACCAGTGTCGTCAAGACCCGCAAGGGTGCCCGGCTCACCTACTCCCCGGGCCGGATCGACCCGACCAGCGACGCCTGGGACGACAGCCGCAAGCCGCTGGTCGGCGAGTTTGTCTTCCAGGGCCAGACCGTCTTCGTCGTCGCCAACCACTTCGTGTCCAAGGGCGGCGACCAGCCCCTGCACGGCCGCTACCAGCCGCCGGCCCGCAGCTCGGAGACCCAGCGCGCGGCCCAGGCCACCGAGGTCAACACGTTCGTCAAGTCCCTGCTCGCGGCGGACGAGGACGCCAAGGCCGTGGTGCTCGGCGACCTGAACGACTACGAGTTCTCGCAGACGGTGACCAGCCTGACGGACGGCGGGGTCCTGACCCCGCTGATCACCACCCTGCCGGCCGCCGAGCGCTACACCTACGTGTACGACGGCAACTCGCAGACCCTGGACCACATCCTGACCAGCCCCGCGGTGACCCGCCTCGACTACGACGTGGTGCACATCAACGCCGAGTTCGCCGACCAGGCCAGCGACCACGACCCGCAGATCGTACGGATCGACGTCAGCAAGTGCCGTAGGCACTGACCGGCGTCACCGGAACAGGGGCGTGGGACGGGCGGACTCGCACCGTCCCACGCCGGCGCCGGCTCAGTTCGGGCTCTCGATCACCGAGAAGACCGCGCCCTCCGGGTCGGCCACCGTCGCGACCCGTCCGTGTGCGCTGTCCCGGACCGGCTTCAGCACCTGCCCGCCCAGCTCGGCGACCTCCCGCAGGGCCGCGTCCGCGTCGGCCACCTCGAAGTACGTCAGCCAGTGCGGCCCCCGGCCCCGGGGCAGCGAGAGGCCGACGCCGTGGATGCCGGCCACCGGGCGGCCCCCGACGTGCAGGGTCACGTAGTCGAAGTCGGCGGACACCACCGGCTCCTCCTCGTAACCGAACACCGTCTCGTAGAACTTGGCGACGCTCGACGTCTCGAAGGTGAGCAGCTCGTCCCAGACGGGTGTGCCGGGGACCCCGGTCAGGGCCGTGCCGAGGTGGGCCGATCCCTGCCAGATCCCGAACACCGCGCCCGAGGGGTCGGAGGCGATCGCCATCCGCCCGGCCTCCGCCGCGTCCAGCGGGCCCACGCCCACGGTGCCGCCGCACAGCCGGGCCGTCTCGGCCGTCAGGTCCACGTCGTCCGAGGCGAAGTACGGCGTCCAGGCGATCGGCAGATGCAGGTCCGGCGGCAGCTGCCCGATGCCCGCGACCTCCCGCCCGTCGAGCAGGGCCCGGACATAGGGCCCGAGCTGCTGGGGTCCGGGCTGGAACTCCCAGCCGAACAGCGCCTCGTAGAACTCCTCGGTCGTGGTCAAGCCGTGCACCATCAGACTCACCCAGCAGGGGGTGCCGGGCGCGCGCCGAGCGTGCGTGTCGCCGTTCGGGCCGGCCGCTCCCCGTACCTCGGTCATCGTCACTCTCTCCTCGGCCCCTCGCGGTGGCCGTGTCGCTTCCGCTGTCCGGACCGGTTGTGCCGCAGCCGCGGACACGCCCCGTGCCGATGCTCGCACCCTCCGTGTCGCCGTGCGTCCACGGCCGTGGGGCGGCTTCGCCGCGAGGATGCCTGATCTGCCGTTTCTCGCCCGTTTCCGGTCGATTGCCGTCGGGTGTCCATCAGCTGTACAGCATGTGCCCGATCCCGTACGCCCGGTGATCGAGGCTGTCCGGCCGAGCAGAGTAGTCGTACCTGGACGATGCGGCCACCCCTGGCGTAAGGATGGGGCCATGGAAGCCATCATCACCGCAACCGAACTCGCCGACGGCCTGACCGGGCCGACCCCGCCCGTCCTGCTGGACGTCCGCTGGCAGCTGACCCCGCCCGGCACACCGCCCTTCGACGGCCGCGCGGCCTACGCGGCCGGGCATCTGCCGGGCGCCGTCTACGTGCACCTGGACGGCGAACTCGCCTCCGCACCCGGCGCGAACGGCCGCCATCCGCTGCCCGACCCGGCCGTCTTCGGTGCGGCGATGCGCCGCGCGGGGGTGTCGGCGAGCCGTCCGGTCGTCGTCTACGACGGCGGACAGGGCTGGGCGGCGGCGCGCGCCTGGTGGCTGCTGCGCTGGACGGGTCACCCGGACGTGCGGGTCCTCGACGGCGGGTTGCCGTCCTGGCCGGGCCCTCTTTCGGCTGACGTGACCGAGCCGGCCGAGGGTGACTTCGAACCGGCCTCGGGTGCGGGCCAGTTGCTCGACGCGGACGGGGCGGCGGCGCTGGCCCGCTCGGGTGTGCTGCTCGACGCCCGCGCGGGGGAGCGGTACCGGGGTGACGTGGAGCCGATCGACCGGGTCGGCGGCCACATCCCGGGCGCCGTGTCGGCGCCGACCACCGAGAACGTCGGCCCGGACGGCCGTTTCCTGCCGGCCGCCGAACTCCGCGACCGCTTCAAGGGGCTGGGCGCCACCGAGGCGGCCGAGGTGGGCGTCTACTGCGGCTCGGGCGTCTCCGGTGCCCACGAGGTCCTGGCGCTGGCCGTCGCGGGCATTCCGGCGGCGCTGTACGTCGGTTCGTGGTCGGAGTGGTCAGCCGACCCGTCCCGTCCGGTGGCGGTCGGGCCCGACCCGCAGTAGGGCGGCAACAGGCAGTACGAAGAGGGGGCACGCTCGCGTGCCCCCTCTTCGTACTGCCTGTTCCGGCTTCCTACTCCTGCTTCTTGCGCCGCGTCCCGAAGACGATCTCGTCCCAGCTCGGCACGGCGGCCCGGCGTCCGGGGCGGACCCCGTCGGCCTCGGCCTGGCGGTCGGTGGCGCCGACCAGCCGGTCGCGGTGGCTGCCGACGGAGCGGGGCATGAGGACGTCCGCGTAGGCGGAGCCGGCCGAGGCCGCAGGGGCCGGGGGCTCCTCCGCCGCCGGTTCCGGCGCGGGCTCCTCCGGGACCTCCACGGGGCGCTCCGGCACCACCATGTCGCCCCGGAAGCTCGGCACCGCCTCCAGCAGGCTGGTCAGCGAGTCCCGTTCGCCCGTGCTCTCCTCGACCGGCTCGGACGACTGCGTGGGCAGGCTCGGCCGCTCGCGGTCCCGGTCGCCGGGACGGTCCAGCGGGCGGTCGCGCGGCAGCCGCGCGATGCGCGGCACGAACGGAAAGCTGGGCTCCGGTACGGCGAGGTCGTCGGACTCGCCGATCAGCGAGCGCGCCTCGTCGTCGACCGCCTGGACGAGCCGCCGGGGCGGGTCGTAGGTCCAGCTCGCCGAGTGCGGTTCGCCCGCGACCCGGTAGACGAGCAGGACCTCCCAGGTGCCGTCGTCTCGGCGCCAGGAGTCCCACTGCACGGTGTCCTTCTCGGCACCGCGCAGCACCAGTCGCTCCTGCACGGCCTCGCCGAGCAGTGGACCGGAGTTCTCGCCGGGCCGGCGGACGGGCGTCTTGCGGGCCCGCTCGGCCATGAAGGCGCGCTCGGCCAGTACCGGACCCTCGAAGCGCCGCACCCTGTCCACGGGGATCCCGGCGAGCTGGGCGACCTCTTCCGCGCTCGCGCCCGCCCGTATCCGCGCCTGGATGTCTCGGGGCCGGAGATGGCTCTCGACCTCGATCTCGATCTGGCCGAGCCGGGGCCGGTCGCCGCGTACGGCGGCACGGAGCCGTTCGTCGATCGGAAGGGTGTACTCCGTAGAGTCGGCAGCCTTGAGCACCAGCCGTGTGCCGTCATTGGAGACGGCCACGACACGCAGTTCGGGCATGGGGACCTCCCGGGTGGTGCCTGCCGACGTCACGTGCGTCGCTGCTTCCGCTAGTCGAGTGTGGCCTGCCCGGGTGCAGCCTGCCACAACCTTGCCGAGTTGCCCGGCGTGTCGGGCGTGAGCCCTGGGTCGCCGTTATGGCACGGTTACCTGTTCGCAACGCTAAGTGACCAAAGCTGTCACCCTGTGCAACTAGCCCCCTCCCGGCGGTCCTGCAAGGCCTCGGACACCCCGGCGGGAGACCGGACCCAGGGCTCGCAACAGTACTCCATTCGGGCCACGTGCGTGGATTGGCGCGCCGCCCAACTTCTGGCAACAACCGCTCCTCGGCCGTTGTTTGCCCATCTCGGGCGATCTTGAACGTGGCGTACTTCACGCAATCTTCGGAAACGGAACCAATTGTTTCGTCCGTACGTCCCTTTCCTGCGCGGTCGGTCGAACAAGTGCGGGAAAGGCGGGCGGGGTTGGGAATGCGCGAAAGGCCCGGTTCTGATGACCGGGCCGGTGCGGGGAGAGCGCGAAGGGGAGTTCGGAGCCGGGCGGCTCCCCGGCTACTGCCCCAGAACCCTTCGCAAGTAGTCGTTCTGGAACAGACGGTCGGGGTCGAGCCGGTCCCGCAGCGCCGTGAACTCGCCGAAGCGCGGGTAGACCCCGGCGAAGTAGCCGGCGTCCCGGGTGTGCACCTTGCCCCAGTGCGGGCGGCCCTCGTGCGCGGTGAAGATGCGCTCGGCGGCGGTGAAGTACGCCTGGTAGGGCGTGCCCCGGAACATGTGCACGGCGATGTAGGCGCTGTCCCGGGCGGACGCGGTGGACAGGGCGATGTCGTCGGCGGGCGCGGTGCGGACCTCGACCGGGTAACTGATCCTGAGGTCCGACCGGTCGACCATGGCCTTCAGTTCGCGCAGGGTGTCCACCAGGGCTTCGCGCGGGACGGCGTACTCCATCTCGACGAACCGCACCCGGCGGGGCGAGGTGAAGACCTTGTAAGGGATGTCGGTGAAGGTCCGGGCGGACCAGGCGCGGGTGGAGATCCGCGCGATGGACGGAATGGTCGCGGGCACCGCGCGGCCGAGCATGTTCACCGCCTGCCAGAGGCCGTTGGCGACGAACTCGTCGTCGAACCAGCCGGCCAGCTGCCCCACCGGCTGGGGCGGGCCCGCGCTGCGGTTGTTGCGCTTGGTGTTCGTCGACGCGGTGTGCGGGAACCAGTAGAACTCGAAGTGCTCGTTCTCCGTGCTGTGTTGGTCGAACTCGGCCAGCACCCGGTCGAAGGCCATCGGTTCCTCGCGGGCCGTGAGGAGGAAGACCGGTTCCACCGCGAACGTGATCGCCGTGACGATGCCCAGCGCGCCGAGTCCGACCCGCGCGGCCGCGAACACCTCCGGGTTCTCCTTCTCCGAGCAGGTGAGCACCGAACCGTCGGCGGTGACCAGTTCGAGTTCCCTGATCTGCGCGGCGAGCGAGGCCGACTCGCGGCCGGTGCCGTGGGTGCCGGTGCTGGTGGCCCCGGAGACCGTCTGCTCCATGATGTCGCCCATGTTGGTCAGCGAGAGTCCCTCGCGGGCCAGGGCCACATTGAGTCTCTTGAGCGGCGTACCGGCCTCGACCGTGACGGTCATGGCCTTGCGGTCGATGTTGCGGATGCCCGTCAACAGGTGAGGGCGGACCGAGAGTCCGTCGGTCGCGGCGATCGCGGTGAAGGAGTGGCCGCTGCCGACCGCCTTGACCTTCAGGCCGTCCTCCGCCGCCTGTCGTACGGCCGCCGCCAGCTCGTCCACGGAGGCGGGCGTCACCTCCCGCGCGGGGCGGACGGTGACATTCCCTCCCCAGTTACGCCACGTGCCGCTCTTCCCGCTCGCTGTACTGCTCAACGGTGCCTCCCCGACCCGTGACCGGCCTGCTGAGCCGGCGGTACCCGAGGAAACCGACCGCGACCGCGACGGCTCCGGACGCGGCCGGAACCCCGTACCCGGCACGGGCGCCGGCCGCGTCGATCACCCAGCCGGCGACCGAGGAGCCGAGCGCCACCCCGACCGCGAGGCCGGTGCTCACCCAGGTCATGCCCTCGGTGAGTTTCGCGCGAGGTACGTGCTTTTCGATGAGGGACATCGTCGTGATCATCGTCGGTGCGATGGACAGGCCCGCAACGAACAGCGCCACGGCCAGAAGCGGCAAGTTTCCGACCAGTAGGAGGGGGATCATACTCACGGCCATCGCGCATATGCCCAGCAGCCACCGGCGTTCCGGCTTCCCCCCGAACCGCATGAGCCCGAAGACCGCCCCGGCCACGCAGGAACCCGCCGCGTACAGCGCCAGGACGATGCTGGACGCGGCCTTGTGGCCGCGTTCGTCGGCGAAGGCGACGGTCACCACGTCGACCGCCCCGAAGATGGCTCCGGTGGCCACGAAGGTCGCCACCAGCACCTGGAGACCGGGCGCGCGCAGCGCCGAACCGCCGCCGTGGCGGTCATGCGGGTGCGGTTCGGGCTCGGTGGCCCGCTGGGCGGTCAGCCAGAAGACGCCGGCGGCGAGGAAGCCGGCGGCCAGCAGCGGGCCCGCCTCCGGGAACCAGGTCGTGGACAGGCCGATGGAGAGGATCGGCCCGAAGATGAAGCACACCTCGTCGACGACGGACTCGAACGAGTAGGCGGTGTGCAGCTGCGGGGTGCCCCGGTAGAGGGCGGCCCAGCGGGCCCGGATCATCGCGCCCAGGCTCGGCACCGCGCCGATCCCGGCGGCGCACACGAACAGCACCCAGTCCGGCCACCCGTAGTGCGCGGCGAACAGCAGTCCGGCCGCGGCCACCAGCGCGAGCAGGGTCGCGGGGCGCAGGACGCGGCGCTGGCCGTGCCGGTCGACCAGCCGGGACACCTGCGGCCCGATCGCGGCGGCGGACAGTGCCATGGTGGCCGACAGGGCGCCCGCGAGCCCGTACCGGCCGCTGAGCTGGGAGATCATCGTGACCACGCCGATGCCCATCATGGACAGCGGCATCCGGCCGACGAAGCCCGCGGCGGAGAAGCCCTTGCTGCCGGGGGCGGCGAACAGGGCGCGATAGGGGCTGGGCACGGGGGTCTCCGACAGATGTACGAGGTAAGGCGTGATTGCGGCTGATACAGCTTACGAGTGAGGCGGCTGTTCTGCACCCGCCGGGTACCGGGGATAAACCTCCCGAATCCGACTCTTCATGCTCCTGTTTCCGGGCCGTCAGTGCCGGGTGGCAGGATCGGCTCATGTCAGACGCGCTCGATGCCACCCCCTACGACGCCCTGCTCCTGCTCTCCTTCGGCGGCCCGGAAGGCCCGGACGACGTGGTCCCGTTCCTGGAGAACGTGACGCGCGGGCGCGGTATCCCGAAGGAACGTCTCAAGGAAGTCGGGCAGCACTACTTCCTGTTCGGCGGGGTCAGCCCGATCAACGACCAGAACCGCGCCCTGCTGGACGCCCTGCGCAAGGACTTCGCCGAGCACGGCCTGGACCTGCCGGTCTACTGGGGCAACCGCAACTGGGCGCCGTACCTGACGGACACCCTGCGCGAGATGGTGGCCGACGGCCGCCGCCGCATCCTGGTGCTCGCCACCAGCGCCTACGCCTCCTACTCGGGCTGCCGCCAGTACCGCGAGAACCTCGCCGACTCGCTGGCCGCGCTGGCGGCCGAGGGCCTCGAACTCCCCAAGATCGACAAGCTGCGGCACTACTTCAACCACCCCGGCTTCCTCGACCCGATGACCGACGGGGTCCTCGCGTCCCTCGCCGACCTCCCCGAGGACGTCCGCGCGGGCGCCCACATCGCGTTCACGACCCACTCCATCCCGACCGCGTCCGCCGACACCTCCGGCCCGGTCGGGACGCACGGCGAGGGCGGCGCGTACGTCGAGGAGCACCTGGACGTGGCCGAGCTGATCGCCACCGCGGTCCGCGAGCGCACCGGCATCGACCACCCCTGGCGGCTCGTCTACCAGTCCCGCTCCGGCGCCCCGCAGATCCCGTGGCTGGAGCCGGACATCTGCGACCACCTGGAGGCGCTGCACGGCGCCGGGGTCCCGGCCGTCGTCATGGCCCCCGTCGGCTTCGTCTCCGACCACATGGAGGTCCTCTACGACCTCGACACGGAGGCCACGGCCAAGGCCGAGGAGCTGGGTCTGCCGGTCCGCCGGTCCGCGACCGTCGGGGACGACCCGCGGTTCGCCGCCGCGATCCGCGAGCTGGTCCTGGAGCGCGCCGCCGTGGAGAGCGGGCGGCAGGCCACGCCGTGTGCCCTGGGCACGCTCGGCGCGAGCCACAACCTCTGCCCGGTCGGCTGCTGCCCGGCCCGCGCGCTCCGCCCCGCCGCGGCCGGCGCCGACAGCCCCTACGCGTGAGGAGTCCCGTGACCGACGCCCTGCACACCGACCTCCTGAAGCTCGCCCGGGAGGCGGCCGCCCGCGCGGGCGAGCTGCTGCGGGACGGCCGCCCGGCCGACCTCTCCGTGGCCCGGACCAAGTCCAGTCCGATCGACGTCGTGACCGAGATGGACATCGCGGCGGAGAAACTGATCACCGACCTGATCGCCGGGCACCGTCCCGACGACGGCTTCCTCGGCGAGGAGGGCGCGTCCACGCAGGGCACGAGCGGCGTGCGCTGGGTGATCGACCCGCTCGACGGCACCGTCAACTACCTGTACGGGCTGCCGACCTGGGCGGTCTCCATCGCCGCCGAACAGGACGGTGAGACCGTGGTCGGCGTCGTGGCGGCCCCGATGCGCGGCGAGACCTACCACGCGGTACGCGGCGGCGGGGCCCGGGCGACCGGGGCGTGGGAGGGCGAGCGGGAGCTGCGCTGCCGTCCGGCGCCGCCGCTGGACCAGGCCCTGGTGTCGACCGGCTTCAACTACGTCACCGAGGTCCGCACCCACCAGGCCGAGGTCGCGGCCCGGCTGATCCCGCTGCTCCGCGACATCCGGCGCAGCGGTTCCGCGGCGATCGACCTCTGCGACGTGGCGTGCGGCCGGCTGGACGGCTACTTCGAGCGCGGGCTGAACGCGTGGGACTGGGGAGCGGGGGACCTGATCGCCCGCGAGGCCGGCGCCCGCACCGGTGGACGCCCCGGAGAGCCCCTGTCCCGCGATCTGACGGTCGCCGGCACCCCGGGCGTCTTCGAGCCCCTCCAGCGCCTCCTGGAGGACTTCGGAGCCTGGCACGACTGAGGACGCCCGAGGAACGCCGCCCGCGCAGGCCGAGGTCGCTTCGGCACCGCCGGAGACCGCCGCGACGGCCGGGCGCCGTGGCGGCGGGAAATGAAGATGATGACGGGTGTCGGCGAGCCGGTCTCGCGAAAGAGATCCCTTGTCCTGCCGGTCGGCAGGAATCGAACGCCGTCGCGGTGGGAATGGATCAGGTACGAGCAGGGCCCCGGCGCTGGATTCGCCGGGGCCCTGTTCTCGTGGTGTCCTGCTGCGGGACTGTCAGACGCTGGTCGCGCCGACTTCCACACCGTGTTCGGCTGCGAGGCGGCGCAGGTCGTCGAGCTCGGCCTGTTCCACTTCGACGAGGAAGTCGTCACCCTCGTCACGAGCCCTCGTGATGTCGGACTCGGTCGCCTTTATGCGCTGCAGAAGTCCTGCGGTGAATGCGTCCATGCTGCGCCCCCTCGTCCTGGGTCGTGGGTCGGTGGCACGGGGGTGTGCCGTTCAGAAGGGGCGATCACGTCTCTTGCGGGTGCCCAGCGCTGCCCAGCCGGGCGGCGACGGTGCCGGACACCCCCATCGTCCACTCTGCTGTAGCGGCGGTGTACGTACCGCATGGTGCTGCGGCACATGCAGAGCGTGATCGCGGGGTGTACATGCCGTCCTCCCCCCGCTCCCCTCCGTGGAAACCTCAACCGCAGGAGAAAATCTCGCATTCCCGCCCGGCGGCCTCCGATCCGACTGCCGGGGTCCCTGTCTTACTGCCGACTTATGGCCGAAAAGGGCAGGATGGAGGTCACACCCCACGGAGAACCCTGCCCGCGTGCGCCGGTGCGCGCTACGCGAGTGGACAGAGGAAGGACAAGCGACGTGCGCGTACTCGTCGTCGAGGACGAGCAACTGCTCGCCGATGCGGTGGCCACCGGACTGCGCCGGGAGGCCATGGCCGTCGACGTCGTGTACGACGGTGCGGCCGCCCTGGAGCGCATCGGCGTCAACGACTACGACGTGGTCGTCCTCGACCGCGACCTCCCCCTGGTGCACGGCGACGACGTCTGCCGCAAGATCGTCGAGCTCGGCATGCCCACCCGCGTGCTGATGCTGACCGCTTCCGGTGACGTCAGCGACCGCGTCGAGGGCCTGGAGATCGGTGCCGACGACTACCTCCCCAAGCCCTTCGCCTTCAGTGAGCTCATCGCGCGCGTGCGCGCCCTCGGCCGCCGTACCAGCGTGCCGCTGCCGCCCGTCCTGGAGCGCGCCGGCATCAAGCTCGACCCGAACCGCCGCGAGGTCTTCCGCGACGGCAAGGAGGTCCAGCTCGCGCCGAAGGAGTTCGCCGTCCTGGAGGTGCTGATGCGCAGCGAGGGCGCGGTGGTCAGCGCCGAGCAGCTCCTGGAGAAGGCCTGGGACGAGAACACGGACCCCTTCACCAACGTCGTGCGCGTGACCGTGATGACCCTGCGCCGCAAGCTCGGTGAGCCCCCGGTGATCGTCACCGTCCCCGGCTCGGGATACCGGATCTGATGACCGTGGCCACGACTCCCGCGCCCCCGCAGGCGCCCCCCAAGCCCACCTGGGACCCCAGAAGGCCGCAGCCGGTCCTGCCGTGGCTGCGCCCGACCATCCGGATACGGCTCACCCTGCTGTACGGCGGCATGTTCCTGATCGCCGGCATCCTGCTGCTGTCGATCATCTACCTGCTGGCCGCGCAGGCGATCAGCACCGGAAACCAGCCGTTCTTCAAGATCGTCAGCGGCTCCGACATCAAGGTCTCCAGCGACAAGTGCGCGGCGATCACCGGCATGCCCAACGTGCCGATCACGGACTTCAACTCCGCGATCGCCCAGTGCGTGGACCACCAGCGCCAGGCGGCCCTGGACGACCTGCTGAGCCGCTCGCTGCTGGCCCTGCTGGGCCTGGCCGTGATCGCCTTCGCGTTCGGCTACGCGATGGCCGGCCGGGTGCTGTCCCCGCTCGGCCGGATCACCCGCACCGCCCGCGCGGTGGCCGGCTCGGACCTGTCCCGCCGGATCGAGCTGGACGGCCCGGACGACGAGCTCAAGGAGCTCGCGGACACCTTCGACGACATGCTGGAACGGCTGCAGCGGGCCTTCACCGCCCAGCAGCGCTTCGTCGGCAACGCCTCCCACGAGCTGCGCACGCCCCTGGCGATCAACCGCACACTCCTGGAGGTGCACCTCTCGGACCCGGGCGCGCCCATGGAGCTGCAGCAGCTCGGCAAGACCCTGCTGGCCACCAACGAGCGCAGCGAGCAGCTCGTGGAGGGCCTGCTGCTGCTCGCCCGCAGCGACAACCAGATCGTCGAGCGCAAGCCGGTCGACCTGGCCGAGGTGGCCTCCCAGGCCGTCGACCAGGTGCACGCCGAGGCGGAGGCCAAGGGTGTGACGATCCGGGGCGTGCGGAAGCCGGCGGTGGTGCAGGGCAACGGCGTGCTGCTGGAGCGGGTCGCCCTGAACCTGCTGCAGAACGCGGTGCGCTACAACGTGCCCGAGGACGGCTGGGTCGAGGTCGACACGGAGATCCAGCACGGGCAGGCGGTGCTGTCCGTCTCGAACACCGGGCCGGTGGTGCCGGCGTACGAGATCGACAACCTGTTCGAGCCCTTCAGGCGGCTCCGTACCGAGCGCACGGGCAGCGACAAGGGCGTCGGCCTCGGCCTGTCCATCGTGCGGTCGGTGGCCCGGGCGCACGGCGGGTACGTCGCGGCCCAGCCTCGCGAGGGCGGCGGTCTCGTGATGCGGGTCACGCTGCCGGTCTGACGCCGTTACAAGATCGCGACACACGCGGGGGGTGTTCGCTTTGCGCTGAATTTTCCAGCGGCGCGGCACATTCCCCCGTGTGTGATCGATCACAAGGGCGGATTTCCGGCCATCTACTCTCTGTGATCATGGCTGGGGGAATAAAGCCGGGAAAATCCCTGTTTTCAGGGGTCTTGATCACGGGAAGTACAGGGTGAGGCGCCTTTGAAGTGCCCCGGCAGGACCGTGTACGGTCCCCATCGCCATTCAACCTGATCACTCTTGAGGGGTCCGGTTGGGTGTCGATTGAGTAACAGACCTTGATGTGAGGCAAAATCTCCGCCTCGGGTCGGGCACAAGTCCGGCCTCTCACGCGTTACGTGCGCTGGAGACACCGCAGACACCCAGAGGGGGAGAGCGACATGGCAACCGATTACGACACTCCACGCAAGACCGACGACGACGTCGACTCGGACAGTCTTGAAGAGCTGAAGGCTCGGCGGAACGACAAGTCCACGTCCTCGGTGGACGTCGACGAGTTCGAGGCCGCCGAAGGCCTGGAGCTGCCCGGCGCGGACCTCTCGAACGAGGAGCTGGCCGTCCGGGTGCTGCCCAAGCAGCAGGACGAGTTCACCTGCATGAGCTGCTTCCTGGTGCACCACCGCAGCCAGCTGGCCCGGGAGAAGAACGGTCAGCCGATCTGCCGCGACTGCGACTGAGGGCGGGTCGGGCATGACTGGCTCGACCCCACCTCGGAAGCGCCGCTTCCCGCTGCCGGGAGCGGACTCTGGGCCGTCCGACGGCCCACGTGCGCGTGACGACGAGCGGGGCTCACCCGAACCGGGAGCCTCGCTCGAACCGGCGGCCGGCCGGGGTGACCTCCCGGCGCCGGCGGACCGGCCCGCGCCCGTCGCCCGGCGACGGGCCGCGGTCATCCGCGACAAGGCCGTGGACATGGCCCGGGAAGGCGCCCGTAAGGGCGGCAGCCGCGCTAAAGCGGGGCTGGCGTACCTCGCGGACCGGATCATCGAGATCGCCCCGCGTGTCCCCGTACGTGACCTCGCGACCCTGCGCCGGCAGTTCCCGGGTCTCGGGCCCGAGCAGCTCGCCGACAAACTGGTGGCGGGCGCGGCGGGCGCGACCTCGGCGGTCGGGGCCGGTGTCGGGGCGGCCGCGATGCTGCCGGTGCCGCCGGCCATGCCGACCGAGCTGGCCGCCGAGATCACCGGGGTCGCGGCGATCGAGCTGAAGCTGATCGCCGAGCTCCACGAGGTGTACGGCGTGCGGCCGCCGGGGAACCTGAAGGCCCGCAGCACCGCCTATCTGTCCTCCTGGTCGGGGGAGCGCGGGATCGACGTGATGAAGCCGTCGACGATCAACACGGCCCTCGGGGGCCAGATGAAGCGCGAGCTGCGTCAGCAGATCATGAAGCGGGTGGTGCGGGACCTGCCCAACCTGATGCCGTTCATGGTGGGTGCCGCGGTGGGAGCGGTCATGAACCGCAGGGACACCAGAAAACTCGCGGCGCGCATCCGGGCGGACCTGAGAAAGATCCAGGTGCCGTGGGAGGAACTGCCGGAGCTACCGCCGCTGGAGAAGCCGGCGGAGCCGCTGCCGATCGCCGAGCTGCCGGAGGACTTCGGGGGCTGACGGCCGTGCCGGGGACGCGGGAGACTCGGCACCGTCGGACCGCGCCGCCGTGAGCGCTCTGCCGGGAGCGCCGCGTTGTGCCGTCTGCCGCGCCGTCGTGGCTGGTCGCGCAGTTCCCCGCGCCCCTGCGGGGCGCTGTCGAGATCGGCGGATCGCGGCACCCCCAGCGGCGCGTCTACGCCTTCGTGGTGGTCTTCGCCGCCTCGATCGCCGCCGCCAGGGCCTCCGGCTCGCGGGTCGACAGGTACAGGTACGGCGTCGGGTCCTCCGGGTCCGTGACCTCCACGCGCAGGGCCCTCGGGATGTAGGAGCGCAGCAGGAGGAAGGCGCGGACGTCGGCCTTGTAGGTGCGCCAGGCGCGCGCCTCGTCCGGGTCCAGGACCTCCGACGAGCCCAGCGCGGACACCGGGATCCGCGCCTCGCCCGCGATCAGCGAGTCGCCGACGACCCGGATGCGCGGGGAGCCGTACGAGCTGGCCACCACAGCCGCCGCCGCGGTGCCGCCGACCAGGCCGCCCAGCATCGGCAGGGTGCCGAACGGCAGCAGGACCAGGGCGAACGAGACGCCGATCAGGAAGCTGAGGAACCACCAGGACCGGGGGGCGGTCAGGCGTTCTTCGTACGGGGTCGCGGAGAGCTGCATGGAGCCAAGCTTGGCACGGTGTCCGGATTCACTGGACGCGCGGGTAAGGTCTGCGCCTGTGAGTGGTAGTTCCGCAGCTCTTCAGCCTCCCGCCAGTGCCCGGAAACCGGAGCGGCACCCCGACGCGCCCGCGCCCGGTGAGCTCATCGGTGCACACTACGAACACTGTTTCGGGTGTGGTCACGGGCAGTCCCACGGGCTGCACCTGGAGGCACGGGCCGGCGAGAGCGTCTCCCTCACCGCCGAGTTCACCGTGCGCCCCGCCCACCAGGGCGCCCCGGGCCTCGCGCACGGCGGCGTGCTCGCCACCGCCCTGGACGAGACGCTCGGCTCGCTCAACTGGCTGCTGCGGAAGATCGCGGTGACCGGACGGCTGGAGACCGACTTCGTGCGGCCCGTACCCGTCGGCACCACCCTCCACCTGGCGGCCGAGGTGGTCGCCGTGGCCGGCCGGAAGATCTACTCGACCGCCACCGGACGCATGGACGGCCCCACGGGGCCCGTCGCCGTCCGTGCCGAGGCCCTCTTCATCGAGGTCCCGGTCGAGCACTTCGTCGACAACGGCCGCCAGGAAGAGATCCAGGCCGCCATGAAGGACCCCGACCAGGCCCGGCGCGCCCGCGCCTTCGAGGTGAATCCGTGAACTCCGCAAGTCCAGCGACCCCGGCCCGCTCGGCGAGCCCGCTCGGCGTCCTCGTGCGCCGCGTCGACCCCGACGTACCGCTTCCGGCGTACGAGCACCCCGGTGATGCCGGGGCCGATCTGCGCACCACGGCGGCGTGCGAGCTGAAGCCGGGGGAACGGGCCGTGCTGCCCACGGGAGTGTCGATCGCCCTCCCGGAGGGGTACGCGGCCTTCGTGCACCCCCGCTCGGGGCTCGCCGCCCGATGCGGTGTGGCCCTCGTGAATGCCCCGGGGACGATTGATGCCGGGTACCGTGGGGAGATCAAGGTGATCGTGGTGAATCTCGACCCGCGCGAGGTGGTGCGGTTCGAGCGCTTCGACCGGATCGCCCAACTGGTCGTCCAGCAGGTCGAGAGGGTCCGCTTCCAGGAGGTGGCGGAACTTCCCGGCTCGGCGCGGGCCGAGGGGGGCTTCGGGTCCACCGGCGGTCATGCCGCGGTGGGCGACGTGAGCGGCACAAGCGGTCAGGCCGCCGAGGGCGGTCGGACGGGTGGGAATCGATACGCTTCGGTCGTATCCGACCGGGAAGGACAGTGACGTGTTCGGACGTCGCAAGAAGAAGGGTGCCGCCGAGGACGCGGCCGGCGAGGCCGAGCAGGTCGTCGACAGCGTCGACACCGAGGCGGACGAGGAAGAGGGCGAGCGCGAGCGCGTTCGTCTGGACCCGGAGCCCCGGCCCGACGGGCCGTGGGACGACACCGAGGTGCGCGAGCCCGGCGAGGGCCGGGTGGACCTGGGCGGTCTGTTCGTGCCCGGCGTGGACGGCATGGAGCTCCGGGTCGAGGTCGCGGGCGACGCGATCGTCGCGGCGACCGTCGTGCTCCGCGACAGCGCCGTCCAGCTGCAGGCCTTCGCCGCGCCCAAGCGCGAGGGCATCTGGGGCGAGGTCCGCGAGGAGATCGCGACCGGCATCACCCAGCAGGGCGGCATCGTCGACGAGGTCGAGGGGCCGCTGGGCTGGGAGCTGCGCGCCCAGGTGCCGGTGCAGCTGCCGGACGGCACGGGCGGCTTCCAGGTCGTGCGGTTCGTCGGCGTGGACGGCCCGCGCTGGTTCCTGCGCGGGGTGATCTCCGGGCAGGGCGCGGTGCAGCCGCAGGCGGCCGGGCTCCTGGAGCAGATCTTCCGGGACACCGTCGTGGTCCGTGGCGAGGGCCCGATGGCGCCCCGCGACCCGATCGTCCTGAAGCTGCCCAACGACGCCCAGATGGTCCCCGAGGGCGTCCAGCAGGAGGAGTCCTCGCGCTTCTCCGGCGGCATGGGCCAGCTCCAGCGCGGACCGGAGATCACCGAGGTCCGGTAGCGGAACAGGCAGGCGACGAGGGCCGTACCCCCACACCGGGGTGCGGCCCTTTCACATGCCCGGATGCTCCGGTGTGAATGACTCCCGCTTACTTCACACCTTGACGGAAGTCTGGTCCGTACCTACGGTCTCGATTCACGCCTACGTTCACAGAGGCGCTCCACGTTCACATACAAGAACGGAGTCGCTGTGCGTCGTATCCCCCTGCTCGCGGCCGCGGGAGCTCTGCTCCTGGGCGTCTTCACGGCCCCCGCCGCCCACTCGGCCCCCAGCACCTTCGTGCACCCCGGGGTCACCGTCTCCAAGGCCCAGCTGGACTTCGCCCGCACCGAGGTGCTGGCCGGCGCCCAGCCCTGGAAAGCGGCCTACGACCAGATGACGGCGAGCAAGTACGCCGACCTGAACCGCACCCCCACACCCTGGGCGACGGTCGAGTGCGGCTCGTACTCGAACCCCAACTACGGCTGCACCGACGAGCGCGAGGACGCGATCGCCGCCTACACCGACGCCCTCGCCTGGTACGTCACCAAGGACGCCCGCTACGCCCAGAAGGCCATCCAGATCATGGACGCCTGGTCGGCCACCATCACCAGCCACACCAACAGCAACGCGCCCCTGCAGACCGGCTGGGCGGGCTCCTCCTGGCCCAAGGCCGCCGAGATCATCAGGTACACCTACACCGGCACCTGGGCGAACGAGGCCCGCTTCGCCACCATGCTGCGCAACGTCTACCTCCCCACCGTCGTCAAGGGCTCCAACTCCAACGGCAACTGGGAGCTGTCGATGATGGAGGCCGCCGTCGGCATCTCCGTCTTCCTGGAGGACAAGACGTCGTACGACACGGCCATGGCGAAGTTCCGCACCCGCGCCGCCTACGTGTACCTGGCCTCCGACGGGTCGGTGCCGAAGACCGTGCCCAGCCAGAACCTCGACACCACCGCCAAGATCGTCTCCTACTGGCAGGGCCAGTCCACCTTCGTCACCGGCCTCACCCAGGAGACCTGCCGGGACTTCACGCACACCGGGTACGGCATCTCCGCGATCTCGCACGTCGCCGAGACCAGCCGGATCCAGGGCGAGGACCTGTACGGCACGGACGTCGGCGAGCGGCTGCGCCAGGCGCTCGGTTTCCAGGCCAAGTACCAGCTGGGCACCGCCGTCCCCAGCTGGCTCTGCGGCGGCTCCCTCAACCTCGGGCTCGGACCCGTGACCGAGGTCGGCTACAACGCCCTCCACAACCGCCTGGGGATCGCCATGACCAACACCCAGACGCTCACCCTGAACAACCGCCCCGCGGGCAGCAACAACCTCTTCGTCGCCTGGGAGACCCTCACCCACGGCGACAACCCCAACTGACGTGCACGGTGATGGGCGCCGGACCCGCGGTACCGGCGCCCATCAGGGTTGCGTCAAAGATGCCCGCTGCCGGGCCCCCTGCCCCGTTCGCCCGGATTGTTGGCCGTAAGGTCGACGCTGCGTAGGCGGCAGTTGCAGGAAGACAATGGGAACCATGGCACGCGGCAAGCTTCGGATCTATCTCGGTGCGGCACCGGGCGTCGGCAAGACCTACGCCATGCTCTCCGAGGCGCACCGGCGGGTGGAGCGGGGCACCGACTGCGTGGTCGCCTTCGTCGAGCACCACGACCGGCCGCGCACCGAGGTGATGCTGCACGGCCTGGAGCAGATCCGGCGCAAGGAGCTCGAGTACCGGGGCGCCCTGTTCACGGAGATGGACGTGGACGCCGTACTGCGCCGGGCCCCCGCCGTCGCCCTGGTGGACGAACTCGCCCACACCAACATCCCCGGCTCCCGCAACGCCAAGCGCTGGCAGGACGTCGAGGAACTGCTCGCCGCCGGCATCGACGTGATCTCGACCGTCAACATCCAGCACCTGGAGTCGCTCGGCGACGTCGTCGAGTCCATCACGGGGGTGCGCCAGCGCGAGACGGTGCCCGACGAGGTGGTACGGCGCGCGGACCAGATCGAGCTGGTCGACATGTCGCCCCAGGCGCTGCGCCGGCGCATGGCGCACGGCAACATCTACCAGTCGGACAAGGTCGACGCGGCCCTGTCCAACTACTTCCGGCCGGGCAACCTCACCGCCCTGCGCGAGCTGGCGCTGCTGTGGGTGGCCGACCGGGTCGACGAGTACCTGAAGCAGTACCGCAGTGAGCACCAGGTGTCGGCGATCTGGGGCTCACGGGAGCGGATCGTCGTCGGGCTCACCGGCGGTCCCGAGGGGCGGACGCTGATCCGGCGGGCCGCGCGGCTGGCGGAGAAGGGCGCCGGTGGCGAGGTGCTCGCGGTCTACATCTCCCGCAGCGACGGCCTGACCTCGGCCTCCCCGAAGGAACTCGCCGTCCAGCGCACCCTGGTCGAGGACCTCGGCGGCACCTTCCACCACGTCGTCGGCGAGGACATCCCCGCGGCCCTGCTCGACTTCGCCCGCGGTGTGAACGCCACCCAGATCGTGCTCGGCTCCTCGCGCCGCAGGGCCTGGCAGTACGTCCTCGGACCCGGCGTCGGCGCCACCGTCGCCCGCGAGTCGGGCCCCGACCTGGACGTGCACATCGTCACCCACGGCGAGGCCGGCAAGGGCCGCGGACTGCCGGTGGCCCGGGGCGCGCGGCTCGGGCGGGGCCGGATCATCGCGGGCTGGCTGGTCGGACTGGCCGGCCCGGCCGTCATGGCGGTGCTGCTGAACACCGTCGACCTCGGCCTCGCCAACGACATGCTGCTCTTCCTGACCCTCACGGTCGCGGCAGCGCTGCTCGGCGGGCTCTTCCCGGCGCTGGCCTCGGCGGCCTTCGGATCGCTGCTGCTGAACTACTTCTACACCCCGCCCCTGCACCGGCTGACCATCGCCGACCCGAAGAACATCGTGGCCATCGTGATCTTCTTCGGGGTCGCGCTGTCCGTCGCCTCGGTGGTGGACCTCGCGGCCCGCCGCACCCACCAGGCGGCCCGGCTGCGCGCCGAGTCGGAGATCCTCTCCTTCCTGGCCGGCAACGTGCTGCGCGGCGAGACCAGCCTGGAGGAGCTGCTCGAACGGGTCCGGGAGACCTTCGGCATGGAGTCCGCCGCCCTCCTGGAGCGGGCAGGCGACGTCGAGCCCTGGAGCTGCGCGGGCCGCGCCGGCTTCGGGCCCGCTCTGGAGCGGCCCGAGGACGCCGACGTCGACATGCCGATAGGCGACCACATGGCCCTCGCGCTGACCGGCCGGGTGCTGCCCGCCGAGGACCGCCGGGTGCTCGCCGCCTTCGCCGCGCAGGCGGTCGTCGTCCTGGACCGCAGACGCCTCCAGGAGGAGGCCGAGCAGGCCCGCGCGCTCGCCGAGGGCAACCGGATCCGCACCGCGCTGCTGGCCGCCGTCAGCCACGATCTGCGCACCCCGCTGGCCGGGATCAAGGCGGCGGTCACGTCGCTGCGCTCGGACGACGTGGACTGGTCCGAGGAGGACCGGGCGGAGCTCCTCGAAGGCATCGAGGAGGGTGCCGACCGCCTTGACCACCTCGTCGGCAACCTCCTCGACATGTCCCGGCTGCAGACGGGCACCGTCACCCCGATCGTCCACGAGACCGACCTCGACGAGGTGGTCCCGATGGCGCTGGTCGGGGTACCGGACGGCAGCGTGGACCTGGACGTCCCCGAGACCCTGCCGATGGTCGAGGCCGACGCCGGGCTCCTGGAGCGGTCGGTGGCCAACCTGGTCGAGAACGCCGTCAAGTACAGCCCGCCCGACCGGCCCGTGCTGGTCTCCGCCAGCGCCATCGCGGACCGGGTGGAGGTACGGATCGTGGACCGCGGGCCCGGCGTGCCCGACGAGGCCAAGGAACGCATATTCGAGCCCTTCCAGCGCTACGGTGACGCTCCGCGCGGCGCCGGGGTCGGACTCGGGCTCGCGGTCGCCCGGGGCTTCGCGGAGGCGATGGGCGGCACCCTGAACGCCGAGGACACGCCCGGCGGCGGGCTCACCATGGTCCTCAGCCTCCGCGCGGCAGGATCGGTCACCGAAGCGGCGCGAGCCGTGGCGGAACCCTTGGCAGAACCGGAAAGGACGCCCTCATGACCCGTGTGCTCGTGGTCGACGACGAGCCGCAGATCGTGCGCGCCCTCGTGATCAACCTCAAGGCGCGCAAGTACGAGGTCGACGCGGCCCCCGACGGCCGTACCGCCCTCGAACTGGCCGCCTCCCGCCACCCCGACGTGATCGTCCTCGACCTCGGCCTGCCCGACCTGGACGGCGTCGAGGTGATCAGGGGGCTGCGCGGCTGGACCCGGGTGCCGATCCTGGTCCTCTCCGCCCGCCACTCCTCCGACGAGAAGGTCGAGGCGCTCGACGCGGGCGCCGACGACTACGTCACCAAGCCCTTCGGCATGGACGAGCTGCTGGCCCGGCTGCGGGCCGCCGTACGCCGCGCCGAGCCCGTCGCCGGGGGCGGCGAGGACGACGTCCTGGTGGAGACCGAGGGCTTCACCGTCGACCTGGCCGCCAAGAAGGTCAACCGGGCCGGCCGGGACGTCCGGCTCACCCCGACCGAGTGGCACCTCCTGGAGGTGCTGGTGCGCAACACCGGGCGGCTGGTCAGCCAGAAGCAGCTGCTGCAGGAGGTGTGGGGGCCGTCGTACGGGACGGAGACCAACTACCTGCGCGTGTACATGGCACAGCTGCGCCGGAAGCTGGAGGCGGACCCGTCGCACCCGAAGCACTTCATCACGGAGCCGGGAATGGGGTACCGGTTCGAGAAGTGATCCGGTTCGGGCGGCGAGCCGGTCCGAGAAGTGAGGCAGGTCGCGAAGTGAGCTGGACTACGGCGGTGTCGGTGTGCCCCGGTACGCTTCAGACATGAGTGCTGTTCCTCGTTCCGAAAAGCCGGCCGGCCGGTTCCGGCGCATGCTCGACCGGCTCTCCTCGTCGCAGGAGGACCTGGAGTCGGAGGAGCTGCGCGAGGACGCCGACACCACGGGCTGCATCCGGATCGGCGACTGCCACGACCGGCAGATCGTCACCGTTACTGGTACCTTGCGCACGGTCACCCTGCGGCCGCGCGCCGGAGTCCCGGCCCTGGAGGCCGAGCTGTTCGACGGCTCCGCGGCACTGGACGTGGTATGGCTCGGCAGGCGTTCCATCGTGGGCATAGAACCGGGGCGCAGGCTGATCGCATCGGGCCGGATCTCGCTGAGCCGGGGCCGCCGGGTGCTGTTCAACCCCAAGTACGAACTGAGACCCCTCGGTAGGGAGTAGCCGGTGACGTCGCTCGACAAGCCGACCGAAGACACGCAGGCGGAGGACGCCCGGGCGCAGGATGCGCGGGCGGTGACCGAGGCCGCGCTCTTCGAGGCGTTCGGCGGTGTCCGGGGCATGGTCGAGACGGTCCTGCCCGGCCTGCTCTTCGTCACGATCTTCACCATCAACAAGGACCTGCACTGGTCGGCGATCGCCGCCCTCGCGGTCTCGGTGGTGCTGGTCGTGGTCCGCCTCGCCATGCGGGACACCGTCAAGCACGCCTTCAGCGGGGTCTTCGGCGTCGTCTTCGGTGTCGTCTTCGCGATGATGACCGGCAATGCCAAGGACTTCTACCTCCCCGGCATGCTCTACACGCTGGGCCTGGCGCTGGCGTACATCATCACGACCCTGTGCGGGGTCCCGTTGATCGGCCTGATCCTCGGCCCGGTCTTCAAGGAGAACCTCTCCTGGCGCACCCGCAACCCCGGCCGCAAGAAGGCGTACGCCAAGGCAAGCTGGGCCTGGGGCCTGATCCTGCTCGCCAAGTGCGCGATCCTCTTCCCGCTCTACTGGTGGGCGAACACCGCCCAACTCGGCTGGGTGCTCGTCGCGTTGAAGATCCCGCCGTTCCTGCTCGCGGTCTGGCTCACCTGGGTCTTCCTGGCCAAGGCGCCGGCGCCGATCGACGTGTTCGCGGAGATGGAGGCGGCGGAGAAGGCCGAGGAGGAGGCCGAGGAGGCGCGCAAGGCGGCGCAGGCCGCGGAGAGCGGTGAGGCGGCCTCGGGCGGACGCCACCGCAAGTAGGCAGATACGGCCGATACGAGAGAAGGGGCGCCCTCCCCGCGGAGGGCGCCCCTTCTTCGTTGTCCTGCCTGCCGTCAGCTGTCTTCCCGCCGCACCGACAACAGGTCCTCCAGCTGCTCCTCGCGGGCCTGGGCCGCCACGAAGAGGAGCTCGTCGCCCGCTTCCAGGGAGTCCTCCTTGGACGGGGTGAGGACCCGGGTGCCGCGGATGATCGTGACCAGGGAGGTGTCCTCGGGCCACTCCACGTCGCCGACCTGGGTGCCGGCCAGGGCCGACTCCTCGGGCAGCGTCAGCTCCACCAGGTTCGCGTCGCCGTGGCTGAAGCGCAGCAGCCGGACCAGGTCGCCGACCGACACCGCCTCCTCCACCAGGGCCGACATCAGGCGCGGCGTCGAGACGGCGACGTCCACGCCCCAGGACTCGTTGAACAGCCACTCGTTCTTGGGGTTGTTGACCCGGGCGACGACGCGCGGAACGCCGTACTCCGTCTTCGCGAGCAGCGAGACGACCAGGTTCACCTTGTCGTCGCCGGTCGCGGCGATCACGACGTTGCAGCGCTGCAGCGCCGCCTCGTCCAGGGAGGTGATCTCACAGGCGTCGGCCAGCAGCCACTCCGCCTGCGGCACCCGCTCGACCGAGATGGCGGTCGGGGCCTTGTCGATCAGCAGGACCTCGTGGCCGTTCTCCAGCAGCTCGCCCGCGATCGAGCGGCCGACGGCACCGGCCCCGGCAATGGCGACCCTCATCAGTGACCGCCCTCCTCTTCCGGACCCCCGGCGAAGGCGGCCTCGACCTTGTCGACGTCGTCCGTCCGCATCATCACGTGCACCAGGTCGCCCTCCTGCAGGACCGTCTGCGAGGTGGGCAGCATCGCCTCGCCGAGCCGGGTCAGGAACGCGACCCGGACCCCGGTCTCCTCCTGGAGCTTGCTGATCTTGTGGCCGACCCACTTCGGGGAGGCGTGCACCTCGGCGAGCTGGACCCCGCCGGTGGGGTCGCGCCACAGCGGCTCGGCACCCGAGGGCAGCAGCCGGCGCAGCATCTGGTCGGCGGTCCAGCGGACGGTGGCGACGGTCGGGATGCCCAGGCGCTGGTAGACCTCGGCGCGCCGGGGGTCGTAGATCCGGGCCGCGACGTTCTCCACCCCGAACATCTCGCGGGCGACGCGCGCGGAGATGATGTTCGAGTTGTCGCCGCTGGAGACGGCGGCGAAGGCGCCGGCCTCCTCGATGCCCGCCTCGCGCAGGGTGTCCTGGTCGAAGCCGACTCCGGTGACCCGGCGGCCCCCGAATCCGGGGCCCAGCCTGCGGAAGGCGGTGGGGTCCTGGTCGATCACGGCGACCGTGTGCCCCTGTTGCTCCAGGGTCTGGGCGAGAGCGGAACCCACTCTGCCGCAGCCCATGATGACGATGTGCACGACCGTCCTTCCGGTGTCCAAAAGTTACTGCTCAGCCCCATCAGGGTCTCAGACCGAGGCCCAAGCTACACACGCACCGTCCCGGCCGGGCACCCCTCTGCCGTGCTCATCGCCGAGTGATGCTGCGCACGCTCCAAGCGGTGAGGATTCCGAGGCCGACGAGGGCGACCGTGGCACCGATCAGCTCTGCGGTCGCGGGCATAGGACCTCCGAAGTGCGAAGACAGGCGGGGTCTGCCATCTAGGCACGGATCGGGCGAAGGCTGCGGAATCCGCAGTTCCAGCAGTCACCTTTTTCACTCTGGAGGCAGATCATGTACTGCGGCTGGAGGACTGCCAGGTCGAAGGCCTACGATCCTCTCTCGTGTCCAAACTGACCGACGTGCCCAAACGGATCCTGATCGGGCGCGCTCTGCGCAGTGACCGGCTGGGCGAAACGCTCCTGCCGAAGCGCATCGCACTCCCCGTCTTCGCCTCCGACCCGCTGTCCTCCGTCGCCTACGCGCCGGGGGAGGTCCTGCTGGTCCTGTCCATCGCGGGCGTGTCGGCGTACCACTTCAGCCCCTGGATCGCCGTCGCGGTCGTCGTGCTGATGTTCACGGTGGTCGCCTCCTACCGGCAGAACGTCCACGCCTACCCGAGCGGCGGCGGCGACTACGAGGTCGCCACCACCAACCTCGGCCCCAAGGCCGGCCTCACCGTCGCCAGCGCCCTGCTCGTCGACTACGTCCTGACCGTCGCCGTCTCCATCGCCTCCGGCATCGAGAACCTCGGCTCCGCGATCCCCTTCGTCGTCGAGCACAAGGTGCTCTGCGCGGTCACCGTGATCGTGCTGCTGACGCTGATGAACCTGCGCGGCGTGAAGGAGTCCGGCAAGCTCTTCGCGATCCCGACGTACGTGTTCGTCGGCGGCGTCTTCATCATGATCGCGTGGGGTGCGTTCCGGGGGCTGGTCCTCGGGGACACGATGCGCGCCCCGACCGCGGACTACCACATCAAGGCCGAGCACCAGGGCCTGGCGGGCTTCGCCCTGGTCTTCCTCCTCCTGCGGGCCTTCTCCTCCGGCTGTGCGGCGCTCACCGGTGTCGAGGCGATCTCCAACGGCGTCCCGGCCTTCCGCAAGCCCAAGTCGAAGAACGCGGCGACCACGCTGGCCGCGATGGGCCTGCTGGCCGTCACCATGTTCTGCGGCATCATCGCGCTCGCCGCGGTCACCAAGGTCCGCATGGCCGAGAACCCGGCCACCGACCTGATCCACAACGGCGTCGCGCTGGGCTCCGGCTATGTCCAGAACCCGGTGATCTCCCAGGTCGCCGAGGCCGTCTTCGGCAAGGGCAGCTTCCTGTTCGTCGTGCTCGCCGCGGCCACCGCCCTGGTCCTCTTCCTGGCGGCGAACACGGCGTACAACGGCTTCCCGCTCCTCGGCTCGATCCTCGCCCAGGACCGCTACCTGCCGCGCCAGCTGCACACCCGCGGCGACCGCCTCGCCTTCTCCAACGGCATCGTGCTGCTCGCCGGCGCCGCCGCCCTCCTGACGGTCATCTACGGCGCCGACTCGACCCGCCTGATCCAGCTCTACATCGTCGGCGTGTTCGTGTCCTTCACGCTCAGCCAGACCGGCATGGTCCGGCACTGGAACCGCCACCTGGCCACCGAGCAGGACCCGGCCAAGCGCAGCCACATGATCCGCTCCCGCGCGATCAACGCGTTCGGCGCCTTCTTCACCGGCCTGGTGCTGGTCGTCGTCCTGGTCACGAAGTTCACCCACGGCGCCTGGGTGGCGCTGCTCGGCATGTGCATCTTCTACGCCACGATGACCGCGATCCGTAAGCACTACGACCGCGTCTCCGAGGAGATCTCGGCCCCCGAGGAGCCCGACGACGACCTCGTCCGCCCCTCCCGGGTCCACTCGGTCGTGCTGATCTCCAAGATCCATCGCCCCACCCTGCGCGCCCTGGCCTACGCCAAGCTCATGCGCTCGGACACCCTGGAGGCGCTCACCGTCAACGTCGACCCGGCCGAGACGAAGGCGCTGCGCGAGGAGTGGGAGCGGCGCGGGATAGACGTACCGCTGAAGGTCCTGGACTCGCCGTACCGCGAGATCACCCGGCCGATCATCGAGTACGTGAAGGGCCTGCGCGCCCAGTCCCCGCGGGACGCGGTCTCCGTGATCATCCCGGAGTACGTCGTCGGCCACTGGTACGAGCACATCCTGCACAACCAGAGCGCGCTGCGGCTCAAGGGCCGGCTGCTGTTCACGCCCGGCGTGATGGTGACCTCCGTGCCCTACCAGCTGGAGTCCTCCGAGGTGGCCAGGAACCGGGCCCGCAAGCGGCAGGAGTGGAACGCACCGGGCGCGGTGCGGCGCGGTCCGGCGGAGCACCGGCCCAAGGAGCACAGCGGGGGCTGAGGGGGCGGGGAGCGCGGGCGCACGGACGGGGAGGGCGTCGGTCTCGCTCCCTCTGGACGGGCACGGCCGGCACCGGCGACCACGTAGACTGGTGGGCTGTCGTCGGCCCTCGTCCGGGCCGTTTCCCTCCCCCTTGATCTGGAGTCACCCCGCCATGCAGGCAGAACCGAAGAAATCGCTGGTGGGGACGGAGTACGAGGTCGAGGTCGGCCCGGTCGCGCACGGCGGGCACTGCATCGCCAGGACCGCCGAGGGCCAGGTGCTGTTCGTCCGGCACGCGCTGCCCGGTGAGCGGGTCGTGGCCCGGGTGACCGAGGGCGAGGAGGGGGCCCGCTTCCTGCGCGCGGACGCGGTGGACATCCTGGACGCGTCCAAGGACCGCCTGCCGGCCCCCTGCCCCTACGCCGGCCCCGGCCGCTGCGGCGGCTGCGACTGGCAGCACGCGAAGCCGGGAGCCCAGCGCCGGCTGAAGGGCGAGGTGATCGCCGAGCAGCTCCAGCGGCTCGCGGGCCTCACTCCCGAGGAGGCCGGCTGGGACGGCACGGTGGTGCCGGCGGAGGGCGACAAGCTCCCGGCGGGCGAGGTGCCGCAGTGGCGCACGCGCGTGCAGTACGCCGTCGACGCCGACGGCAACGCGGGACTGCGCCGGCACCGCTCGCACGAGGTGGAGCCGATCGAGCACTGCATGATCGCGGCGCCGGGCGTCAGCGAGCTGGGCATCGAGGAGCGCGACTGGTCGGGCATGGCGGCGGTGGAGGCGATCGCCGCGACCGGCTCCCAGGACCGCATGGTCATCCTGGAGCCGCGCCCCGGCGCCCGCCTCCCCCTCGTCGAACTCGACAGGCCCGTCTCGGTGATGCGGGTCGACGAGCACGACGGCGGCATCCACCGCGTCCACGGCCGCGCCTTCGTCCGCGAACGCGCCGACGGCCGTACCCACCGGGTCGGCAGCGGAGGCTTCTGGCAGGTCCACCCGAAGGCGGCGGACACCCTGGTCACCGCCGTCATGCAGGGCCTCCTCCCGCGCAAGGGCGAGATGGCGCTCGACCTGTACTGCGGCGTCGGCCTCTTCGCCGGCGCCCTCGCCGACCGCCTCGGCGAGAAGGGCGCGGTCCTCGGCATCGAGTCCGGCAAGCGCGCGGTGGAGGACGCCCGCCACAACCTCGCCGACTTCCCCCGGGTCCGCGTCGAGCAGGGCAAGGTCGAGTCGGTGCTCCCGCGCACGGGCATCACGGAGGTCGACCTCATCGTCCTCGACCCGCCCCGCGCGGGCGCCGGCCGCAACACGGTCGCCCACCTGGCGTCGCTGGGCGCCCGCCGCATCGCCTACGTGGCCTGCGACCCGGCGGCCCTGGCCAGGGACCTGGCGTACTTCCGGGACGGGGGGTACCGGGTGCGGTCACTGCGGGCGTTCGATCTGTTTCCGATGACGCATCACGTTGAGTGTGTCGCGATCCTTGAGCCTGCGGCAAAGGGCTCCTGACCTGCAGGTTCGGGTGGTGTGCGTTATGTGCGCTGTGGGCGTTACGGGCGATATCTTGACGCATGCGGCGTATGTTTGACGCACGTTTGACGCACGTTCTGATGGGATGTCAGGCGACCGTTCTTCCAGGTGACGGGCGGTCAGTTGCTTCCTGTGGGAAGCCCTTCTTTACTGTCTCTTGGTGAGGGTGCGGCTCAGTAGAAGCGGGGTCCGTGCGGGCTCCAGCCGTGGAGGAACGGCTCCAGGTCTGCTGGTCTGGGCTTAGTGCTCCAGTTGCAGTTCGCTATCACTGCTGGTCAGAGCCGTGTTTCTGAGTGTACTCGGCTGACGTCACGTCAGGTTGTGGAAGCTCGTGACCTCGGATGCGGCGGGGGTAGTGGCACCGTCTGGCGATGGCCTGGTGACGCCTGCGCCGGCGCGACCAGTTCAGTGCGTGGCCGGTGCGCCGCAGGTGTGTCACCGGGGGACGGCCAGCTGCCAGGAGCCGTCGGATTTCTGCCACGGTGAGCGGCGCGAGAGCGCCGGAACCGTTTCTGCCGCCCCTTTTTCGGCTGCCGCTGAGGCGATGGCGGCGAGGAAGGCGTGGGCGAGCATGGCCAGTGTGATGTGCCGGTACCAGCCCGGATAACGGCGGACCTCGTACTGGTCGAGGCCGCACTCGTTCTTCGCGGCCTGGAAGGCTTCCTCGATCGCCCAGCGGCTCCCGGCGACGCGCACGAGTTCGGCGACAGCGGTGCCGTTGGGCGCGTAGGCCGGGTAGTAGGCGATCTCGTCCGGCCGGGCCAGGCTTCGGCGAGCCAGGACCCAGCGCTGGTGGGTGGGCTGATCGCCGTCGAAGTCCTCGATGGCGGGCAGCCTCGCCGCGGCCCACTCGTAGATGCGCGGGCCTTTGGCGCCGTTGCCGCAGGAGTGGCGCTCCCAGGCATCGTCGGGCGCCTGGGCGATGGCGAAGTCGATGCGGCCCAGGGCATGGACGTGCTGGGACTTCGGCACGGCCGGGACGTAGCCGACGCCGGCCTCTTCCAGCATGCGGCGCAGCCGCCATTCCTGGCCGTAGGCGGAGTCCGCGGTCACCAGTACTGCAACGGTGCTTGTGGTGGCTGGTGGCCCGGTCAGTATCGCCGAGCCCACGCCAGTCAAGTGCTGACGCAGATGGGTGAGTTCGGGTGCCCCTCCTGTATCGGTGCCGGTACCGATACGAGAGGGGGGGCTCTTCGAGTTTGTGACCCCGGCCCGGCCCCGGGACGGTGAACGGGTGCGGTGACCGTCATGGCGAAAGGGCGAGGGAAGCAAGATGCCCGGGAGGCCCTCCCTTGGGTTTTGCATGAGGGCGCACGGTCGGGATGGGCGAGTGGCTACCGAGGGCCCGGGCAGCGCTATGGTCGCGCTCGGGAGAAGGGGCTTGGTCTCGCGGCGGCAGGACATCTGAGGGCCGTCCTGTCGGAGGTGCTGCTGAACCGCATGGCGTCGAACGCGCTCCTGGTGAAACCCGCCCTGCTCCCGGGTGGCGGCGGGCCTGTTCTCAACAGCGCTACCGTGAGGGGGAGTTGACGCGCAATGGCGTGCCGGGCTAGACGACACAGCCGAGCGTGCGGTCGGGGCGTTTCGATCACGCCACGGCCGGGCTGTGCGACGCTGTCCGTGTTGACTGCATGACCGTGTTGTCGCGTTTGCCGGACCGGCTTCCACGACTGCCTCACTGCCCGCACGGATGCGCTGGTCGAGCTGACCGGCGCGGTTCCGTGTGCCGGAGGCTGGCAGGGGCACCAGTCGGCCTCGCGTGGCACCCGGGCACCGCGAGCCGCGGCGATTCTGCGGCAGGTCTGAACCGCGGCCGGTGGGCGTGGCCCGGCTCCGGCGGCTGGCCTGTCCTGCTGTCCTGGCCGTTGACGTCGTCCGGAGGCTGTGACCCGACGCCGGTGCTGTGTCTGACCGCTACCTGGCGCTGACGCCGAAGGCGCGGATGAACGTGCGCACGCCGGCTTCGACGACGCGATGCAGCCGGTCCTCGGCGACGTTCCGTGGATCGAGTTGGTCGTCTTCGACGAGCAGGAGCGTCAGCGCGCCGAACTGGAACGCGGCCGTGCGGGTGTCTTCGATGTCCAGTAGCCCTGCGGCTACGAAGCGGTCGAACCGCGCGGCCAGCACGCGGGCGACCGGTTCGGCTGAGACTTCGTCCGCAGGAGCGCCGGACTGCCAGCGACGCTGGTTGACCAGTGTCAGGAAGCCGCCGTAACCCTGCGAGCCCATCATCATTGCCGACAGGTCGGAGGCGAGATGGACGAGGGCCTGCTCCAACTGGCCCAGGGTGCGGATGTCCGCCTCATCGATCCGCAGGCGTAGGGCCTCGTCGCTCGCCGCGAGCATCGCCTCCGACACGTCGGCCAGGATTGCCTCGAATAGCAGCCTCTTGCTGCCGAAATGGCTGTAGAGCGTCGCCTTGGAGACCTGAGCTCCGGCCGCGACCGCGTCCATGCTGACGTGGTCCACCCCCCGGTTCACGAACAACTCACGCGCCGAGGTAAGGATCGCGGCGCGTTTCTGGGCTGCCCGTAGATCCCGGCCGTTTGGCGGCGCGGGCTGTGTCAGGGGTGTGGTCGGCATGACATGCAGGGTACCCGCCGCGCCTCCGATCGGGTACTGAACGGTTCAGTATTGCAATTGGGTACTGAACGGTTTAGTTTAGTTAGGGGGTCTGCTCGGGGGCTCGCAACGGTCTGTGCGCTGGGTGTCCACCCCTCCTCTGCTCACACTCGAAGGGAGGCGTCCGTGAAGAGGCGTCTGATGGACCGGCTGTTCGTGCTGGTTCGTGTCGCCAACGTTGAACTGCTAGGGCCACGGCTGCGGAAAGTGACGCTCACCGGACCGGCTCTGGCCGGAGCCGACTGGACGCCCGGTCAGCATGTGCGTGTGCAGGTGGCTCCATCCCCGGCCGCGCTCGATTGGCTCGTGGGCACGCCGCGGACCTGCTCCGTATGGGAGTGTCGCGGCGAAAGCCTGGAGCTGATCGTGTTCGATCACGGTCAGCGGCCCGGCGCTCGCTGGGCGTGTGAGACCAGGCCGGGCGACGAGCTGATACTGCTGGGCCCGACCGGCACCTTCACCACACGGGACGCTCCTTTTCATCTTTTTGCCGGGGAGGAGACCGCCCAGGTCGCCTTCGGACCGATGATGCGTGCCCTGCCAGCAGGCGTGCAGGTTTTCGCCCGTCTAGAGACCCAAACTCCGAGCGAGCGGCTGGCGCCCGCCGCGGATGTCGGCGCCCGCCCGCACTGGGACATCGACTGGGTCTACCGCGAGGGGCGCTCCGCCGCGTCCTCGCAGTCGGTCGTCGACGCGGTGGCCGCCCCTCCGCTGCCGGAGGAGCCCGGCGTGGCGTATCTGGCGGGCGAAGCCCGCACGATCCAGCTCATCCGGCGTCATCTGGTCGAGGAACGCGGCTGGTCACGGCGCCAGGTGCGTACCAAGCCGTTCTGGGCGCCGGGCCGCAAGGGCCTCGACTGAACTCGCCTCCGGCAACCCGCACCGCCCGCGGAGCACATCGCTGCGCCAGACGTGCATGAGGGCGGGACCAGAGCACGCCGCTGTCTTGCCCGTGAGAGGAAGCGCCCATGCATAAGCCCAGGTCCGCGTCGCCCGTAAGCAGGCTTACTACGGTAGACGAGGTCGAGGAGATCGTCGGACGTCCGGCGTCGGCGGTCATGCTCAAGCAGGTCACCGAGCTCGACGTGGGATGTCGCAGCATCCTGGCCCACAGCCCGCTGGCCGCGTTCGGCTACCGCGACGCCGCCGGTACCGCGCGGACGACGTTCGTGGGCGGCACGCCAGGCTTCGCCCACGTCCACTCACCCACCCGGCTCTCCTTTGCGCACACCGGGTCGGCCCTGGTGCCCGGAGGAGTCTCGCTGTTCTTCCTGCTGCCAGGGGTGGGGGAGATCCTCCGTGTCAACGGCGCCGCGGCCGCCAGGGGCCGCCGCGTCCACGTCGATATCGAGCAGGCGTACGTCCACTGCGCCCAGGCCGTTCTTCGCTCGGGGCTGTGGCAGCCGCCAGCCACCGAAGCCGCGCCCGGGCCTGTCGTGGCCGGGGATGCAGGCCCCCTGGGCGGGCCTGGGATCGCCGACTTTCTGAACGCCGCACCGTTCCTTGCTCTGTCCACGTGGGACACCTCGGGCGGCAGCGACACCAGCCCGCGCGGCGAACGCTCGGCGGTGGTGCGGATCATCGACGGACACACGCTCGCCCTCGCCGACCGCAAGGGGAACAAGCGCGCCGACACCCTGCACAATCTGCTTCAGGACGATCGCTTGTCCCTGGCGGCCCTCGTGCCGGGGCGCGACGCGGTGCTGCACGCACACGGTCGCGCCTCGATCACCGACGACCCTGAGCTGCTGCAGACGATGGCGCTGCGCGGCGTGCCTCCGCACCTGGCCGTGGTCGTCGATGTCGAGGACGCCGTGATCACCGGCAACGACGCTCTGGCCCGCGCGGCCCTGTGGGCTCCCGGGACACGGTATGACCGTGCGGTGATGCCGGACATGATGGCCGTGGCCGGAGCGCATCTGGCTTCCGGGGCGGCAGCCGCCGACGGCGGTCCCCCCGCCTTCCTGCTTCGCGCAGTCCAGGCGATCCCCGGCATCAGCCGTCTGCTGCGGCGGGCCGCCGACCGCGGCTACCGCAGCTCCCTGGCCAAGGAAGGCTACGAAGGTCTTGAGCCCGCTCCCGCCGCAGGGCGCCGCAGTTTGCTGCGCAGGCGCCGCCCCCTGACCGCGACCGCTGCGCCGCAGCTGCTGCGCGCTGTACGAGTCGCCGAGGTGCGCCATGAGACCGCGGACGCGCTCACCCTTGTGCTGGAAGACGTCAAGACGCCCCAGCGCCCGTTCGACTTCAAGCCCGGGCAGTACTTCACGCTCGTCGCCGACATCGACGGCGCGCCCTACCGGCGCGCCTACTCCGCCACCTCCATCCCGGGGGAGTGCCGATTGCACCTGATGGTCAAGCGCGTCGACGAGGGCCGGTTCTCCACCCACGTCCACCGGCAGGTGCGCGTGGGTGACCAGCTCGCCGTACGGGGCCCCTCGGGCACCTTCCACGCCGTCAGCCCGCCGTCCGAGCGGACGGTGTTGATAGCAGCGGGCAGTGGCATGACCCCCATGATGAGCATGATCCGCACCCAGCTGTCCGCCGAAACCAGCGGTTCCATCGCGCTGCTCTACAGCAGCCGCACTCGCCAGGACGTCATCTTCGGCGACGAGCTGGACCGGATGGCCGCCGCCCGTCCCGACCGCCTCGGCGTCACCCACGTGCTGAGTGCCGACGAGGGCCGGCTGAACGAGGAGAAGATCCGGTCCTGGGTCAGCGCCCTGCCGCCGGGGGATGCCCACTTCTTCGTCTGCGGGCCCGAGCAGCTGATGGCCGCCGTCCAGCAGGCACTGCGGCGGCTGGAGATCCCCGACGACCGGCTGCACCAGGAGCGCTTCACTGCGGGCCAGGCACCGGGCGGCGGGGTGAAGCAGGCGCAGGAGATGACCGTCTGGGACGACGGCCGGCCGCTGGTCACCACCACGGTCGCGCCGGGCCAGACCCTGCTGGAAGCAGGCCTGGCTGCGGGCGTGGCCATGGAGCACTCCTGCACCGTCGGCAACTGCGGCGAGTGCGTGGTCCGCCTGCGCAGTGGCCAGGTCACCCAGGCCGAGCCCAACTGCCTGAATGAGCAGCAGAAAGCGGACGGGTATATCCTCGCCTGCACTAGCTGCCCGCTCTCCAAGGTGGTCCTGGACATCGCACCAGAACAGCCCGATTCCTGATGAGTTGCGTGGTGACCGCGCGGGCGGGCGGTGTTGAGCATGGGCTGGGCCTGCGCGGTGCGGGAAGCATGCTCGGCGTCGAGCACGGCGGCCAGGAACGATGTGCCTGCGTACGGGCGGGCTTCGGGCCAGGTCCGGAAGATCATGGTGACCATCGCGCGCAGATCGGCGGAGGGGACCGGCGCCCCCGCGCTCGTCGTGCTCTCGGGGCTTCCCGCAGCGAGCAAGCCCGCAAGGTGTCGTTGCACTTGGACGAGCGCGGTCATGCGCGGCCATAGTGGCCGAATCGAGTTTTCCGGCGGGGCGCTCTCCTGGGTCAGGTCGGCTCCGCAGGCATGTGCGGGATGCTCGGCGACCGACAACAACAGGTGAGACGGCGGGGCTTCGGCGTCTCACTCGACTTTGCATCTCCGCAGGTCACTCTGTCACCTGACGGCAAGATCGAATGAAACGGGACACCGGCTGCTCCGTGCGCCTGCTCTCCCTGACCGATCGTCCCTTTGATGACGAAGAGCCCTTGCCACGTCGCCGAACCGGGACGGCGGCGGGCCATTGCCCGCCGCCGGCCGTCGTGGCGTCTTCAGTCCCAGGGCTCGACCAAGTTGTTGCGATAGGCGTAGCCGACGGCCTGGGCACGGTCGGCTGCGCCGATCTTGGCGAAGATGCGGTTGATGTGCGTCTTCACCGTGGCCGGGCTGACGACGAGCCGGGCACAGATCTCCGCGTTGGACAGGCCCCGGGCGATGAGAGTGAGCACCTGGGTCTCGCGCGGGGTCAGAACGTCGGAAGGTGCGGGAGTCTGCGGCGTGTGGGCCTGTTTTCGCTGCGCGGCGGGCGGCGCGACCTCGCTGGTCTGCACGGCCGCGACCAGGCGGGCCTGTACCTCGGGATCGAGCCAGATACGGCCATCGTGGACGCTGCGGATGGCGTCCTCGATCGCGTCGTCGTCGGCGTCCTTGGTGAGATAGCCCCGCGCTCCCGCCTGCAGTGCCGGGAAGACGGAGTCGTCGTCGGCGTAGGTGGTCAGCACGAGTACCTTGCAGCCGGGTACCTGCTCACGCAGTGTCGCAGTGGCCGCGACACCGTTGAGTACCGGCATGTTCAGGTCCATCAGTACTACGTCCGGGGCCAGTTGTCCGGCGAGCAGCACCGCTTCGGCACCGTCACGGGCTGCGCCGACCACCTCGATGCCGTCCAGCATGTCGATCAGTAGGACCAGGCCCTTGCGTACGACCTGCTGATCGTCCGCGACCAGTACTTTGATCTTCTCGCCGTCAGATGCCGCCTCGCCGGGCTCCGTCACGCGGGTATCTCCATCCGTACTTCCCATCCATGCGCTGTCGGCCCCGCGTGCAGGGTGCCGCCGACCCCGGTCACGCGTTCGCGCATGCCGGTCAGCCCCAGGCCGGAGCCTTCGGTCAGTGCCGCCCGGACCGGTCCCGGCCCGGCGCGGCGGTCTTCGACGGTCAGGATGGTGGCCCTGGGCTCATAGTTGAGCGTCACCGTGGCCTGTGCGTCGCGTGCGTAGCGGACCGTATTGGTCAACGCCTCCTGCACACCGCGGTACAGGGCTTCACCAACGTCGGGCTGCAGCTCCCGGTGCGGCCCGATCACGGACAGCGTCACGTCGAGCTCCAGGTCCACCCGATAGCGTTCGACCAGTTCGGGCAGCCGCGCGAGAGAAGGCACGCGCTCGCCGCGCAGCGCCCGCACAGCCCGGCGCGCATCGGCCACACCCTCCTTGACCAGCTCACCGGCCCGGTCCAGCAGCCCCCGCAGATCCCCGCTCACCTGGTCGCGCCGGGTCATCCGCCGGGCGGTCTGTATCTGCACGGCCAGTCCGGACAGGGTATGGGCGAGCACGTCGTGCAGATCCTGGGCGATACGGGTGCGTTCGGCCAGCGCCGCCGCCTCGGTCTCCGCCTCCCGGGCGTCCTCGAGCTGGGCCAGCAGCACGGTGACGGCCACCTCGTTGATGATCGACTGCCGCACCACGATGCCCACGACGGCCAGGATGACGCCGAACAGGATTTGATGCAGGAAGTTGTCGGTACCGCCGTCCAACCCGGCGGCCGCCGCCCCGGTCAGACAGCCCATGACGACGGCCGCGAGCACAGTGGCCGCCCGTCGCTCCAGGATGAGGAAGGCCACCAGGACCACGACGGACGGTGGCAGGGTGGACATCGAGCCGGGCTGCAGGATACCCAGAGCAAACCCGAAGCCGTCCACCAGCACGCAGAACACCAGGCAGCGGGCAGGACGACCGGTGAGGGGCCACAGGTTCGACGCGACCGCGGCCATGGGCAGCAGACAGCCGACGAGCACCAGGGTGACTGCCAGGTGCCTGCCTCTGACGCCGGGGGCGGGGGAGGCGTGCAGGGACTGGACTGCGACGGCGGCCATGACTCCCCACAACACGGGCTGCATACGCCGGCCCCTGCCTTCGCGTCGCTCCCGGGCACTGGCAAGAGCCACCGCCAGCCGTGGACTGACCGGGCCCGTCGGCTGAAGTATGTCCGTCACTTCTGAAGAATAGATGCACGCTGCGCCGCTGATCGCAAAGCCCGGCCCGGGCCCGCGAACGCGGAACCGGGCCAGGGCGGATTGTGTTGCGAGCGGTGGTCTGCTGGGTGCCACGCTTCACGCCACGGCGGGGGTGACAAGGGGGGAGGTGAGCCGGTAGGCCCGGACGCGCACCACCACCAGGCGGCATACCACCTGAGTGACGGCCATCAGCAGCAGCGCGGCGGTCCAGGCGGCGGTGCCGGTGATCAGGTTGTCGCGGCTGAATTGCGCAATGCTGTGAGCGCCGCTGTGCTCGGCCCAGTACACGAAGGCCGAGCGCGCGCCCATGCCCAGCACCCACAGAAGGGCGGCCAGCCACCCGGCCTTGGAGTACGCGGCACCGTCCTCGGTCACGCTGACGCGGGTGGCCAGACCACTGGCCAGACCGAGCACTATGCCCATCGTGACGCCGAACAGGTCCAGCTGGACGTCGTGGCCCTCGGTCGGGAAGGAATGAAGGTAGTGCGCGGCCGCGGCGCTGACGGACACCAGCGGCAGCAGGAGCGTGCGGGGCGTCAGACGGCCGCCGCGCATCTGCGGAATCACCAGAAGGATCAGGGCGGCGGAGATGAGGTAGTCAGTCGTCGTCATGGGGAAGAGCTTGCCGCCCGCGGCGCCGCACGGCCTCGGCCCGCAGGTTGACTCCCGGGTTGATACCTGGCGTCAACCCACGGGTTGACGCACGAGACCGCCTGGGTTACGTCAGCCCGTGGCCGAGCAGGTAGAGCTCGCGGGCCGGGTCGTCCGCCCGTGGCACCGGCACCGGGAGCCGTCCCCGCGGCCGAACCGCCCCCGCGATCACCCGTGCGGAGTCGCGCAGTTCGGCCTCTGGACCATGAATGAGTGGTGTGCACTACGCCTCCTGGCGCGATGAGGGAATCCTCGCCCAGCTCAACTACGACCTCACCGGGCTCGCCCGCGTACGCGGAGTGGCGCGACAAGCCCGCCGCCGTCGCCAGTTGCGGCACCCGCGGCGGCAACCAGGCCGTCGCCCACCTGCGCGGTGTGTTCCAAGGGCTGCACATGCGCATCATCGACCAGAACCTTGAGCTGGTCGTCACCGACGCTGACGTCGGCGAGGACGAGCAACTCACGGACGTCACCGCCACCTTGCAGCCGTTCACCGAGCAGGTACGACTGGTGGACGCCCAGCTGACCGAGCTTCTCACCGACGACCAGCAGTAATCGGCGGTCAGCAGCCGCCTGGCGCCAGTCGGGCAGAGCCCAGATGCGTCGGCCTCGATCCGGGCTCAGGCTGGCCGGTCCGTGGCCCGGAGGCCGTCCATCAGGAGGTTCAGCAAGCGACCGGCCTGAGCTTCGCGCTCGGGTCGGGGGGCCACGGTGAAGATGCCGATGAGGGCGGCGGCGATGTCTTCGGCGGTGACGTCGGAGCGGAGGTCGCCCGCCGCGCGGCCGGCGTCGAGCATCCTGGTGATGGCCGTCAGGAGCTCGGTCCGAGTCTGCGCCTGGGCGATCTCACCCGACTCGATCATCGCGAGCAGCGTGTCGAGCATGCCGTTCTTGGTCGCGACCCAGTCCCCGAACAAGTCCATCCAGCGCCATCCGATGGACTGGTTCATGACCGCCGACGCGGACACCGCCGCCCGGTTCGGCCTGACCCTGCCGGTCGGCTTCGGGACCGACTACGCGGGAGTGGTCGACCAGGTCGGCGACGGGGTGAGCGGCTTCACGCACGGCGACCGGGCGTTCGGGGGCGCTCTGTCCCGCGCGGTCGCCGACTGCGTGGTGGTCGACTCATCCGGGGACACCGCGGCGAACGAGGCCCACCACACGCCCGACGGCGTCGACGACCGCATCGCCGCCACCCTCACGATCGCGGGCCGCACGGCATCCGCCGCCCTCGCCGCGATCAACCCCGGTCCGGACGACACCGTGCTGATCGGCGGCGCCGGAGGCGGGGTCGGGGTGTTCGCCGTCCAGCTCGCCCGGATCGCCGGAGCGCGCGTGATCGGGACGGGATCGCCGTCCTCGCCCGACTACCTGCGCGAACTCGGAGCCGAACCGGTCGTCTACGGCGACGGCCTGGCCGACCGGGTCCGTGCCCTCGCTCCCGACGGCGTCACCGCCGCCATGGACCTGCACGGAGAGGAGACCGTGCACGTCGCACGGGAACTCGGCGTCCCGGACAAGCGAATCTGCACCATCGCAGCACAGATCGACGGCGTGACGGCGGCCAACGGCGCGAACGCGGCTCCCGGCGCCCTGGAAGAGATCGCGCGCCTGGTTGTGGCGGGTCGACTCCACGTGCCTGTCGAGGCGAGTTTCGCGATCGAGGAGATCCGCCGCGCGGTCGAGCTCCAGGCCGGCCGGCGCGTGAAGGGCAAGGTTGTCATCGACCTCTGAGAGGGCATTTGATCTAGGCGAATTGCCCTCTGAGAGCACTTGAGCCCTACCGGGCTTGGTCGAGGCGGCGCTGACGAGGGCGGGCCGGGCGCGTCGCGGTCGAGCGGTTCGGCGCGTCGGCGTCGGTTCAGCGCAACAGCACGGCGTCCCCGAAGTGTTCGAGCGCCACGACGGCAGCGGTCGCCGCGAGCGCGGTGACGGCCGCCGCGCCGCCGGTCACGGTCCGGCGCCCGGCGCCCCACGCGGGCAGCAGCCCGGCCGGCGCGGCCAGGGCCACGAGCACGACGACGAGACCGGACAGCGAGCCCTCGACCAGGACCGTGGCCCACACGTCGAAGGGATGCCGCCAGGAACCGAAGCGCGCCGCCCACAGCACGGTGGCCGTGAGTACGGACGCCGCCGGGGCCGCGTACAGGGCGGGGCCGAGACCGTCCGAACCCCGGCAGACGACCAGTGCGACGGCGCAGACCGCCCCCGCGCACAGCGCGGTCAGTACGTCGAGCTGCCAGGTCGCGGTCCAGTCGCGCGGCATCGCCGACGGCCGGTACCCCAGCCGGGTCACCGCCGAGGCGACGACGGCACCGGCGACGCCCAGCGCCGGGAGCCAGTGGCTGTCCAGCGGCCGGGCCCGGCGCAGGGCCGCCCACAGGGCCGTCGCGGCGACCGCCGCCAACCCGACGGCACGGGTGCCGCTCGATGCCGAGTAGGGGCCGGTGAGCAGCGCCGCGGACGGCACCGGCTCGGCGAACGCCGCCTTCAGCATCGTGCAGAAGTCCATCGCCAGCCACAACGCGCCGCCGAAGAGCAGTGCGTTGACGGTGACAACGGCCAACTGGTCCCGGAAGGCGATGCGTTCGGCACCGCGCCTGCTGCTCCACAGACGGGCGAACGCGGCACCGAGCGAGGCCGCCCCCATGACGGCGAGCGGCAGCACGATCAGCAGGGGCCATCCCCGCATCGGCCCGCTGGCCGTGGTCCCCGTGCTCTGCAACCGGACCAGCAGCCCGGCCCCGGCACTCATGCCCAGGGCGGCGTGGAGCCACCGTAGGGCCCCGCTGTTCGCGCCGCCGCGGGCCTGGGTGTCGCGCCACACCGCGATGCCCCAGCCGACGGCCAGGAACAGCCCGGCGGACAGGGCGCCGACCGGTGCCGAACTCCACGAGGTGCCGCTGAGGAGGAGGTTGCCGAGGCCGTCCATGGAGTCCAGGAGGACGGCCGCGAGCAGCCCGACCACAAGGGTGTCCAGGAGGCTGGGGCGCAGCAGCGTCAGCGGCGCGCGCAGTACGGCGAGTCGGCGGTCGTGGGTGGGGTGGTTGGCGCGCGCCCGGTCGAGCCAGCTCCGCCTCCCGGTCGGCTGCGCCCCGCCGAGCAGAGACTCCCACAGCGCGACCGACTGCCCTCGTACGGCGGAAAGATCCGCCTCGTGCTCCCGCGACCGCATGATCAGCTGAGTGACGAGCGCGGCGACCACCAGCAGGACCAGGGCCCTCGCGCCGTACTCGGCCCAGAACGGGTGGGACAGCATCCGCACAGGGCTCGTCTCCGGCAGCCGCCAGCCCTGGACGGCGGCGACGAGGGGCGCGGCGAGCAGCACCGGCGGCAGGGCCCACCACAGGCCGCGGGTGAGCCAGACCAGAACGGTGTCGCCCGCCGCGAGGTGCCCCACCTCATGGCGGACGATCGCCTCCGCCTCCGCCTCGGGGAGCAGCCGGATGCCGCGCGGCAGGACGACGCGGGAGCGCCCGCCCCGGCCGAGCACGAACGCCTCCCGGACGGGGGCGGCGCCCCAGACCAGTCGCGGCGGACGCCGTACCCCCATCTCGGCGGCGACCCGGTCGGCGAGCTCCTGCCAGCGCGCCGGTACGGCCTTCAGCGGACCCGCGCGGCGCAGCAGCCGGCGCGGCAGGACCCACAGACCGGCCAGTCCGAGCAGCAGTACCGCCGCCGAGCCCACCAGGGAGACCTCGGCCTCGCGGCGCTGCACCGGTCCCGTGCAGCGGGACACGTACAGCGCCCGGTCGAAGGCGGAGTCGGGGAACAGAGCGGCGCCCCTGCCCGAACACTTCAGCACGGCCGCGGCCCACGACGGGCCGAGCACCAGATTGTGGATCACCTGCCCCGCGAACGCGCCCGCGAGGGTCAGTGTGACGATCAGCAGTACATAGCGGGCGCCGGTGGGCGACAGGACCCCGCGCTGCCGGTCGTCACCGGCCGTCAACCGGCACCTCCGGCGCGCAGGACGGCGATGACGGCCGTGGCCACGGTGCCCGCCTGCTCGGCGTCGGCGCCGACGCTCCGGGCCCAGGCCGCCAGCGCGGCGAGGGCCACCTGCTCCTCGTCCGGGTCCAGGGCGGGCGCCGCCCCGCCGCGGCGGTCTTCCAGCAGGCGTCCGATCTTCGCCCGGACGGTCTCGCCGAGGGTGTCCACGGCCTGCCCCGCGAGGCGCTCGGCGACCATCTTCACCAGCCAGGCCGCCACCGGGAGCACGTACAGGAGAGCCGAGGTGACGATCACTCCTGAACTGACGGCCGGAGTGAGCGCGGGTTTCACCACGCCCTGCGGATCCTCCCGGAACTCCTCGAACCACTCCGCGTAGTCGGCGCGGCCGTCGGTGTCCAGCACCGCGAACACGGCACGCCCCAGGGACTCCACGGCCGCCCACCCGCCGGGCCCGGGAACCGGCACCGCCGACTCCGGCTCTGGCAGCGGCTCTTGAGCTGTGCGGGTTCCGCGTGACAGAAACATGGTTCCCCCCATGGATCACTTACCGCGGATCACCTGCCGCGGGGGAGTCACCGTAGAATCCGGAGGCCCGTTTCCGACTGACATTTTCCCTTCTGTCGCAGGTGTGATCATCCATGACTCTTTCAGGGCTGGATCATGACCGCCTCCGCGATCCGCCGGGCCGCCTCGGCGGGGGCGAGCCGCGTGGTGTCGACGACCTCGGCCTCGGCGTGCAGCCAGGTGCGGGCCGCCTCGGCATAGGGCTGGAGATATCTGAGGCGGAAGGGGAAGTTAGGGCCTCAATGCTCAAGGTAGCGATGATCCGGTTGATGCTTGTCCGGCCCGCTGGGCGGCCGTCACGGTGGAGCCATGAATCCCACCGCGAGACCGCCCGAGCCAAGACCGTCGAGGACCTCATCGCAGCATAATCAACCAGCCATCCGGCAGGCTCAGAGCGTCACCGGGCCGATCGCTGCTACAGCCCAGCTCCGGGGTCGTCCATGCCTGTGGTCCGCAGCGGCCGGTGTCCCTGCTTGTCGAGCTGGGCGAGTTCGTGCTCGTAGTCGACGGTGATCGAGCCGTAGGACGCGCGACTGCGCCGGCGCATGGATGGTGACCTCCACACATCCTTCAAGTCCCCATGATGAGCGGGCGTTTCTGGCACGAGTGCCCAGAAAATCAGGCAGCGACGGGCTCGCGGCTTCGGTGCAAGGCCGGCCCTGGGACGCCAGCAGCTGCTTTCCCTTATCGGTGAGCCGCGCGCTCCAACGGCGACGGCGCTTGGTGATTTTGATGAGCCCGCGGTTTTGGCGGGCTTGAGCCGGCGATGTGCGGCGTACTCGGTCGTGGTGGCGCTGCCCTGGCCGCCGTCGGCGCGGGTGGCGCACTGGCGCCGAATGGGCTGCCGTTTGCCTCGCCGTCCGGGACAGCGGCGTGCGCAGTGACGATTCGGCAGTGCATTGAGCGTCAACATTTTGCACGTACCGCCCACTCCGCACGTAACGCACATCGACACTGTGTTCGATTTGTGGAGTGCGAGGCTCTGACCTGCCAGTTCCTTCCGCATGTTTTTGTTTCACATGTTTTCGATGACGCATCACGTGGAGTGCGTGGCGATCCTTGAACTGGCCGCAAAGGGCACCTGACCTGCGGGTTTGGGTGGTGTGCGTAATGTGCGGTGTGGGCGTTACGGGCGATATCTTGACGCTGAAATGACGCTCTCGGGGGTATCTTGACGCTCATTTGACGCTCGTTCTGATGGGGTGTCAGGTGACCTGCGGGCAGGTCAGGGCGTGTCGAGGCGGCGCGTATCGATCGGGCGCAGAGGGCGGGTGACGCTGAACGCGGAGTTCCTGGCTCCTGCTGGTCGGACGTCCCGGACGAGGCCAAGTGCTCTGGCACGTGGGACGAGGGCGCGCCGCAGCGGCGGCATGCACCCAAGGCCGTCAGGGGGATCAGTCGTTGACAGTGGCGGCGATCCAGTCGGCGGACTCTGCGGTGTGCTTGCCGTCGGCCAGGGCGCCGAACCATTGCCGACGAGTTCGTTGAGCCGGATGGAGCAGGAGACGGGAACGGCGGTCGTCGTCCGCCGGATCCACCCCGTCCCCACGACCTCGGCGCCTCCACAGCCAACCCGGTACCGCTGTGGCGCTGCGCGTCTGGACCCCGGAGGGCTCCGAGATCAAGTGGGTCAAGCAGGTCGCCCCCACGGTCGAGGGCCTGACTTTCCGCCGCGCCGAGACCGGCCCCCGCGCAGGCGACTACCCGACAGGTTCCTCGGGCGACGAGTCCCGGGACTACCACGTCTGTGTCCGGGTGCCCCTCTCGGAAGTCGGCGAGGAGATGCTGGCCGCCCGGATCTCCCTCGTGGTCCCCCAGCCCGACGGCACGACACAGGCGGCCGCCCAGGGCCTCGTACGTGCCTGCTGGACCGACGACATGGCGGCCTCCACCCACATCAACCCCCAGGTCGCCCACTACACCGGGCAGGCCGAGCTCGCCCAGGCCATCCAGGAGGGCGTGGAAGCGCGCAAGCAGGGCGACTTCGACTCCGCGACCGCAAAGCTGGGCCGCGCCGTCCAGCTCGCCAGCACGTCCGGCAACGACGACACCGCCAAGTTGCTGGCCAAGGTGGTGGATGTCGTCGACGCCGCGAACGGCGCGGTGCGGCTCAAGGCCAAGGTGGTTGTTGTGGGCGAGATGATGCTGGAAACCCGCTCGACGAAGACCATACGCGTGAAGAAGAAATAGCGCTCTCCGTGCGTAGAGGGGTGAAGAGGGAAAAGCGAGCACGTCGACCTGCCCGAACGGCCGTCAGTCCGGAACCGACGACTGGTGCAAGGTTTGCGGCCACCGCATGACCTCCGTATCGGCACCCTCCGCCGCCGAACTCTGCCCCGACTGCGGAGCGCCCCGCGGCGACCTGGCCCGGTTCTGCGAGGCGTGCCGTTACGACTTCACCACCGGGGCAGGGGCCGGCGCCGTCTCCGCGTCTCGGTCACCTTCCTGGACGGCCACCGTCTCCGTCGACCACGAGTACTTCGCCAAGGTGATGGCCCGCAGCGAACCCGAGGACCAGAGACTCTACTTCCCCACCCACTCCCCGGACCGCCACATCCCCCTCACCCACGTCCTGATCACCATCGGCCGGCGCCGGTCCTCGGGCCACACCCCCTTTATCGACCTGGGCGGTGCCTCCGAAGACCCGGGCGTCTCCCACGAACACGCCATCCTCATCCAGCAGCCCGACTCCACCTGGTCCCTCATGGACAAGGGCTCGACCAACGGCACGACGGTCAACGGCGCCGAGGACCCTGTCGTCCCCTACAAGCCGGTGCCGCTGACGGACGGCGACCTGGTACACGTCGGACTCTGGACAACGATCACCATCCACCGGAACTGAACCGCCCGGGAGTACTGGTCACAAGAGAGTGCCTCCGCCCGAAGCGAAACGAGGATCTTCAAACTCCTCATTCTCGCCGGGCAGGGGCACACTCTATGGATTTGTCACTCAGCGAGCCAGCCGCCGCCAGTGGTTCCCGCGGGAGGAGCGGGCGGGGCAACTGGGGACGAGCGCGTCTCCAGCACGTGTCCATTCCTGTCACGAGCCGACAGCGAGATCTCTTCCCTGCGGTCCATCTTCAGGCCGAATGCGGCAACGTTCACTCCAGGGCAGTGCGGGACCGGATGCAGCCGGAGTTCGGTCGGCTCGGCCGATCCCACCGTCACGGTCAGATGCGCGACGGACTCTGCGGCTCGCACGACGATTCCGAAGACGTCTCCCTCGCTGCCCCAGTAGAGATTGAGGCTCTGATTCTCGGCAAGCGCCGGTCCCCCCATGCCGCCACCGAATACCGAGGTGCCCTGTCTGGTGATGCTGAGCATCGTCATGACATTGTCCGGACGGACGGTGGCAGTGAGCTGCCAGTCCTCTCCGGAGGGAAGCATTCCCCGGGCGACCACTTCATCGTCCTGCATGTCGCTCCTGATGAACGGGATTTCGTTTCGCCGGTGAACAGTTCACCGATGCACGGTGGCGCACGGGTATCCGGTGATCTTCGTCCAGGCGTTGCACAGCTTGGTGTTCTGCGGGTAGGTGGTGTTCGGGTTCGTGTAGTAGTAGTACACACCCGGATTGCTGTTTGGCGGGCAGATGGGATCCGATTCGAAGACCTGGTTCGAGTTCCGCACGTACTTCGCCTGGCTACAGCCCACGTTGGCGTTGGCGGTGGTGTTCCACTGGTTCACCTTGAGTCCGGTTCCCAGGACGTCGATGCACACGTCCGTGTTGCATCCGAAGTGGCTCTGCGGCTCCGCTTCGACGGACTTCGCCTGGGATTCGAGGAACCCCGGATGTGCCTGCAGATAATCACTGGATACCCAGCCGTATGCGGTGTCGCCGTTCTGGACCGACACCACTTCGTCCTGCTGCGAGTCGGCTGACGCGGCGGTGGTCGACCCTGTGAGGAGAGCGACCGAGAGCGCAGTGCCGACGGCAAGCGTGCGGGTGCGTAAAGACATGAATTCCCCGATTTCGGCGAGCGTCCGTTCCCCCGAGCGCTCGCGGTAAGTTGTGGTCGATCACGACGTTAGGTCATTTTGGGATGCTCATGACATTCGATGGTGCATTTCTTAGCGGTTCCTTAACCGGGCCTGCGTAGTTGAGAGTTGACTGTCGACTGCAATTCGGCCCGTCGCAGCGCCAGTGGTTGCCTTGGCTTCGGAGGCAGTACCTGAGGGTCGCTCACCCCCACCACTCGTGGACCTCTGCGGCATCGTGCCGAATCGGGATCCGGCATGCGGGGTGTGCTGCCGAGAGGCTTTCAACGGACATGTATCGTCCCGCACGACACGCCCGGTAACCGGCCTGCGCCGCGGAGGATCGACATGACCAGCCATCGGCACCCGATCGGCTCGGGCGAGGGACCGCCGACGGGACTGCCCGGGCCTCATGCTCCGGACCCGCGGTCCGCAGTGCGCCTCTCGCTGATGGTCGGGGCGCTCGGTGTGGTGTTCGGCGACATCGGGACCAGCCCGATCTACACCCTCCAGACGGTGTTCAACCCCGGCGACCCGCATCCCGTCCCGGTCAGCAGGGAGAACGTGTACGGGGTGGTGTCCCTGGCGTTCTGGTCGGTGATGATCATCGTCACGGTCACCTACGTGCTGCTCGCGATGCGCGCCGACAACGACGGTGAGGGCGGCATCATGGCGCTGATCACCCTGCTGCGCCGCTGGAGCGGCCCGCGGGGCGCGCGGGCCGCCGTCGTCCTGGCGGCCCTGGGCATCTTCGGCGCGTCGCTGTTCTTCGGCGACAGCATGATCACGCCGGCGATCTCGGTGCTGTCCGCGGTCGAGGGCCTGAAGGTCGTCGAGCCGTCGCTCGGTGACGCGGTCGTGCCGATCACCGCGGTGATCATCGTGGTGCTGTTCCTGGTGCAGCGCAGGGGAACCGCTGCGGTGGGCCGGGTGTTCGGGCCGGTCATGATCGTCTGGTTCCTGACCATTGGCGCGTGCGGCGTCGTCGGCATCACCGACCACCCCGAGATCCTCAAGGCCCTGTCGCCCACCTACGCTGTGGGCTTCCTGCACGGCCACTTCGACACCGCATTCTTCGCCCTGGCCGCGGTCGTGCTCGCGGTCACCGGCGCCGAGGCGCTCTACGCCGACATGGGCCACTTCGGGCGCAGCCCGATCACGCGCGCCTGGATGTTCCTCGTCTTCCCGGCGTGCGTCCTCAGCTACCTCGGTCAGGGCGCGCTGATCCTCGCCGACCCGGGCAACATCAGCAGCCCGTTCTTCCTGCTCGTACCGGGCTGGGCACGCTGGCCGATGATCCTGCTGGCCACGGCCGCCACGGTGATCGCTTCCCAGGCGGTGATCACCGGTGCGTACTCGGTCACCTCTCAGGCGGCCCAACTGGGCTATCTGCCGAGGCTGCGGATCGCGCACACCTCCGAGTCCGCCGCGGGCCAGATCTACGTCCCGTGGATCAACTGGCTGCTGATGGTCTCGGTCCTCACCCTGGTCTTCGCGTTCCGCAGCTCCGCGGCGCTGGCCTTCGCCTTCGGCATGGCGGTCACCGGCACCATCACCATCACCACCCTGCTGTTCTTCTACGTCGCCCGCGCCCAGTGGGGCACCCCGCGCTGGCTGATCGGTACCGGTGCCGCGCTGCTGCTGACGGTGGACCTGCTGTTCGTGGCGGCCAACCTGACAAAGCTCGTGCACGGCGCGTGGTTGCCGCTGCTGATCGGCCTCACCGTGTTCACCGTCATGACCACCTGGCAGCGCGGCCGCGAGCTCGTCACCGCCGAACGGGCGCGACGCGAGGGCCCGCTGGAGGAGTTCATCGACGAACTCCGCGCCAAGGAGGCGACGACGCTCCGCGTGCCCGGCACGGCCGTCTTCCTCAACCGCGGCAAGCAGACCGCGCCCCTGGCGATGCGGGCCAACCTCGAACACAACCACGTACGACACGATCACGTCGTGATCCTGGCCATCACGACCGAACCCATTCCCCGTGTCCCGGCCGACCAGCGGATCACCGTCGACGGTCTCGGCTACGGCGACGACGGGATCATCCACGTCACCGCTCACGTCGGCTACATGGAGACACCGGACGTGCCCGGCGTCCTGGCGTCGCTGGACCCGGCCTCGACCGAGGGGCCACTCCAACTCGACGAGGCGTCCTACTTCCTCTCCACGATCGAGCTCCGCCGCGGAACGGCGCCGACTATGGCGCCCTGGCGCAAGCGCCTTTTCATCGCCACCTCCTACATCACCGCGGATGCCGCCGAGTACTTCGGCCTGCCCCGAGACCGGACGGTCATCATGGGCTCGCACATCGAGGTGTAGGCGACCGCCGACTTCTACCCCGAGGCCGGACCGTCCCCTCCCGGCCGCGCCGGCACCATGGCGCGCGGCCCGGACTCCTCGGCGTACAGTACGTGCCCCTGTCGGCCGGGCCGAGGTTCGGCGAGGCAGAGTCACGCCGTCGTGTCGGCAGCTGATGCAGAGGGTGACGGTGGCGTCGGGCAGGAAGCCGAGGATCGTCGGACCGTGTCCATCGGGACGGCTGTCTACTCCTGGTCCGGACTTGGTCGGCCGGCGCCGGTCGAGGACGTTCCGGGTTTCGTGTGGAGGATCTCGCGAGCCTGCTCCGCGGCGCGGGCGAGGCTCTCGCTGACGAAGTCGAGGAAGCGGGCGACGTTCTCCAGGCGGTTGGCGGCCGGGGTGCCGGGGACGAGGACGTCGACGCCCTGCCGTGCGATCTCGACGACCCGGGCGTTGGCCCGGACGCTGGCCATCATCGACTGGTACCAGATGTCGTCGTCGACGATGTAGCGCTCACGGCGGCCTTCGCCCTGTTCCCGGCGGGCGAGGCTCTGGCTCTCCAGGAACGCGATTGCCTTGGAGATGGACGCCGGACTGACCTTGAGGCGCTCGACGAGTTCGGATGCGGTCAGGCTGCCGGTGTCGGTGAGGGTGATGGAGGCCATCACCCGGGCCGGCATCGCGGTCATGCCCGAGGCCATCATGACGGCGGTCAGTGTCTCCTCGTACTCCCGCACGGCCTCGGGATCGCGTCCGTAGGCCGGCGAGGGTGTCTCGGTCCCTCGGCGCGCGGTCTGCCTGCGCCGGTGGGCGCGGCGTTCGGTGGTGCGGTGGGCCAGGTCGGCGCGGTAGGCGGTGGGGCCGCCGTTGCGCATCACCTCCCGCGTGACCGTCGAGGTCGGACGGTCGAGGCGGCGGGCGATCTCGGCGTAAGCGAGGTCGTCGGCCAGTCCCAGCGCGATCTGCTGTCGTTCCTGCTGGGTGAGCCTGCCTCCCGGCATCGCGGTCTCCTTCGCGTCCCTCGGCGGTCCCCGCAGTGTTCAGAGTAGCGTTCATTCTCAATCTAATGCAACGGATAGATGACCTCCGTTGCATTGACCTTGAAAGTCAACGCAACGCTTTAACGCCATGTAGCTGCGCAAACTGAGGTTATGTGCAACGAGTCTGTTGTGTGATCAGTGAATGCAACGTAGCTTTTCGTTCATCGGAAACAGCGAGTCATGGGAGACAGTGATGCAGAAGTTCGCCACCCCCGCCCCGATCACCGCCGTTGTGGACATCCCCGCCGGCCGTGTCCAGCTCATCGCCGCGGATCGCGCCGACACCACCGTCGAGGTCCTGCCCGCCAACCCCTCCAAGAACCGCGACACCAAGGCCGCCGAGCAGACCACTGTCACCTACGCCGACGGAGTCCTGCGGATCACGGCGTCGGCCCCCGGCAACCAGCTCTTCGGACCCTCCGGATCCCTTCAGGTCACCGTTCAGCTGCCCGCCGGCTCCCGCGTCGAGGGCAAGGCCGCCGGGGCGGAGCTGCGTGGCGTCGGGCGCCTAGGGGAAGTCGTCTTCGACGGCGCGTACCGGGAGATCAAGATCGACGAGGCCGCGAGCCTCCGCCTCACCGCGACCGACGGCGACGTCGAGGTCGGCCGGCTGGGTGGCTCCGCGGAGATCAGCACCGCACGGGGCGACATCCGGATCAACGAAGCCGGCCCCGGCACGGTCGTCCTCCGCACCCAGGACGGCGACATCTCGGTCGCCACGGCCCCCGGCGTCTCCGGCGCCCTGGACGCCGGTACCGACTACGGCCGCGTCAGCAACGCCCTCAAGAACGACGGCAGCACCGAACTGGACATCCGCGCCACCACCTCCCGCGGCGACATCACCGCCCGCAGCCTCTGAAGAAGCGCCACCAGAACCGCCCCGTCCGGGCCCGCCGCGATCCACATGCGGGGCCCGGCCCGCAACAGCCGTACCCGACAGCTCATACGATCAGGGGGAACAGCGACATGACGAAGAACAGCACTTCCTCGAACGGTTCGGCGTGGACCGGCATGGTGCCGGTCGACGACACAGCCCTGGCCGTCACTGACACCGACGGTGCCGGCACTCCGGTGGTCTACCTCAACGGCCAGTTCGCCACGCAGGGGTACTGGCGGCGGGTCATCGCCGAACTGGGGCCGGAATGGCGGCACATCACCTACGACGAGAGGGCCCGCGGCAGGAAGTCGAAGCGTTCGGCGGACTACTCCTTCGAGGCCGCCGTCCGGGACGTCGACGCCGTTCTCGCGGCCAGGGGCGTCGACCGGGCGTTGGTGGTGGGCTGGTCGTACGGGGCGTTCGTCGGGGCGCACTGGGCCAACCGGAATCCGGAGCGTGCGCTGGGCGCGGTCCTGGTCGACGGCGCGCAGCCGTACGACTGGCTGGACGAGGCCATGGAGCAGCGGATCCGGAAGCTGTTCCGGCGGATGGGCTGGTTCCTGCCGCTGCTGCGCCCGACGGGCCTGACCCCGCGGATGACCCCCGTACAGATGGCGGACTGCAATATCGAGCTGGGCAAGATCTCCCGCGCAGGCGAACTGGGCCCCGTGCTGGACGACATCACCGTTCCGGTGCGGTACGTGCTGGCCTCCGGGGCGTCCCTCGGAAGCAAGGGTGACGAGCAGGAACGCATCCGCGCCGGCCTCGACGAGGTATTCGAGCGAAACCCGAACCTCCGGCTCAGCGCGAAGGTCGCCAGCAATCACGACGCGATCCTGAAGAAGGACTTCACGGCCGTTGCCGAGGCCGTCCGCGAGGTGGCCGCTCTCGATCGCGGCGAGCACTGAAGACGCGATCGCCGGACCGGCGGCTCTACGTTCTCGCCACCGTCGTCATCACCGCCCACCACGGCTGCGTCCGGACCGTGCAGGGCACTCGGTCATTCGTGTGCGCGGACGCGGTGAAGCAGCCGGATCCGGTTCATTCGTCGATGAGTTCGTCGAGAACCTCGGCGGCGGTGGTGTTGCCCTGGTCTGCCAGACGTCGGAGTTCGGCGAGGTCGTCCTGTTCGGCGGCGAGTTCGATGAGCTGGTCTGTCGCGGTGGAGTTGCCGGTCTCCGCGAGACGCCGGAGTTCCTCCATGTCACCTTGTTCCGCGGCCAGTTCGATCAGCTCGTCGGCGGCGTCCGGGTCTCCGCGATCGATGCGCTCGCGCAGGGCTGCCACATCGGACTGGTAGGTCGGGTTGGGTTCGGTCGTCATGGAACTCTCCGTGCCGTCGGGGCTGTGAGGGGCTATGAGCCGGAAGGCGGCAGCTTCCCGGAGTCGCGCAGTCCCTCGCGGTGTGCGTGCCACTCGTCCCGCAGTGCGGGCAGGCGCTCGGCGAGGAACTCCGCCAGCGCGACCATCTCTTCGAGCGGGGCCCGGCGCGTCGGCGTCGCGTCGGTGAGCAGGTCCAAGCCCTCCCGGAACAGTGCCGCGTGCTCCAGGTGGAGGGTCGCGTCGAAGTTCTGCGGCTGTCGGCCGGTCGGGTTCAGGCTCACCCGGTCCATCCGTTCGCCGGCCGATCTGGTGCGTCGTGCCAGGTCATAGCTCTCCAGCAGCTTGACCGCACCCGTGATCGCGCTTCTGCTCGCCAGCAGTGCGTCGCTCAGCTCGTCGATCGTCTGCTGGGCCGGATCGCAGACGAGCAGATATCCGAGCAGACGTCCGGCCATGGGCGGGAAAGCGTAGTGGCGGGCGTAGAAGCGGCCGACGTGGTCGGCGAAGATCAACTGGGCGTCCTGTGGCACATCGGCAATCTAGCATCTATCACTGAGATGACACTTATTTCTGTCATCTCGAATGTGTTGGTGATGGGTGGGCTCACAGGTGATGCGTGAGGGGGCTATCAGGGACTATCTGCTCTGCGGTCAGGAAAGTCCCGATGCCCGAAGCACCGCTTGGACCGTCTCGTCGTCGATGTGATGCCCCAGCCGCTCCATGACATCCGCTCCCAGGCGCAGCGTTCCGCGTTCCAGGGAGCGCCGGACACCCGTGTCGAGCTCGTGCCAGAGCAAGGGGCTTGCCGCGAGGATCCGCGGATCGAGTTCCAGCCGGTTGCCGAAGGTGTCGCGCAGGACCAGGTGGGAGGAGACGCCCTCGTACTGTCGTACGGCCGTCAGTGCGTTCGTGTGGACGATGCGTCGGCGCCACGGAGTGCGGACCGCGAGCCAGCCTGAGCCCGCGCTGACCCGTGGCGGCAGCAGGATGGCGCACACCGCGGCCGACAAGGTGAACCAGAGTAGGGCGCGGAGAGGCGTCAGGCTTCCCGCGTCCCAGTCGACCAGGAGGGTCATGGCGCAGAACAGCAGGGCGCAGCCCACCGCAAGCCGGGCGCTGCCGCGCCAGTGGCGGTCGCCGGCCGGGGGTGCCGGTCTGCTCCGTTCCATGCCGCCGACGCTAGGCGGCCGTAGGGCGGTCCGCTCCTGCTGCTGACGGGGTCCTAGCGTGGCACAGGTGAATATTGACGGGATCCTGACGCGGTCGCCGGAGCCTCAGCCGGTGTGGACGCGGGGCCGCCGGGCGCGGTCCGGTTCCGCCTCGCGCAGCACCTCGCGGGTGACCGGGGCGACCTCGCCCTGGCCGAAGAGGAAGAAGCGCAGGAAGTTGGCGAACGGGCTGCCCTCGGTCCACTCGAAGTAGATGTGCGGGATGCAGCCGGTCTCGTCCCGGACGTGCAGCAGCAGTGCGGCCAGGGCGTTGGGGATGGAGGCCGACTCCAGGGTCAGCACGCGGTAGCGGTTGTGCAGGACCTCGCCGCGGAC